>DATFMT010000065.1:0-4554 GCA_035266745.1 Geothermobacteraceae bacterium | reverse complement strand
GACTCGGTGGGGGTCGCCACCCCGGTGAGGATCGAACCGAGCACCAGGATGATCAGCACCAGTGGCGGGACGATCGCCTTGAGGGCCTGACCGATCTGATGGGCTTTGCTCCCGCGCATCTTCTCCAGGCGGACCGGCGGTGCCAGCTTCGGCCGCAGGATGGTGATAACCACGATGTAGGCGACGTAGAAGAGAACCAGAGAGAGCCCCGGCCAGAGGGCGGCTTTGAACAGGTCGCCGACCGGCTCCTGGAAGACATCGCCGAGGATGATCAACACGATCGAGGGTGGGATGATCTGGCCCAGGGTGCCGGCCGCGCAGATGGCCCCGGTGGCGAGTCGTTTATCGTAGTTGTATTTGAGCATGACCGGCAGCGAAATGACCCCCATGGCCACCACGCTGGCGCCGACGACGCCGGTCGAGGCCGCCAGCAGGGCGCCGACCAGGACCGTCGAGATGGCGATGCCGCCGCGGATCTCGCCGAACAGAAAACCCATCGATTCGAGCAGCCGCTCGGCCAGTTTCGATTTCTGCAGGACGATGCCCATGAAAATGAACAGCGGGATCGCCATCAGAATGGTGTTGTTCATGATCGACCAGATGCGGTGTGGCATCAGCGAGAATATCTTCGTCCCTTCGGCCAGCAGGCCGAAAAAGACCGCCACACCGCCAAAGGTGAAGGCGACGGGAAAGCCCACCAGCAGCATGACCAGGGCGACTCCGAACATGACTAGACCGATCATTGCAGGTTCCTTCTGGAGCTACGGCGAATACCTTGCGGGGGATGACTCTTCGGGCCAATGGACGACTTAGAGCACATCGTCTTCGATCCTGTGCTCCGGAGGGGCCTCGACACCCCGGAAGATGTTGAGATTGCGAATGACAAAGCCGGTGGCCGAAACGATCAGAAAGATAAAGGAGGCTGGAATGACCGCCTTGATCAGCCAGCGGTGAGTCAGCCCGCCAGGGTCGCCGCTGATTTCGTTGATGGTGTAGGCCTCGTTGACGTACCAGATCGACCCTTCAATAATCAGCACGCTCAGCGGGATCAGGAACAGCAGGGTTCCGGCGATATTGACGATGGCCTTCCAGCGTGGTGAGAAGTGGTCATAGAGGATATCGACCCGGACATGGCCATCCTCCTTGAGGCAGTAGGCCATGCCGAACAGGAAGACGATGGAAAACAGGTGCCATTCCAGCTCCTGCATGGCGATCGAACCGGTGCGAAAAAAGTAGCGCATGATCGAGTCGTAAAAGACGTTGACCAGCATGACCAGGTTCAGGAAGCCCGCAATCCAGCCCATGACGTCGGAGAAGCGGTCGAATTTTTTTTCCAGTTTCAGCAGCATGCAACGTCCTTGTGACAACCACCAGGCTCCCGGCTAAGCCGGGAGCCTGGCATGAAGCTACTCGAGGTTGTCCTTGAGATAAGCATAGTCAGAAATTGCGGTCCACTTGCGGGCCTTTTTCATGTAGGCCTGCTGCGATTCGATGATCTTCTTGAACTCCGGGTCCTTCGCCTCGTAGGCGGCGAGCAGTTCGTCGTTGGCTTTTTTCATCGCCGCAATGATCTGCGGCGAGAAGGTCCGGATCTTCACATTCGGGTACTCCTTCTCAATCGATGCCCAGTTGACGGCGCTTTCATGATAGGAGCGGGCATACATGTCATAAGCGGCGAACTCCATGGCCGTCTTCAGGATTGCCTGCAGGTGTTTCGGCAGGGCGTCGAACTTCTCCTTGTTGACCAGGAACTGCAGCTCGGTAGCCGGCTCATGCCAGCCGGTGTAGTAGTAGGGGGCGATCTTCTGGAAGCCCATGTTCAGGTCGAGGGACGGGCCGACCCATTCCAGGGCATCGATGGTCCCGCGGTCCAGGGCAGTATAGAGCTCTCCCGGGGCGATGTTGGTGACGACAACGCCGAGCTTGGAGAGGACCTCGCCGGCAAAGCCGGGAATCCGCATTTTCAGCCCCTTCAAATCATCCAGGGTATTGATCTCCTTGCGGAACCAGCCCCCCATCTGGTTGCCGGTGTTGCCACCGGGGAAAGAATAGACGCCGTGCTTGGCGTAAACCTCCTCCATCAGCTGCATGCCGCCACCATAGTAGAACCAGGCATACTGTTCGGGAGCGATCATACCGAACGGCATGGTGGTGAAGGGCATGGTACTGATATCCTTGCCTTTCCAGTAGTAGGACGCCGAGTGCCCCATTTCATACTGGCCGGCGTTGACCATGTCGAGAATGCCGAAGGCGGCCTTATGCTTGTTGGAGGAATCGATACGGATTTCCATTTCGCCGTTCGACATTTCTTTAACCATATCGGCCATCTTGATAACCGCATCGCCGAAGATCGGGAATCCGGTGCCCCAGGTCTGGGCCAGTTTCCAGCGATACTTCGGGGCGGCATCGGCCTTTTGCAGGAACCCCACGGCAAAGGTCAGCGAGCAGGCGACGAGTGTACAGAGCAAAAACCGGCTGATACTCTTGAACATGATAAATCCTCCTCTCAAAACGTTAGTATGGCTCCTGGAGAGCGTGAAAATCGGACTGGACCGATCAAGTTGTCAACAGACCAATTCTGCAACACTTTCCCGGCATGTCAACGTATCTTGCCGAATTCATTGAAAAGCTGAGTTGTTTAGGCGTTAGTTGGTGAGCCGCACCGCGGTGCCACTGACACTGACCATCAGCATGCCGTTATCCTTGCCGAGCACTTCGTAGTCGATATCGATGCCGACGATGGCATTGGCGCCGAGGGCGGTCGCTTCCTCCCGGATCGCCTCGAAAGCATAGTCACGGGCTTTTTTCAGCTCTTTTTCGTAAGCGCCGGAGCGGCCACCGACAATGTCACGGATGCCGGCGAACATGTCCTTGAAGATGTTGGCGCCAAGCACCGCCTCGCCGGTGACGACTCCCAGGTAGCAGACGATCGCTTGTCCTTCGATCTGCGGGGTGGTTGACAGGATCATGCTTGTCTCCTCACTCATTTTAGGGGTTCAATCCTAGTAAAACACTGATCGTTGCCGCAGGCTACCCGTCGGTCGCAATATTTACCCTGCTCAGCCGGTATGGTTCAGAAGAACCGGACCAGATAAACTCCGGCGCCGATCAGCAGGGCGCCCAGCAACCGTTGCAGGCTGACCGGCTGAACCGGATAACCGAGCCAGCCGAAATGATCGAGAACCAGGGAGGCGAGCATCTGGCCAGCGAGAATCAGGGCCAGCATCGAGGTCGCGCCGATGCGCGGGGCCAGGATCACGGTGGAAAACACGAAATAGGCACCGAGGAGGCCGCCGAGCCAGACCCACCAGGGGGCGGTCGAGAAGTGTGAAAGAGCCGGGTACGGGATCCGGGCTGCCAGGGCGTAGCCGAACAGGGCCAGGGTGCCGACGGCAAACGATATGGCCGCGGCGAGGACCGGCGAACGGGTCCAGAGGTTGAGCTGGGCGTTGATACCGGCCTGGACCGGAATACAGAAACCGGCGGCGAGGGCCAGCAGGACGAGCGGGAGAAGATTTTTCATGTTGGCATCCTCATGGGACGGCAGGCCGGGGTCAGAAGCTTCGCTGCAGGGTGACCAGCAGCCGTTGACGATCCAGCTGCAGGTCGAAGTTTGCTGCGTGCTGTGCGTTTGGCAGCAGGGTGTCCTGTGCGACCCGGGCGACGAAGTGACCGAGTGCCAGCCCGGCCAGCACATCCGACGGATAGTGCTGGCCGGCTTCGATACGCGCCCAGGCGGTTCCCCAGGCCAGGGCGTAGCCGGTTCCCCGCAGGGTGGTACGCGCCGCCGGAACGAGCGGCAGAGCATCGAGGTTCGCCGAGAACAGGGCCGCATTGGTCGCTGCCAGGCTGCTGTGCCCGGACGGGAAACTCTCGTGGTCGCTGGCGTCGGGACGGCTGCGCCGGGCCGTTTTCTTCACTCCGTAGCTCAAGCCGGCAGTCGTCAGGTTGGCGGTCAGGCCGAGGCCGAGACCCTGCAGCTTGTTGCGCGCCCTCGTGTCGTCACGACCGCTGTCGGCCAGCAGCGCCGAGCCGAGATAGAGGCCGCCGGTCGCTGCCAGCAGCAGGTCGCTGGCGGTATCCGGGTCGCCGCCGAACAGCGGTTGCTGTTCCTGGCCCCAGGCGCTGATGTCCCGGTCCAGGTCGCCAACCGTACAGGCCAAGGCGCCAGCCGCCGGTCCCCAGGTGAGGGGGTCTTTCAAGGCGTTGACCGTAGCCTGTTCCAGTTGTTCCCAGCCGGGAGTGAAGACGACCCGGCTCCCCCAGGGGGCCTGGCCGGGGACGGCTGCGCAGCCGGACAGCAGCGCCAGGCTGCCCAGCAACAAAAACCACAGTTGGCGGCAGACCCGAAGTCGCCACAAACTGCGCATGTCAGTCTGCCTCTGGTATGGCTGCTTCGATTTCAAGCGGCACACTCTTCAGCCGCTTATAATAGAAATGCTGGCCGTAGAGAACCGCGACCGGGTTGTGGCCGGTGACCCGGTCCTTGACCACCAGGGTCGTGACCGGGGCCCTGGAGTATTTGTTGAAGAGCATGTCATGACCGACGCACAG
>DATFMT010000064.1:0-4025 GCA_035266745.1 Geothermobacteraceae bacterium | reverse complement strand
GGCGACTTGAGGATCACCGTATCGGAGAGCAGTCCGGCCAGCATCAGCGCGGCATGTGCCGGCTCCGGGTCGACCCCGGCGCTCCGGTAAAGGGTCGCAACCACGCTGCAGGTCGAGCCAAGTGGCTGATTGATGAAACGGATCGGTTGGTCGGTGTGAAAGTTGCCGAGCCGATGGTGGTCAATCACCTCGAGAATTTCGACTTTTTCGGCTCCGGCCACCGCCTGGGACAGTTCATTGTGATCGACCAGCACCAGTTTGACCGGCGAGGGTTGCAGCAGGTTGCTCTTGGTGGCGATCCCGCAGACCTTGCCGGCCGCATCGATGACGACCGCACCGGACTCCCTGCTGTGGGTCAGTTTCAGCCGCAGATCATCGACCCGGTCCTGCGGCTGAACAGCGAGAAAGTCCGTGCCGACCAGGTTGCCGACCGGGGTCGCCAAACGGGTCAACCAGGCGCTGGTCGCCGTATCGAACGGCGTCGATAGCACCGTGACGTGTTTTTCTCCGGCCCGCTGCATGATATCGGGCGCAACCGGCAAGCCCCCCGTGACGACCAGCACCCGCACGCCGATCTCGACCGCTTCGCTCTGGATATCCTCGCGGTCGCCGGTGAGCAGGATCATTTTATGCGGATCGCGCCCCTGTAGCTTCTGGTGAAATGTCCGTGAATCCATCGCCCCGACATAGAGGTCCAACTCTCCGGTGCCGTTGATTCGGTAACCGTGCAGAATCTCGGCCTTCAGACAGGCCGCCAGGGTCACCGGCGAGGTCTCAACCCGGCGGATGTCGGCTTCCTGGCGGGGGATCAGAAACCGTTCGGTGATTCGCTTGAGCACCAGCAGTCCGAGCGGCTTGTGCTCGGAGTCAACCACCGGCAATTGTCGCACATGGTGCAGGTGAAACAGCTCCATCGCCCTGGACACCGGCGCTTCGGCCGGGATGGTCACGACATGCTCGCCGATAATATCGGCAACCCGTGGATGCACGTCGGTCAGCAGCTGCGGGACCGGCAGCCCCAGCTCCTCAAGGACGAATTCGGTCTGCTTGTTGAGGGTGCCGGCGCGGGCCGGCTGGACCTCGTCCCGGCCCTGGCGCTGGCAGAGCCTGGCATAGGCCATGGCGCTGCAGATTGAGTCGGTATCCGGGTTGCGGTGGCCGATCACGTAAACTTTGTTCGGTGTCATCTAAACTCCAGTTGCCGCAGCGGCTCAGGGCCGCAGGTTACCTCGGACGTTACCCATGCCGAGCACTGCTTCGACCATGCCGATCACCGGGACCATCGCGTCGTTGAACCAAGCATAGACATAGCCGCCGCCAGTGTCGAAGACCTCCTGGTCGACCTTGACCCGGCACAGGGTGCCGCCACGCGGAAAACCTTCGAGCCATTGGTCGGGATGCAGCACGGTGACCTCAATATCCGAAAAACCCTTGGGGGTATAGGTCGGGACAATCAGGGTCTCGCCTGGCTGCAAGGTTCCGTAATTCCCGGCCATAAAATTGATAAAGGTGGTCAGCATATCACTCGGCTCTGGTCCCTCTTCCATCGTTAACGGCTCCCCCTCGGTCACCACTCCGCCCCGATCAACACTGATACGAACCACTTTATGCGCGAAGTCGTAGTGGTAGGTCTTGGTCCGGCCACGACGCTTGCTGCCGCGCCCCTTGTAGATCGCCGAACTGTAGCGTTCGGCATGAAAGCGCCCGTCCTCACCCAGGGTCATCAGAGACTCGTAGCGCTGCTCACGGTCCTTGGTCAGCCAGGCGGCCACCCCGAGGGTGTGCGCCTCGAGCACCGCCCGATACTGTTTGGGCTGCCCGGCAGGCAAAAAACGCAACCTGGCTTCGGCCAGCCGCTCGAACCAGAGAAACGAAATATCGTAGGCAAGCTCGCGGCTGAGGAAAATTTCCAGCGGACCAGATAACGGGCTGGTCTCGTCACTGGCAGCCGGAACCCGCCCCGGCGCGACCAGACCAATGACGAGGAGTAATACGCAGAAGTACTTCAGAGACTTGTTCATACCGGCTCCCGGATAAACATCAGACCGATAAACAGCAGGTAGCCGGCCAGCAACACCACCCCGCGTCGCCGACCAAGGCCGTTCTTGTGCCAGATCAGAGGAATCAGCAACATGGAAAAAACCAACATGTAGGGCATTTCAAACTTGAGGACCGTCGGTTCAACGCTCAGCGGCTTGAGCATCGGGCAGAGACCGAGCACAAACAGCACATTGAAGATGTTGCTGCCGATCACGTTGCCGACCGAGATATCCATTTCTCCTTTCCAGGCACTCATCATCGAGGCTGCCAGTTCCGGCAGGCTGGTCCCCAGCGCAACGATCGTCATCCCGATCACCAGTTCGGATAGCCCAAAATAGCGGGCCATGGTGACTGCAGCGCGGACCATCAGCTCAGCTCCAACGCCGAGGCCGACGATGCCGACCAGGATCAGCATCAGGTCGGCCCCCCTGCGGATTTTAGAGGCAGCCCTCGTCTCCTCGTCAAACTGATTCGGTTCTTCATGTTTGCCGATCCGCAGGCAGTAGAAAAGAAATGCCAACAACAGCAGGATCAGGACCAGGCCGTTAGCGAAGTCGAGCAATCCGTCCAGGGCCATCAGATAGAGAAGCAATCCCGAAAGGATCATGAGCGGGATCTCCCGCAGCAGCGTTCGACGGCTGACCGCCAGCGGGTGCAAAATGGCCGCCGCCCCCAAAATCAGCCCGATGTTGGCGATGTTCGATCCAATGATATTCCCGGTTGCAATGTCTGCCGAACCCTGGATCGCAGCAAACAATGAAACCAGCAGCTCCGGGGCGCTGGTGGCAAACGCCACCACCGTCATACCGACCACCAGGGGCCGGATACCGAAGGAGAATGCCAGCCGGGAACTGCCAGTCACCAGAGACTCGGCCCCGTAGTAGAGCAGCAGCAGACCGGCAAAAAACAGCAACAGGGTGAAAACCATGGAACAGAGATCCTTTCATTGGCAACCTGCTTCAGTTTAATAGTCTTCAGCCAGCAAGTCGAGTGCTATCTGCTGGAAAATATGGGGGGTTTTAGCCTCAGGTCAGAGAACTTGCTTGACTCGCCGTATTTTGATAATTAAAATCCATATATTTGATTTATTATTCAAGATCGGGGGCCAAAATGGAGATGAAAAAAATGGAGTTTGACAAGAATGCCAGCTTTGATCGTGAGGCTGAAATCCTCAAGGTCCTCGGCCATCCGGTTCGTTTGATGATTGTTGCCGGTCTGACCACCCAGACCTGCAATGTCAAAAAGATCTGGGAATGTCTCGGTCTTCCCCAGGCGACGGTTTCCCAGCATCTGGCTTTACTGAAGAACAAGGGGATCATCGAAGGGCGTCGTGATGGCGTCGAAGTTTTTTATCACGTCACTTCCGATACAGCACGGCGGATCGTCGATTCGTTGTTCCAGCCGTCCGAGTGCCCATGAAGCGGCTGATCCTGCGCCAGGGGCATGATCGCAGGATTCGCCAGGGGCACCCCTGGATCTTCAGCAATGAAATTGGTCACATCGAGGGATCGCCCCAAGGTGGCGACGCCGTTGAAATTTACTCCCACTCCGGTGCAGCCTACGGCACCGCCTATTATAACCCCCACTCCCTGATTAGTGCGCGACTGCTCAGCCACGGACAGGTCGCCATCGACGAGGTTGATTTTTTCCGAACCCGGATCAAGGCGGCAGCGGACTATCGCCGGGCACTCTATCCGGATGCCCAGGCGGCCCGCCTGGTCCACGGTGAAGGTGACGGGCTGCCGGGACTGGTGGTCGATCGTTACGGCGACATTCTCTCGGTCCAGTTTCTGACCCTCGGCATCGACTGTCGCAAAGAGCTGATCTGTAAGGCGCTCATTGAGCTGTTTCAACCAAGTGCCATCGTCGCCCGCAACGACGTCGGGATCCGCGCACTGGAAGGGCTGGCGCAACACACCGAGATTCTGTCCGGCGCCCCTCCCGAGACGACGATCATCCATGAACATGGCCTGCGTTACCGCATC
>DATFMT010000063.1:0-2038 GCA_035266745.1 Geothermobacteraceae bacterium | reverse complement strand
CGGAAGGAACTTTCTACCTCTGGACCGAGAACCAGATTCGCGAGGTGTTGCCAACAGGGGTCGCAGATCAATTCATCGAGCGGTTCCAGGTGACAAAAGCTGGCAATTTCGCAGGGAAGTCCATTCTCCATCTCACACCAGGGGCCCAGCTTCCAGACGACAACGACCCGCTTGTGCAAAAGCTTCGCACAATACGTGAGGGGCAGCGCACCAGACCCCACCGGGACGAAAAGATCCTGACCGGCTGGAACGGCCTGATGATCGCGGCGCTGGCCCGTCTTTCGGCCAACCATGAACATCCTGCGGCGCTTCAGGCTGCGCAGCGGGCCCATGACTTTATCGCTACAAACCTGGTAGACGGATCCGGACGTCTGCTCCGCCGTTTTTTTCATGGCGAGGCCGGGATACCAGCTTTTTTGGAGGACTATGCGTCCCTGGCCTGGGGCTGCCTGGAACTCTATCTGTCTGGGTTCACCACTGCCTCTTTACGCGCGGCCGTACACTGGACCGAACAGCTGCTCGTGCTCTTCGATGATGGTGCCGGCAGTTTCTACGATACCGCGACGGATACGGAAGTCGTCATAACCCGTAACCGTTCCCTGCAGGATGGCGCGCTGCCGGCCGGCATTTCGATCGCTGCCGGAGTCCTGATACGGCTCGGCCGTCTCACCGGCCGTACCGATCTGGAGGAGCGTGGCATCACCCTGCTGGAGCAGCATGCCGGTCTCTACAGCCGTTTTCCGAGCGCCTACGCGCAGGCGCTGCTGGCGGTCGATGAGCTGCTTGGCCCGGGCGTTGAAGCAACCATTGTATGTGGCAGGAATCGGAATGAAGCAGCCCGGATGTTGCAGGTTTTGCGCGGGCAGGAATTACCCAGAGTGCTGATTCTTTGGAAAGGCACTCAAAACGCAGAGCTTGATCGACTGGCACCGCGCCAGCGGGGCCAGATGGCGCTAAATGGGCTCAGCACCGTCTATCTCTGCAGCGGCAGACGCTGCCTGGAACCGACAACTGATATCGATCAGCTCGACGGTCATCTCAACTCGCTCAACAAAGACGACCTGAGGGCCTAGTCTATGCCCCAGAACTATCCCTGCAGCACTTTGAGCAGGTGCGGCACTAGCTGCTTCTTGCGCGACAGCACACCCTTCAATTCATAGAGATCGGCACCCAGCTGCGGATAGCCAATGACGTAGGGCAGTTCATCGCTGCCAAAGGCGAGCAGTAAACTGGTCCCCTGGACAATATCGGTCACCAGCAGGCCGATCATCGCGAGACCACGCTCTTTCTTGAGTGTTTGCAGCGCCGCGGCGATCTTCTCCTGCAGGTTGCGAAACTCCTGGAAATTGACGACCTCGACCTGGCCGATGCCGAAGCGGTTGGAGCCGGCGGAAAACTCTTTGAAATCGGACAAGACCAATGCCTTTTCGTTCGGATAAGCCTCCAGGGAGCTGCCGGCCTGGAAGACCCGGTTGCCGAATTCCTCCGGACGGAATCCGCACAGTCCGGCCAGCCAATCGGCCAGCTCGCGATCGAGGCTGGTCGTCGTCGGCGACTTGAGGATCACCGTATCGGAAAGCAGTCCGGCCAGCATAAGCGCGGCATAAGCCGGTTCCGGGTCGACCCCGGCGCTCCGGTAAAGGGTCGCAACCACGCTGCAGGTCGAGCCAAGCGGCTGATTGATGAAACGGATCGGTTGATCGGTGTGAAAGTTGCCGAGCCGATGATGGTCAATCACCTCGAGAATTTCGACTTTTTCGGCTCCGTCCACCGCCTGGGACAGTTCATTGTGATCGACCAGCACCAGCTTGACCGGTGAGGGTTGCAGCAGGTTGCTCTTGGTGGCGATCCCGCTGACCTTACCGGCCGCATCGATAACGACCGCACCGGACTCGCTGCTGTGGGTCAGTTTGAGTCGCAGATCATCGACCCGGTCCTGCGGCTGAACAGCGAGAAAGTCCGTGCCGACCAGGTTGCCGACCGGGGTCGCCAAACGGGTCAACCAGGCGCTGGTCGCCGTATCGAACGGCGTCGATAG
>DATFMT010000062.1:0-8467 GCA_035266745.1 Geothermobacteraceae bacterium | reverse complement strand
CACTGGCAGTAGGCGGGAGGTGGCCAGCGACAGAATGTCCCAGAGCCCGAGCGGGACAAACAGCGCAAAGGCCAGAAACAGTGCACCCATCCAGCTGTAGCCGATCCAGGCCAGGCCGCGGGCAGCCAGTTCGTGGCCGTAGTGGTCGAGTTGGCGGACCAGCAGCGGGGCGATCAGCATAAGCCCCATCCAGAGCCAGGTCAAAGTCGGCAGCGCCGGATGCTCCTTAAGCAGTGGATGGATCCCCCAGAAGACCAGGGCGTGCATGCCGGTGTAGATCGACAAAAACACTAACAGGAAAACGACCATTTTCGATATCCCCCTCCATACGCTGGCAATCAATGCTCCGTAGCAGGACAGGTCAAGTTTAGCATATGAACGAGGTGGAATCAGGCGAGGCGCCTTGCGGGACCGATTGCCCTGCGGAACCCAATGGGCGTGGTCGAGTCCTGGTTCGAAGCTGCACGAACGTCGGTTGCCGGCAACCGCAACACAATACCATCTGTCCCCCTTGGCCGGTCAGGCGCAGAAGCAATTGACATCCGGACCAACTGGTATGACAATGCCGCCTATGACTGAAATGAACGACAACTTGCCGCTTGGCAAACCAACCGAATACAAGAGTGAATACGATGCCGGGCTGCTCTGTCCGGTGCCGCGCCAGTTGAAACGGGATGAACTGGCTCTCGGGGCCGAACTCCCTTTTTCCGGCGTCGACATCTGGAACGCCTACGAACTCTCCTGGCTGACCCCGGGTGGTAAACCGGTGGTGGCGATGGGCGAGTTCCGCTTTGACTGCGCCACGCTCAACCTGGTCGAATCGAAGTCGTTGAAGCTTTATCTGAACTCGTTCAACCAGACCCGCTTTGCCAGCTTGGCCGAGGTTGCGGACATCATGCAGGCCGATCTGGCCAAGGCCGCAGCAGGTGCCGTCGAAGTTAGGTTGCTGCCGCCGGATGAATACAGTCGCCAGCCGATCGCCGTCCTGCCGGGCGACTGCCTGGATGATCAGGAGCTGGAGATCGACAGCTACCGTCTCGACCCGGAGTTGCTGGCTGGCGCCGCCGCTGCCGCCGACCAGGTCGCGGAGACCCTGCACAGTCATCTGCTCAAGAGCAACTGCCTGGTCACCAGCCAGCCCGACTGGGGGAGCGTGATGATCCGTTACCAGGGAGGGCGGATCGATCGCGCGGCGCTGCTGCGCTACCTGATTTCGTTCCGCCAGCACAACGAATTTCACGAACAGTGCGTCGAGCGGATCTTTAGCGACCTGCTGCGGTACTGCCGGCCGGAGCAGCTGACGGTCTACGCGCGCTACACCCGCCGTGGCGGCCTGGATATCAACCCGTTTCGCAGCAATTTTGAGGCGAATATCGAGAATCTGCGCCTGGCGCGACAATGATGTTGCGACAACGCCAGCGATCGTTTTTGAGGAGAACACCGTGAGCGACCAGTCACCCGTTGAATTCAGCAATGTCACCGTCATCTGCAAGGCCAACATCTACTTTGACGGCAAGGTCGTCAGCCACGCTATCGAGCTGGCCGACGGCAGTCGCAAGACCCTCGGCCTGATTTATCCCGGCGGCTACAAGTTCGACACCGGCGCACCCGAGCTGATGGAACTGGTCGCCGGCGCCTGCCGGGTGCGGATTGCCGGACAGGGCGACTGGCAGGAATATGCCACTGGCGACAGCTTCGAGGTTCCGGGTGAGTCGTTTTTCGAGATCGACGTCGTTGACGGCATCGCCGAATACGTCTGCTCGTTCAAGTAACCAGCAACCAGCAATCCATTTATCCCGGGGGGCGGCCAGACGGCTGCTCCCCGCCTGTTTGAGGCCAAGCATGATTCATCTGACCAATATCACCCGCCAGCACGGCGCGCGGGTGTTGTTCCAGCACGCCAGTTTCCAGATCACCCCCGGCAGCCGCAGCGGCCTGGTTGGTCCCAACGGTGCCGGCAAGTCGACGATCTTCCGCCTGATCACCGGCGAGGAGTCGCTGGACGGGGGGGAGATCAGCTGCAGCAAGAAATCCGTGATCGGCTACTTTTCCCAGGAGGTCGGCGAGCTGGCGGGACGCTCGGCGCTGGCCGAGGTGATGGCGGCCTCAAGCCGCACCATGCAGCTCGGCGAGGAGATCAAGCAGATGGAAGCGGCGATGTGCGAGCCGATGGCGGATGACGCTCTGGCGGGCTTGCTGGAGAAGTACGGCGACGCCCAGGAGGAGTTCGAGCATCGCGGCGGCTACGACCTGGAGAGCCGCGCCCAGGCGGTGCTGACCGGCCTAGGCATCGGTCCGGACGATTTTCATCGTCCGGTGGAGAGTTTCAGCGGCGGCTGGAAGATGCGCATCGCCCTGGCGAAGATCCTGACCATCAACCCGGACGTGCTGCTGCTCGACGAGCCGACCAACCACCTCGACGTCGAGTCGATCGTCTGGCTGGAGAACTGGCTGGCAACCGAGTTCACCGGCGCGGTGCTGATGACCAGCCACGACCGCGAGTTCATGAACCGGCTGGTGACCCGGATCATCGAGGTCGGTGCCGGGACCATCACCACCTACGGCGGCAATTACGATTTCTACCTGCGCGAGCGGGAGGTCCGCCGCGAGCAACTGCTCGCCAGCCATCGCCGCCAGCAGGAGATGCTCGCCAAGGAGGAGGAGTTTATCAGCCGCTTCGCCGCCCGCGCCTCGCATGCCGCCCAGGTCCAGTCGCGGGTCAAGAAGCTGGAGAAGATCGAGCGGATCGAGCTCCCCGCCGAGCAGAAGGCCATCCGTTTCGCATTCGCGGAGCCGCCCCGTTCCGGAGATGATGTTGTCAAGCTCGACGGACTGGCAAAAAACTGGCCGCTGCCGGACGGCGGCGCCAAGTCGGTTTTCGGCGGCGTCTCCGGCCTGGTGCGGCGCGGCGAGAAGATCGCCGTGGTCGGGGTCAACGGCGCCGGCAAGTCAACCTTTCTCAAGTGCGTTGCCGGCCAGACCGAACCGAGCGCCGGCAGCGTGACCATCGGCGCCAATGTCAACCTCGGCTACTTCAGTCAGCATTCGATGGAGCTGCTCGACCCACAGCGGAGTGTCTTCGAGACCGTGCAGGAGGCGCTGCCGACCGCCTCGGTCGGGGTGGTCCGCAATCTCTGCGCGGCCTTTCTGTTCCAGGGCGACGATGTCGACAAACGCATCGACAAGCTCTCCGGCGGCGAAAAAAGCCGGGTGGTGCTGGCGATGCTGCTGTCCCGGCCGATCAACCTGCTGATCCTCGATGAGCCGACCAACCATCTTGATATCCTCGCACGCGAGGTGCTGCTCGATGCGTTGCAGAAGTTCTCCGGCACACTCCTGCTGGTCAGCCATGACCGGCACTTTCTCCGTTCCCTGGTGACCCGGGTTTTCGCCATTGACCATGGCGAGCTGCTGGCCTTTGAGGGCGATTACGATTATTACCTGCACAAAAGCGGGCATGCCGATTATGTTACCACGGCTTAGGGTGGGATTGACTCGCAACGCTGACCTGTGAAATAGTGAAGCTTACGGTGACAAGGTGGTCATTGTTGAATCCGGCAACGAAGCCCGAGGGGATGGTCCCTCGGGCTTTTCTTTAACCCGTTTGCCGGGAGACAGGGAGCCAACATGGACTGGTTCGAATATTCCTGCTGTGGCCACACCTTTTCCAAGGTGGTCAGGGCACCGGCAACCGAGTGCGTCTGCCCCCGTTGCCAGCGTCCGGTCAAACCGTTGGTCAGTGTGCGGGTCAAGAGGCCTGGCCAGGATCCGGATGGTCGTGGAAATGACCGCTTTTGTTGCTGAGAGATGTTTTGCCAGGTCGGATACGCCTCCTGAGCAGGGGGCGCCTCCTGCTCCGGAGGCTGGCGTCGCTGGTTGCCGAAACCAACTCCAAACTGGATTACCCGTGCACGATTTGCTTCCGCTGGGCTTACGGCGTCGCGGTCCAATCGTGGATGACCAGCCGTTCTGCGGAGGTGAGGTCGGCTTCAAGATGATTCAACAGATACAACCAGGGCGGCATCCCGCCGTCAGCCACTTCTTCCCAAAGCTCTTTTTTCAGCTTGAGCCGTTTTCGGGGTGAAAGCTCTCCCCAAGTGGAAAAATTCAGATGTTCGCGTCCTTCCCAGGTATCGTAAGCGACCAGCCAGGAGAGCGGCGCGACCGGCTGTACCAGGGCCAGACTGTTTCATTGGAATGACAGTCATAGCAGCTGCGCCGGAAAATTGTCATGAGCTGGTTCGAAGCGGAAAGTTCGGCGGTCACCGGCGGATTGCTGCGATCGACCGGAATCAGCTGGATGAGTGCAAACAACACCAGCAGGCCGAGACCGCAGCGCCAGAATTTTTTGGTCATGGTTTGCCCTTTCAGAATTTGCCTATTTTAGCAGATCTGGCAGGTCATGGGCCGGTGGGGGGATGAGCTAACCGCAATTTAACAAATTCGGAGTTCGATTGCCTGCGGGTCGTTGCAGAAGGGTCTGCCCAAACCGGCTAGGTTCGGGCAGACCACAGTTGCTTGTCCGGGCCGGGAGGGAGGACTAATTCAGAATCGCAAGCTGCGGCTGCCAATCGATTTCACCGCGTTGCAGCGTCTGCAGCAGTTCGAAATCCACGTTCAGGCCGAGATTGGTCGCGATGACTGTCCAGTCGTGGTGTTTTTGTTTTTGATAAAACTGCAGCACCTGGCTGACCGGTACGTCGAATTGCTCGTGAAGCCAGAAGCAGATCACCGCATCGGCCGGGCTGTCGACTGAGAGGATGACCATTCGGCGGGTGACGTCAGTCACCTGAAAACGGTTAGCCAGGCCGGCCTGGAAGGCTGCGGCATCGGCACTGTAGCTGGTGTTGACATGGTTCATGAAGTTTTGCAGGTCGGCGTGGGCGAATCCAGGCAGGGCAAGAAAGCAAAGGGCAATCAGTAAAACTGCGCGGGTTTTCATCAGGCTCCTCCTGCGGGAAAGAAGACGCTACTGTTTAAGGGCAACAAAAAGCAAGGAACGCACCAGGTTATACTCCGTGAGACATTTCAGTTACTTAGCCAATTACTGACGACGACCTTTGAATGCGCGGGTCGATCAGGTTGCCGAGAATTGTCGCTCGGGTCAGGCATGTGACGCCTGGAACATGCCCGGCCGGAGAATCCCGCTAACGGTATGGGTGCTAAATCTATTCAACTGAGCTATGCTTCCGAGGAGCAATCGGGCGATCTGCTCAGGAGGTCATGCATGGACAGTTTTATACTGATCGGTCTGTTCGTCGCCCTGGGAATACTGTTTCGCCGCCTCGAAGCATTTCCGGCGCAAACTGCCCAGGTTTTAAATATGTTCGCCCTCTACGTCTCCCTGCCGGCGGTGATCCTGCTCAAGGTGCCGCAGATCACCCTGTCACGCGAGATGCTGGTCGCGGCGATTGCTCCCTGGGGGATGTTGCTGCTGACCGCAGTCGCGGTGTTGCTGGCCGCCCGGGCGGCCGGCTGGTCGCGAGAGATCACCGGCGTGCTGTTGCTGATCCTGCCGGTCGGCAACACCTCGTTTATGGGCGTGCCGATGGTCGGCGCCTTTTTTGGAGAGATCGGTATCCCGTACCTGATTGTCTACGACCAGATCGGCACCATGCTGATCTTTGCCCTTTACGGTTCGGTGATCCTGGCCATCTACGGTCGCAACAGCTCCCTGAATCTGCCGTCGGTGGCCCGGCGTGCCCTGCTGTTCCCACCGACCATGGCGCTGCTGGCCGGAATCCTGCTGCGCAGCTGGCCCTATCCCGCAGCCGTGGTCGCGGCGCTCAAGATGACCGGTGGCATGCTGACGCCGCTGGTGATGACGGCGATCGGTTTCCAGCTGCGTTTGCGACTGCAGCCGACCGTGCTCATGCCGCTTGGTTTCGGCCTGGGACTGAAGCTGGTATTCGCGCCGTTGGTGGCCCTGGCGTTCTGCCGCCTGTTCGGCCTCAACGACCTGGCGACCAACGTAACGATCTTCGAAGCCGGCATGCCGCCGATGGTCACCGCCGGCGCCCTGGCGATTGCCGCCGGGATGCAGGCTGAACTCGCCGCAGCGCTGGTCAGCCTTGGGATCCCGCTGGCGTTTGCGACCCTGCCGTTATTATTTGCTATCCTCTAAAGGAACCAGGTGTCAGCTGCTGACATGCAGAGAGGTTTTCACGCGCGGAACAGTTCAATTGAAAACGAGGGTTGAGCCGATGAACTTTGATTGGATGACAGACTACGCTGCCATCTGGCGGGACTACAGCAGGAGCCTGAGGCCGGTGCGCCAGCTGGACCCCGTTGAGCTGAGCGAGCTGATCGGAATCGAGCCACAAAAACAGGACTTGATCAGAAATACCGAACGATTTATAGCCGGGCTGCCGGCCAATAACGCCCTGCTCTGGGGTGCCCGCGGCACCGGAAAATCATCCCTGGTCAAGGCAGTATTCAATGCCTTTCGCCAGCAGCCACTCAGGCTGATCGAGGTCGACAAGGATGACCTGCTGAACCTGCCGGAGATTGTCGACTGCATCCGCGAACTCCCCTATCGCTTCATCATCTTCTGTGACGATCTTTCCTTCGATCTGCATGAGAGCAGCTTCAAACACCTCAAGAGCGTGCTCGAAGGTTCGGTCGAGGTCGCACCGGAGAACGTCCTGATCTATGCCACCTCGAATCGTCGCCACCTGCTGCCGGAACAGCTGGCCGACAACCTTGAGACGAAATTAGTTGCTGGTGAAATCCACTACGCCGATGCGGTGGAAGAGCAGATTTCCCTGTCGGATCGCTTCGGCCTCTGGATTCCGTTTTACCCGCAGAACCTGGACAACTACCTGCGCATCGTCGACAGCCTGTTCCGGGATTTCAGCGGCGATCGCGCAGCACTGCATGAAGCGGCGAAGCTGTTCGCCAGCTCCCGGGCGACGAAAAGCGGTCGCACGGCACGCCAGTTTTTCAACCACTACTCCGGGTCGTCCTAGCCAGGGGATGACGGAAGGAAGCACAATTCTTTGCTGGCTGTATTGACAAGCTTCCCGGCAATGCTCATAGTGTCACCCTTTTACGGCAGCAGCCCGCGGCCGGCGGGCTTGGGCACATTTGCCGTTCCCTTGTTCAGGAGAACACCATGGTAAGGATTGGCAGCACGACAACCTTGAAGGTCAAACACCTCGATCAGCAGGGCGCCTGGCTGGAAGCCGACGGCGCATTGATTCTGCTGCCGAAAAAGGAACTCCCGCCGGGGACCGAGCCCGGGTCCAGCGTCGAGGTCTTTCTCATCTCGACTTCGAGCGGCCCGCAGGCGACCTGCCGTAGGCCGTTTGCCCAGGTCGATGAATTCGCCCTGCTGCGGGTCAGCGAGGTCAACCGTTTCGGGGCCTTCATGGAGTGGGGGCTGGAGAAGGAGTTGCTGGTGCCGTTTCGCGAGCAGCCCGAGCCCTTGCAGGAGGGGCGCAGCTACCTGATCCGGGTGCGACTCGATTACGAAGGTCGGATTGTCGGCAGCGCCCGCATCGACCGTTGGCTGGAGCCGGCCCCGCACTGGTTCAAGGCCGGCCAGGCGATCGAGATGCTGCTCTGGGGTTTCACCGATCTCGGCGCCAAGGTGATCATCGGCCACCAGCACGAGGGCTTGCTTTACCGGGATGAACTCAGGGCTGACATGAAGCCGGGTGACCGGCTGCACGGCTTCATTCGCCAGGTTCGCGAGGATGGCAAGCTCGATGTCACCCTGAAGAAAGTCGGCAAGGAGGCGGTTGCGGATGCCCGCGAGATTATCCTCGCCGCGCTGCTTGAACAGCCGTTGCTCCCCCTGCACGACGGCAGTTCTCCTGATGAGATCCAGGCGCAGCTCGGCCTGAGCAAGAAGCAGTTCAAAAAAGCGGTCGGCGGTCTGTACAAGGAGGGGCGGATCGAGCTGTCGGATGGCGGGATTCGTGTCCAACCGCAAAAAGCTAAAGCGACTGCCAAAAAGCCTGGTTTAAAACCGGCAACTGCGGGCGACCGGGATCAGCGCACCCGGCGTAAGCAGAAACGCAACGGTCCCCGCTCGGGGGATAAGGGCTAGCATGCAAATCTGGGTTGACGCCGATGCCTGCCCGCGGGTGATCAAGGAGATTCTCTACCGGGCTGCCGAGCGCAAGCAGTTGCCGATGACCCTGGTCGCCAACCAGCCGTTGCGTGTGCCGCCGTCACGTTTTATCAAAACCCTGCAGGTCGGGTCCGGCTTTGATGTCGCCGATGCTGAAATCGTGCGCCTGGCGAGCACCGGCGACCTGGTGGTGACGGCCGATGTGCCGCTGGCCGCCCAGGTGGTCGCCAAGGGGGGCGTCGCGCTCGATCCGCGCGGCGAGCTGCTGACCGAAGCGAACATCGGCGAGCGGCTGGCGATCCGAAACGCCCTTGACGAGCTGCGCGGCGCCGGGGTCGAAACCGGCGGACCGCCGCCGCTCGGTCCGAAAGACAAGCAGGCCTTTGCCAA
>DATFMT010000061.1:0-10899 GCA_035266745.1 Geothermobacteraceae bacterium | reverse complement strand
GCTGGGACGACTCGGTGACGATTTCAACCTTATGCTGGAGAAGCTTTCGGCCATGCTGGCCAAGGTCAAGCGGTCGAGCGCCGATCTTGGCAGTATCGGTGGCCGTATTCAGTCCGCCTCTCGGGAGGTGATTGTCACTGCCGAGGTCCAGCAGCAGGGGATCGATGAAACTTCGGCGGCTATTCTCAGCATCAACGAGTCCCAGCAGGGAATCAGTACTGCTGTAGAGACCTTGTCGCGCTCGGCGGATGATACTTCCGCTTCCATTCACAATATGACCAAAAGTGTCCAGGGGGTGGCCAAAAACACCGGCTCATTGGCCGGTTCGGTTGCTCAGGTCAGTTCCGCCATCTCCGAAATGGATGCGACCATCCGGCAGATCGAGCAAAACGCGGATGATCTCAAATCCGCTTCCATGACGACCGCTTCTTCCATCGCCGAAATGGACGCGAGTATCCAGGAGGTGGAGAAGCGGGCTTCGGAGACGGCACAGATTTCCGAGACGGTGCACGAGGATGCCGAAACCGGCCAGAAATCGGTCCAGGCAACGATTCAGGGCATTCAGGAAATCCGCCAGGCCTCCCAGACTGCCGCTGATTCAATCGGCCAACTCTCCCGAAGCGTCGACGATATCGGATTGGTGCTGTCGGTGATCACTTCGGTGACCGAGGAGACCCGCCTGCTGTCGCTCAATGCTTCGATTATCGCCGCTCAATCGGGTGAACATGGCAAGGGCTTTGCCGTGGTAGCCAACGAGATCCGGACCCTGGCCGAACGGACCAATGCCTCAACCCTGGAAATCGATGAACTGATCAGCCGGGTTCAGGATGAGACCCGCCGGGCGGTGCAAACCATCCAGGGAGCGGAAAGCAAGATCGCCGAGGGACAGGCCTTGTCGGAGAAATCCGGAGTTGCGCTGCAGGAGATTGTCCACGGGGTGGAGCAGGCCGCCATCCGGATCAGCGGCATCGCCAAGGCAACTCGAGAACAGGCGCGCGGGAGCCAGGTGATCCGTGAGACGATCGAGAAGGTGGCCGATATGGTCAACCAAATCGCCGTTTCGACGCATCAGCAGGCACGGGCCAGCGAACAGATCATGGTTGAGGTGGAGCGGATGTCTGATCTGACCGGTTTGGTGCGAGACGAAACCAAAAAACAGGACGCCGACGGTGAATTCATCTCCCGTCTGACCGAGGACATCAGCCAAATGATCCAACAGATTCGCTCTGCCTGCAACGAACAGGCGGAAGGCGGTCGACAGATTGTCGAAGCGGTGGCCAATATCCAGGAAACGACCCGCAATAACCTTGCCTCAACCAAGGTCATGGGTGATGGCCTCAGCGAACTTTACGCCCAGATCGCGACCCTGGAAGAAGAAGTGGTCGAGTTTAGTATCTGATAGTTCCGCGTAGCGACGGGCCCGATCCGTGCTGCGCTCTGCAAGTGGTTGCATTTCCGCACGGAATCAATTACAACTTCCCTTCCCCGTCATCTTCGCAATGGAGCATCACGTGGCGATCATCCAGAACAAGCTGTATCGCGATATCCGCAAAAAGACCGGCCGGGCCATCGGTGATTTCAACCTGATTGAGGAGGGTGACCGGATCCTGATCGGTGTCTCCGGCGGCAAGGATTCCTACACCCTGCTGCATATCCTTGATGCCTTGCGCCGCCGCGCGCCGGTCAACTATGAGTTGATCGCGGTCAATGTCGATTCCGGGTTCCCCGGCTTCCGCAAGGAAGTGCTGGAGACTCACTTGCGGGAATGTGGCTTCGATTACCGGATGAAGAGCACCGAGTGCTACGAGATCATCGAGACCAAGCGGCGGCCAGGGTCGTCCTATTGCTCCTTCTGTGCCCGGCTGCGGCGCGGGGTGCTCTACGGCATGGCTGACGAACTCGGCTGCAACAAGATCGCACTCGGTCACCATCTGGATGATTTCATCGAAACCTTGCTGCTCAACCAGTTCTATGTCGGTACCCTGGGTGCCATGAGTCCGAAGCTCGCTGCCGATAACGGTCGGCACGTGGTGATTCGGCCGCTGGTTTACGTCGAAGAACAGGAGATCATCCAGTTTACCCGCCAAAATGAGTTCCCGGTGATCTGCTGTGCCTGCCCGGTCTGTGGCCAGGTCGATCAGAAACGGCAACGAATGAAGCAGCTGATCCGCGAACTGGCCAAGGAAAACCCCCACCTGAAAAAAAGCATGCTCGGAGCTTTGGGGAACGTCCATCCCCGCCAATTGATGGATAAGAACCTCTGCGATTTCGGCATGATTTGATCGCCCTGCTATACTTGATAGACAGTATGGGAGGCTGGCATGAGTGACTTGACATCCTGCAGCTGCTCACTTGGCCTTGATGTCGATCTGGCACGAGGAGTCCAGCAGGTTTTATTCCCCAAAAGCTCCCCGGTTTGCAGCTGGTGCTGTATCGGAGTGAAAAACCGTATGGCCCAGGGGGTTGGTGGTGACTTTTTCGATATCATCACCCTCGACGATGGTTGCCAGATGCTTGTGATCGGCGATGTGACCGGTCATGGTCTGCAGGCGGCATTGGTGATGGCGTTACTGTATGGCTATCTACATCACTCGGTGCTGGAGGGTTGCGACCCGCTCAGGGTCGCTCGTGAAATGAATGCCTTGCTGGATGTTTTTGCCCGTCGTTCCGAGCGGCTTGATCACTTTTTTTCCGCGACATTTTTCTGTGGCGTGATCAACCCCGAGTCACTCCGGATGAATTATGTTAATGCGGGCCATGTCGCACCGGTCATTCGAACCGGAACGGGCCTGCACCGTCTGGCGGTCACCGGTCCACCCCTTGGATATTTCCCTGAACCTGGACTTGGAGTTGCGGATCATCAGTTCCTGCGCGGCGATCGGTTGCTCCTGGTGACAGATGGAATTATTGAAGCGTTTAATGCCAAGGGTGATGCATTCGGCCGCCGGCGCCTTGACCAGATTCTGAAGGAGCGCCGGGGGGATCATCTCGAATTTCTGGACGATCTTTTTATGGCTCTGCAGAACTTTGGTGCCGAAGATCCACCGAGGGATGATTGCACCGCAATCGTGATCGATCTGCATGGAGGGGTTGGCTGCTGATGCTGGAAGAATCTTTGCCTCCCCGGAAGGACGAGAAACGGGTCTGGTTGGAGGTCGGGCGTCCCGGCCTGAAGGCCTTTCTTGAGGTCATGTTGCGAGAGTGGCGCTATCTGCCCGGGTCCGAAGCGGTCGCAGGTGGGCTGTTGCTCGCGGAAGAAGGGATGATCGACCCGCCGCCGCAGCAAGAGACGATCTGGCTCAGCCCGTCGGCCTCGGCCTCCCGGAGGCAGCTGCAGTTCCCGATCGACATCAGCGCACTCTATGCGTTGCTCGAGCGCCGCTATCACAACCCGCCGCGGTGCCACCTGCGACTTTCGCTGGAGACAGTCTGTGAACTGGTCACTGCCGATGACCACCAGCCGGCAACCCTGGCCAGCATCTCCGACCGTGGCTGCCGGTTGAAATTTTCGGTGGAACTGGCCCGGGACGCCAGGGTCGAATTGTGCCTTGACCTGGCCAATCTGCCGACTTGTCTGCCCGGCAAGGTCATCTATTGTGTGCCCCGCTATCAGGCGGATCATCAGCTGTATTACGATCTCGGCCTGCTGTTTTCCGCCATCGAACGAAAGCTGTGTGATGAACTGCTTGACTACATAATTGCCAGCTATTTCACGAAAGCCAAACGCCAGTTGTCGGCGGCTGAATTCAATTCTGCCCTCGGCTGTTTTAACGTAAGCGACGCCGTCAAAAATTATTTGGCGGAGCGCCTGGCAGTCTGAACGACATCACAGGCAGGGGATGCAGGGGACACCACAGGCGGACAGGATCAGGGTTGCAACCAGCAGCACAAAAAACACTTTCATGTCAGACTCCTGGGCCCAGCTGGGCCATTATCCGGATGGTTTACGGAACACCTTGTCAAACAACCCTTTAGTCTTGGGTTTTTTCTCACGTTCTTTTCTCAGGTTCGACAGGCGCAATTCACGCAGCGCCTCGGTACAGTCGGGGTTGCATTGCAGCGCCAGTTCGAAGCGTTTTTCCGCTTCCTTCTCCCGTCCTTCGAGTTTCAGCAGGTAACCCAGGTACAGGTGTGTCAGGTCGAGTTCGCTGTTGAGCATGAGGGATTGTTGGAGGATCTGCTTGGCCTTTAGACGCACAGCCGGTTTTTCCGGATCGGTTTTCAGCACGGCATAGGCGTAGGGCGTCATGTATTCCGGCTCTTCCGGACTGATGTCGAAGGCGATCTTCAGCTGTCGATAGGCTTCCGCATAGTGATTGGAGCGTAACAGGTGGCGGCCTTTCTGAAAGGCGGTTTCGGCCCGCAGGATATCTTCCACCTTCGGCCGCTTCGGGTTCCCCTTGTTCTTCAACTTTTCCTGGTAGGCCATGCAACTGGTCGGGTTGGAGACGGTCTCGTAGGCTTCACCGATGCGTTGAAAAAGTTCATTGAGTTTGGTCTTGAGTTCTTCGGAGAGTCCATGCTGCAGGAATCGATCGGGATGATATCGCTTGGCCAGGGCAAAGTAGACCTTGCGCATCTTGGCCTTGCTGTCTTCCGGGGACACCCCCAGCAGGCTGAAGAAGTCCTGCTGAATCATGTGGCTGTAGTCTTCCAGCAACTGCTTGCGCAGGTTCTGCGCGTCGGGCGAGAGCAGCGCTTCGTCATCCTGGATCGAAGGAGCGACAGCGACTTTGCGGTTGTCCAGCATTTCGGAGATAAGCAGGGCGGCCAGCAGCTGTTCGGTATCGGTTTTAGCCAACGGGTAGCGGCCGACGATCTCCTCCAGGGTCAGGTTGCCGCGACACAGGGCGTAAATTTTTTCGTCACGGCTGGTGAAGCCAATTTCCTGGAAACGGTAGTGCGGGTTTTCGCTTTGCACCAGGAAGCGTTTGCGAAAGGGGGCCAGGACCTGATTGAGTCGGGCGGCGCTGTAGTGCCGGCGGATCCCCTGGTAGGTCAAGGCCGCCGGGGAGAGATCGATCCCGGTAACCCCTTTCTTGAAATCCTTGCCCTGGATGAACTGGTAGCTGCCGTCGGTCCAGGCAAAGAGTTCGAGAAGCTTTTCGGTGACCTGGCGGCGTAGTTCATCATGCAGCTGGTGAGGAGTCAGCAGTCCCATTTCGATCAATACGGTGCCCTGCAGGCGGCCGGTTTGCTTGACCAGTTCCAGCGACTCCTGGCATTGCTCGACGCTGATCAGTCCTTGTTCCACCAGCATCTGGCCGAGGCATTCCTTGACCAGGTTCGAGCGAGCGAAGATCGGATAACCTTGCCTGATATAGATGACTTTCTTGCGGTTGGCCCGTTCGACCTGTAGCAGTCCGGTACCCTTGAGGGTGTAAAGATTGTTCAGCAGCTTGGCGAAAGAAGTTTCTTCAAGGGATCCTTGAACCTCGATCGCAGGTTGGATTTCACCGGTCGGCGTCAGGTCGAGAATCGTGTTAATCCGTCGGTGTAATTCGGAGAGAGTGAATGGTTTGAACAGACAGTCGCTATAGCCGAGGCTTTCGCGGTTCTCCGTGAGCTGTTCCGCCTCCTGTGAAAAGGCAGTCATCAGCATAATCTTCATCTCGTCCCGAAGGTGGAGACCATGATAATGCTGACAAAATTCGATGCCGGTCATGCCGGGCAGCATGATATCGATCAGCGCCAGGTCGAAGTGCCTGGTCCCGACAACTTCGAGGGCCGGTTCTGCGGCATGGAAAACCTGGACCTGAAAGCCCTTGAGCTTGAGGAACTCTGCCATGAATTTGCAGATGTTGCTGTCATCGTCGACGATCAGGACTGTTTTGGCCATAGTCTCCCCAAGTTGTTACGCATCCATCTCAAGATCATCACCCAGATACTTATTGAAGATGCACCTGATCTGCTCGGTTTTGCGATGATAGTCATCAAGCAGGGCCACCTCTGGTTTGACCGGACCGGGCGGATAGCCAAGCCGTTGGGCCAGTTTGACCAGGTAGCTCCGTTCCCCGGAGAGGTCGTTGATCGACTGGTCATGCACCAGGCGCAGCTTGTTCTCAAGCCGGCGCAAAAACTTGTAGCCCTGGGACAGCTGACGATATTCCGCTTCGCGCAAAAAATCTTTTTGCCAGAGCCCGTGGAGAATCTCCAGGGTGTTCTGGGTGCGTAATTCCGGGTGTCCTTTACCGTGCTTTAATTGCAGGTACTGGGCAAGAAACTCGACATCGACCATGCCACCGCGACCGACCTTGATGTTGAAGTGCTGCCGGGTCTCCCGGGCCACCTCCTTCTCCATGCGTCCGCGCAGCCGAAGGATTTCCTTTTCGGTGTTTTCGGCCAAGGGTCGATTATAAACGATTTCCGTAATCAGATCGGAAATCGGCTCTGCCAGGCCGGCCGGGCCGTAGACTACGCGGGCCTTGGTCAACGCCTGGCGCTCCCAGAGTTGAGCCGATTCGCCATGATAACGGCGAAATGCCTTGAGGCTGGTGACCAGCGGGCCCTGGTTCCCTGAGGGGCGGAGTCGGGTGTCGATCTCATAGACCGACCCTTCCCGGGTGACCAGGGTGAGAATCGAGATGATGCGCTGGGCCAGTCGGGCAAAATATTCCTGATTCGATTGCTCCTTGAAGCGAGCGGGCTCTGTCCCTGCGGTCGGCTGGTTGGCCCCTTCGCCCTCATAGATGAAAATAATGTCGAGATCCGAATGGTAATTGAGCTCCTGACCGCCGAGTTTGCCCATGCCGAGAATGGCAAAACCGGCTTCGCGCTGCGTCCCTTCGCGATCGGCGATGGTCGGGATGCCGAAACGGGGGATCAGTTCCTTCCTGGCCAGCTCAAAGGCTTTTTCCAGGCAGCAGTCAGCCAGCGCCGAGAGCTGGCTGGCCGTGCTTCCCTGCAGGGTGCGGCCGTAGATGTCGTTCAGCGCAATGCGCAAAAATTCTTCTTTTTTGAAGTGGCGCAGCACGTCGAGCTGGTCCTCGTAATAGTCGACCCGCTTCAGTTGCAGGGCCAACTCTTCGCGGAACTGCTCCTTGGATTTTTCGGCCACGGCATAAGAGCGCGAAACCAGCGAATCGAGAATCGCCGGATTCTGGATGAAAATGCGCGAGAGGAACTGGCTGGTGGCGAACAGGGTGACCAACAGCTGGATAATCTCGTGGTTTTCGGTTAAGAGGGCGAAAAAGGTTGCCCGGGCCCGCATCGCGACCAGGAAATTCTCCAGGTTGGTCAGTGCCATATCCGGTTCCGGAGAATCGATGACCGCCTGTATCAGCAGTGGCGCTAATTTTTCCAGCTGGCGGCGGGTCTGCTGCGACATCGGGTTGTGGGCCGGCCCGTTCTGCAACAGCTGCAGGCTGTCGTAGGCGGCATCGGGATTCTTGAAGCCTTTTTCCTCCAGCAGATCCTTGACCAGGTCGCTGTCGGCATTCTTGTCAAACAGAAACGAGATCTCGGGCCGGACGACGTCCTGGAGCTCTTCTTCGCTGGTGTAAAAGAGGCTGTGGAAAATTTCGGCGACCCCGTTGCGATGCCGTTCCAATTCGGCCTCGAAATCGATGCGGGATTGAAAGCCACAGCGCCGCGCCAGGGCGTTCAGGGGCGCATCCTGGGTCGGCAGGTTGTGGGTCTGACTCTCCTGGACGACCTGGATCCGGTGCTCGGTGGTGCGCAGGAAAATATAGGCATCGCGGAGGATTTTGTGCTCGTCCGACTTGATGTGCCCGGCGGTGAGTAGCGCATCGAGGGCTTTCAGGGAGTTCTTCTCGCGCAATTCCGGGTCCTTGCCGGCGAAGATCAGCTGCAGAGCCTGGATGAAAAACTCGATTTCGCGAATGCCGCCGCGGCCGAGCTTGAGATTCAGCGATCCCTCCCGTTCGCGGGCCAGGCTGTGGTCGATCTTCTGCTTCATCACCTTCATGTCTTCGACCATACCGTAGTCGAGATAGCGGCGGTAGATGAAGGGTTCCAATGTTTTGAGCAGTTGCCGTCCGAAGCTGATGGAGCCGGCCACCGGCCGCGCCTTGAGCATGGCACTGCGTTCCCAGCTCTGCCCCCAGCTCTCGTAGTAGACTTCGGCGCTGCGCAGTGAATGGGCCAGCTCGCCGCGAACCCCTTCCGGGCGCAGGTTCAGATCGACCCGAAAGACGAAGCCGTCCGCCGTCACCTGGTTGAGGGCCTTGCTGATCAGTTCGCCGAGTTTGCAGAAATACTGATGGAGCGAGATGCTCTTCAGCGGCTGATCGGAGATCGGGTCGTGGCCCGAGGTCGCGCCTTTTTCCGAGGTGTAGAAGTAGATCAGGTCGATGTCGGATGAGAAGTTAAGCTCCCGGCCACCGAGCTTGCCCATGCCGAGGATGGTGAACTCCGCTTCCAGAGGACAGCTCCCCTCCGGACTCTCGAGCAGCGGGACGCCATGTTCGCTACGCAGCAGTCGATCGCAGATCTCATAGGCACGTTGCAGGGAGGCCGAGGCCAGCCCAGCCAGTTCGGCGGTCACTTCCTGGAGGCTGGCCTTGCCGCAGAGATCGCGGCTGCCGATACGCAGAATCTGGCGGGCTTTGAATTGGCGCAAACCGGCCTGCAACTGCTCGAAGCCAGATGGCTCGGGAATCTTTTCCCGCAGTCGCTCAACCATCTCTGCTTCGGAGACTGCCTGGTCAATCGCCCGTTGCTGGAACAGATAGTGGAAAAAATCCGGGCACCGGCAGAGGATGCCGGATAAAAACCCCGAGCCGCCAAGGATGGTTAGCAGGTTGTTGCAATCGGCGTGGCGCTCAAGGGCAGCGAGCAGGTCGTCGATCGCCAGGGTGCCGCAGAGCCGTTCAAGGTTGTTCAGCGCCTGGTCGGGATCGGCGGATGCGAGCGCCGCAGGGATAATGTTCGTCAGTGGGAGCTGATCGCCCACCGCTTCAAAAAGCAGGCTGAGGTTGGTCGCGCTTTTGCTGCCGGAGGCGAAGCCGGTTTCCTGCGCCAGTTCGGTAAGCTGCTGACTTTGTTTCGTCTGGCAGGCCTGCCGGATGCGATCAGCTAAAGCTGAATCCATTCAGCTTCCTTTCAGCTTCAGCCGAGCCAGGCCGCTGCGGTAATCTCCTTCAACCACGCCCAGCTCAGTAATGATGGCGGTGACCAGGTGCGCCGGCGTGACATCGAACGACGGATTGCGGATCATCACCCCCGCGGGAGCCATCGACTTGCCGCCGTGCTGGAGAACTTCAACCGGATCGCGTTCCTCGATCGGGATCAGGCTGCCATCGGCCAGGTTCAGATCGATGGTCGAAGTCGGTGCGGCAACGTAGAAGGGGATTCCGTGCTGCTTGGCCAGAACCGCCACCGTGTAGGTGCCGATCTTGTTGGCGACATCGCCGTTGGCGGCGACCCGGTCGGCGCCGACGATGACCGCGTCGATCTCACCCTTGCGCATCAGGTAGCCGGCCATGTTGTCGCAGATCAGGGTGACCGGGATCTCTTCCTTGACCATTTCCCAGGCAGTCAGCCGGGCACCCTGCAGGAACGGTCGGGTTTCGTCGGCCACCACCGCGATCTGCTTTCCGGCTTCGACCGCGGCCCGGATCACGCCCAGCGCCGTGCCGTAGCCGCCGGTCGCCAGGGCCCCGGCGTTGCAGTGGGTCAGGACATTGCCCTGCTGCGGCAGCAGCACCGCGCCGTGCCGGCCCATATGCCGGTTGATCCGCTCATCCTCTTCGGCGATCGCCAGGGCTTCGAATTCAAGGGCAATTTTCAACTGCAGGACCGGGCGGTCGGCATTGGCGAGAATGAAGTTCTTCATCCGCTCCAGCGCCCAGCAGAGGTTGACGGCGGTCGGTCGGGTCGCGGCCAGCACCGCGCAGACCCGGTCGAACTCCGCTACGAAGGTCGTGTAGTCGGCGGTGTCGATGTCGCGGGCGCCGAACCAGGCGCCGAAGGCGGCGGCGATGCCGATCGCCGGCGCACCGCGGACGACCATACTGCGAATCGCTTCGGCAACCGCCTGGTAGTCACGGTACTCGAGCCAGACTTCCTCGCCCGGGAGCAGCCGCTGGTCGAGCATGCGGCAGACGCCGTCGTAGTAGATAATCGGTTTGATGCCCTTGGATTGGGTCGCACATCGCATGGTTTCTTCCTTTACTTTACCCGAGTTTCTTTTTCAGCAGTTCGTTGACCAGCGCCGGGTTGGCCTTGCCCTTGCTCAGCTTCATGACCTGGCCGACGAAATAGCCGAAGACCTTCTGCTGGCCGGCCTGGTACTGCTCGATCTGGGCGGTGCTGGCAGCCAGAACCTCATCGACGATCTGCTCGATGGCGCCCGTGTCGGAGACCTGCTTGAGTCCCTTCTCTTCGATAATCGTATCAACCGCTTTGCCGGTCTGCCAGAGCTCTTCGAAAACCGTCTTGGCGATCTTGCCGGAGATGGTGCCGTCGTCGATCCGCTTGAGCAGGCTGGTCAGCAGCTCGGGACTGACCGGGCAGTCGGCGATGCGAATGCCGGTGTCGTTGAGCCCGCGCGAAACTTCACCCATGACCCAGTTGGCACAGCTTTTCGGGTTGGCGTGCAGGGCGACGCAGGCTTCGAAATATTCGGCGACCGCTCGCTCGGCCGACAGTACCTCGGCATCGTAGCCGGGCAGTTCATAATCCTGCATGTAGCGATCGATTTTGGCGCCGGGCAGTTCCGGCAGCGACTCCCGCACCCGATCAATCCAGTCGGCAGAGACATTCAGTGGCAGCAGGTCGGGATCGGGGAAGTAGCGGTAGTCGTGCGCCTCCTCCTTGCCACGCATGGAGCGGGTCTCGCCTTTGACGGAATCGTAAAGACGGGTCTCCTGCACCACCTTGCCGCCATCCTCGATCACCTCGACCTGACGGATCACCTCATGCTCGATCGCCTGCTTG
>DATFMT010000060.1:0-6688 GCA_035266745.1 Geothermobacteraceae bacterium | reverse complement strand
CCGATTTTCTGCTGCGCGTCGAGGGCGTCAGTGTTGTCCTCGGTATGGGACATTACCAGGATGAGGAAATCATCTCGTTGCGCACCGACCAGGAGAACCTATTCGCTGGCGAGATCATCCGCCGCGTGTTGCAGGATCTCGGCACGGCGGGGGGGCATCATATGACGGCGGGGGGGCAGATCAAGCAGCTCAAGGGCGACCCGGCGATCCAGAAAGAGCTCGAGGATATGCTGACCCGCCGCCTGCTGGCCATTCTCGAACGTCCGGAAAAACCCGGCGAGGTGCTCATCTCCTGATCTTATAGTCCGGCCATGATTGACACCCCGAGCCGCAACAGGGTATAAACAGTGGCTGTTTTCACACCCCGATCCGGACTCAAAGATTGATGAAAACATACCCAGCTCTATTGATGTTGCTTGTCGTCATCTGCCTGACGACGGTTTCCGCGGCCCATGCCTCCGTTGAGCTCGCCTGGAGCGGTCATAAACCGCAGGTCATCGCCGAAGTCTATCTTCACCAGGGGGTCTCCTACCTGGCGATCGACGATGTACTTTCGGCGCTCGGTATGCGCGGCGACTGGTCGGCGGTTGAACACAAGTATTTTTTCCGGACTCCGGAAGGCCGCGCCTCGTTGTTCCCCGGCGGTAAATTTCTCAAGGTCGACGACCGGTTTATCCCCCTGGAGCACTCCCCGCTGTTTCTGGACGGCCGGTTCCGGGTTGCCGAGGATTTCGTCCTGGTTCAGCTCCCGCTGCTGGCGGGAAAGTCGGTTTTTTATCGCAATCTCAACCCCCAGGTTCCCACTGCCGGAGATGGTTCGCCGCTGGATAAGCTGTTTGCCTTCCTGCTGCAGAAGAAACAGGCTCCCGGGGCGGCCCTGCGCGGAGTGGCGATCGACGTCGGGCATGGCGGCGGCGATCCGGGGACGCTCGGTCTGCACGGGGTCAAGGAAAAGGATGTCGTGCTGCAGGTCGCCATGCGGCTGGAGAAGAAAATCAAGATGGAACTGGGGATCCCGGTCTATCTCAGCCGGGATGGCGACTATCGTCTGACCCAGGAACAGCGTCTCGCGACGGCCGCCAAGCCGGATGTCGATCTGTTTGTCCTGCTGCATGCCGAGGCGGCCTTTTCCCCCGAGATCCGGGGGGTCAATCTGTTTGTTCGTCCGGAGGAGGCCAACGCCGGGGACCAGGCTCGGTTAACCGATGACAGCGACAGCCTGAAACTGGCCCTGGCCACGCAGCAGAGCTTGGTTGAGGCCGGATACCAGGTCAACCAGGTGTTTCAGGCACCGCTCCTGCCGCTCGGCCGGGGCGACCTGCCGACCGTGCTGGTCGAGCTCGGCTACCTCAGTAACAATGATGATTACCAGTACCTGACAACCGCAGAGGGCCAGAAACAATTGGCCGAGGCACTGTTTACCGGTTTAAGGCAGTTCTCCGAAGAGAAAAGGACTTCTCAGCAATGATGACAACGACAGCGCGGTCTGATGGTCGCCAGCCGGATGCCTTGCGTCCGATATCTTTTGTCCGCAATTACACCCGCTATGCCGAAGGTTCGGTGCTGGTCAGCTTTGGCGAAACCCGAGTACTGTGCAACGCCTCGGTCGAGGAGAAGGTGCCGCCTTTTATGCGCGGGGAAGGGAAGGGCTGGGTAACCGCCGAATATTCCATGTTGCCGCGTTCGACCCACACTCGTTCGCCACGGGAATCGAGCCGTGGCAAGGTCGGCGGCCGCACCCACGAAATCCAGCGACTGATCGGTCGTTCGCTACGTGCGGTCATTGACATGGAACTGCTCGGCGAGCGCACAATCCAACTCGATTGCGATGTTCTCCAGGCTGACGGGGGAACCCGTACCGCGTCGATCACCGGTGCCTATCTTGCCCTGCACGACGCGGTGCAAGGTCTGCTCGCCGCGGGTGTCGTGGAACATAATCCGTTCCGGGATCACGTCGTTGCCGTCAGTGCCGGTATCGTTGCCGGGGTGCCGCTGCTTGATCTCGACTATTCCGAGGACTCGTGTGCCGAGGTCGATATGAATTTTGTCATGACCGGGAAGGGGCAATTCGTTGAGCTGCAGGGCACGGCTGAGGAAAATCCCTTTACTCTGGAACAGTTTGACCAGCTGCGGATACTGGCCATGGCCGGCTGCTCCCGCTTGGTTGCCTTGCAGAAGGAGGCTCTTGAAGGCGCATGAGACTTGTCGTTGCAACCAGAAATGCTGGTAAACTGAAAGAGATCAAAAAGCTTCTGGCCCCCCTGGGGGTGCACGCCGAGGGGTTGGCTGAGCTGGACTGTACGCTGGATGTCGTTGAAGATGGCGACAGTTTTGCGGCCAATGCCCGCAAGAAGGCCACTGAAATAGCCGCCTTGACCGGTCGACTGACCCTTGCAGACGACTCCGGTCTGGTAGTCGATGCCCTGGCTGGAGAACCGGGGATTTATTCGGCGCGCTATGCCGGCGCCGGTAGCAGTGATGCCGACAACAATGCCCGGCTGTTGCGCGAACTGACCGGCGTGCCGGCTGAACGAAGAACGGCTGCTTTTGTCTGTGCCATGGCCCTGGCCGATGCCGATGGCCATTGCCGCGAGTTTAGCGGCCGGCTGGCCGGCCGGATTCTCGAAGCTGCCCGCGGGGCAGAAGGGTTTGGTTACGACCCCCTGTTCCTGGTCGCGGAGTACGGCAAGACCTTGGCGGAATTGCCGCTGGAGATCAAAAACCGGATAAGTCATCGGGGGAGCGCGTTACGACAGATTATAGCCGCAATTGCCGCGGACGGTTCGAGCGGAATGTGAGGAGATCACGATGAACGTTTCGATCAGGCTCTTTTGCGTGTTGGTGATCGTTATCGGCACAAGCGGATGTGACCGCTTGGTGCCGGCTAACCAGAAAATGATGAAAGATGCTATCAAGGCGAGCGACCAGGCGGTCAGGTCGGAAGAAAAAACCTGGGCCATGGTGTTGCGTTTCGAGGAGTTGAGCCTGCGCCTGGAAAAAGCCGTCGTAAAGGCCGAAGCCGCGGCTGCGGCGGCTGAAAAGGCTGCCCGCGAAGCTCACCAGGCGACCTTGAACATCGATCAGGCCAATGTCGCCGTGAACCAGGCTGATGAGAATGCCCGCCGGGCCGAAACTGCCGCCCGCCAGGCCGAGGAAGCACTACGCAGGATCGAGGCCCAGGAAGGGGAATCGTTGCAGAAAATGCTCGAATTCATGCGCGAGCTTGGCTATAAACCCTGACTTAAGATAGACCCCACCCCACAAAGACCGGCCAATCGGCCGGTCTCTTTATTTCAGTTCGAAGACGACCGGCAGCAGCACGCTCATCTCGATCGCCTTGCCCTGTTTGCGTGCCGGTTTGAACCGGGCGGTTCTGATCTGCTTGAGCGCGTCCCGATCGAGGAGCGGATAACCGGATGAGTGCTCGAGGGTCACCTGTTTGACCCGGCCATCGGCGGTGATGACAACCTGAAGCTCGACTGTTCCCTCCCAGCCGCGCTGCTTGGCCAGCCGTGGGTAGGGGCGTTTGGTCGGGATATAGACCGGCGGGCTTAAATCGCCCTGGTCGGCAGCCGGAATCGACTCAACTGCGCGGGTTGACAGCTGAGCGGCGACTGGTTCCGCGGCCGGTTCAATTTCGCTAGGCGGATCAGGGCTGACCGGTGCGGATGGCAGTGACGCTTCTGGAGGAACCGGCCGGGGTACGGGGGGGGGCTGAGGGACCGGTTCTGCAGCTGATTTGAGCGGCCTGGGCGGGGGGACTTCGCTCAACTGCAGCGGCTGCGGTTGCGGCTTCTTGATTCGCTTCGGTGGAGGAGGGGGCTCGGAAGAACGTGGCTGTGATTGTTCCACGACATTGCTATTGGGAGTTTGCTCAACTGGCTCAGCCTGCTGACGCGGTGTCTGCTGCAGGGTGACCTTGAGCCTGGTCGCAACAACCGGTCGCGACGGCCAACCTGCCAGCAGGAACAGCCCTGAATGGAGCGACAAGGAGAGGGCCAGGCCAATGGCGGCTGCGGTACGATTCACGGCCGTGCCCCTTGGCTTGAGGGACCGGGAAGTTCAGAATTCAAATTACCTGTTCCAGCGTGTGTAACGGATTCGCAGGTTCGCCTGACGAGGTCCGACTTCTGCAGAGTAACTTCCCAAGTATTTCGTGGTGTTTGTAACATGCTGATATGACCGAAGTTTTACTGCAAGCGTCGGATCCATAAGAATTTTTAAGTTGTTGTTGTCGCGGATTACTGGTTAAAATGCCATATTTTTCAGTAGTTTGCCAGTCCTGGATACTAATTCTTAACCATGTTGGGGGAAATTATGCCTGTCAGGGTGTTTAACATCAGCAAACTTATGTTGATGTGTGCCCTGCTGGCCGGACTGGCAGGTTGTTCCGGCAGCAGTGGCGACCCTGCAGCTGCGTCCACGGTTGCGACCCGCTTGGTTGCCGGGACCGTCGAAGATGGTCCCATCGCAGGAGCCATGGTCAGGTTGCTGGATCGCGCGAGCATGGCTCCGGTTTTTGCTTGTGGAGCGAGCGGGCTCGGGCTCTGTTCGCAGATATTTGACAACCAGGACGGGCACTTCTCGTTTGTTCTGGCCATGGAAGTTGATCCGGCGACCCTGCTGGTCGAAACAACCGGAGGCGTTGACCAGGCGTCGCGGGTTGATTTTTCCCGCAGCGGGTTCGCGGCCACCCCGCTGCGAATGCTCGCCCCACTGGATCGTTACCTGGACCGGATTGACCAGGTTTCGGTCAACCCCCTGTCCACCCTGGCGGTATTGTCTGACAGTACCGCAGCTGCTCCCCAAAGCGTCAGTCTGCAATTACTTTCCGGCCTGGGCCTGGCCAGTGAGGCTACGATCTTCGCAGCACCTGCTCATTCGGCCGAAACGCAACGCCTGACGTTGCTCTTGAGCAAGCTGGCCATCCTGAGTAGCAGCGAGGATCCGTTTGCCGCCGTTACGGATTATCTGCTTGCCGGCCATCGGCTGCTTGATGAAAGCGGCCAGCTGGTTGGGCCTGAGCTGGAAGCTGCCGGATTGCTGGCGGCGGAGCAGGTCGCCGAGCTGCAAGCACTGCAAGACGCTCTTCTGAATGTGACCGACCCGGGGCAGATGTCAACCAGTCTCCGCCGGCAGGAGATCGTTCAGGGTTTTATCACCGCTTTAACCGATCCGGCCAATTCGGTGCTGCCTGAACCGAATCTGCTGGATACGGCTGATCCCAATGTGCAACAGAATCTGCAGGTTCTGGCGGATATGGTCCTAAACGCGGTTGGCGACCAGTTGCTGCTTGGTGGTGCAGTCCCCGAACATCTGGCTCGTTTTGTCCTGTTCTCCTACGGGCTGGAGGACCAGGTCAAGTTGGCCGCCGCGCCACTGGTGTTCAGCGGCTACCTGACTCGAACCGAGCAAGACGATATGGTGGTGACCCTGGACACGGATCCCGCTTTGCGCGAAATTTCCAACCTGCAGGTCACCCAGGCGGTCAGTGTGCCGTTGCCAAGCAGCGGACTGCTGTCCGGCGACGACCTGACCCTGAGTGCCCAGAAACGGGACTATTACTACCATTCCAACATCTCTCATCTCTACCAGGCGAAACAGCTGGTCTGGAATATTCATGATGACCAGGTGAACGATACGGTCATGTTGCAGGTGGTCGCGGGCGAGGCACTGGCGGGGCGTTTTACGGAAGCCGAGGTCCTGCTGCAAACTCAGATCTACCAGTCGGAAGCGCGCGGCCAAGCCTATATCAAGTATGCCGAGGGGTTGATGGCACATGGCTTTCAAACCGAAGCGCTTGCGGCCCTGGATGCAGCGCAAGAACTGTTTCTGAACGTGGTTGCCGCCAAGGGCGCCGCCAGTTTTTCCAAAGCCGATGCGCAGAACTTCAAGGATCTCGCCAGGGGATATATCATTGCGGCATCCCCTCTTGACGCCCTGACGATCATACAGTACCTGGCCGCTGATGTCGCCGGCTATCTGACCGCGACCACAACCTACGGCAACCTGACCACGGCCGGCAGGGAAGTGGTTGCTGCGTTTGTCGAACTCGGCGACATGGTCAATGCCGAGACGGCCCTGGACCTGACCTATCAACTGACCCTCGGGCTACCGAATGACCCTGATGGCACCGCCAAGTACCGGGTCAGGGAACTGGTCGCAGTGGCGGAACTGTTTGCCGAACTTGGTTATCTGCCACAGGTGGAGGTGGTTTGGAACTCGATCGAGCAACTCCGTTATGCTGGAGGTCTGATCACTGAAACCGGGACGGCAACGGAAGTCTATATGCCCCCGCTCGCCGTAGCCATCTACGCTGCCGACATGATCCCCGAGGCATTTGACCTGATCGCGACACTGCCGGTTGGAACCGGGGTCTTCGAGCGCTACCAGATGGAAGCCTACAAGCGGCTGGCGACCTACCTTGCCGTGCGCGATCAGGGCCTTGGTCCGGAGCGCGAGCTGCCGCCGGTCGATCCGGCTGACTATACGGCGATGGACCTAATCAACTTTTTCCTGGTTCCGGACTATTTCAATCCGACCGTAGCGGATAGCCAGGTTGAGGCGTTGACTTTTTACAATTCCGCGGTGGCCTACGTGGCCCAGGAGCTGATCGATCGGCAAATGTTCAACGAGGCCTCCGTCGCGCTCCGCAAGGCCGAGCTGCTGGTCGATGGCCTCGACCCGA
>DATFMT010000059.1:0-16752 GCA_035266745.1 Geothermobacteraceae bacterium | reverse complement strand
TCGGCCGCTGTGTTCTGCAACAGGGTTCGGGCGGTTTGTTGCAGCCGGGCGGCAAAATCGTTGAGGTCGAACCGGGTCATGGGTCTCTCTCCACTCTGATCTGCTGGTTGTTCAGTCCTGTCCGGTCAGCCGCTTGTATTCGGTTTCGATGATGCCATAGTGCTGGCGGGTCGAGTCGGCATTGATCTGGTAGACGTTGCGAATCATCGGATCATCGATGGTGGCGGCGAGCTTCCGAAGCTGGCGTTCGAGATGTCGTTCCTTTAACATGGCCAGCTGCAGGGCCTGGATATCGTCAAAACCGCTGTCAAGCAGTCCTTCAAGTTCCAACATCCATTCCGAGTCGTGATCCTGGTCCTGCAGGTGCTCAGCCAGGTCCGGAATCTGGTCGCCCTGGTAGATCTCCAGAAAACTCTCGGCATGTTCGCGCTCATCGTTTGCCAGCCGCAGGAAGGTCTTCCGCGCCTGCTTGTCCCGCATGCGCAATGCCGCCCGCTGGTAAAAATACATGGCATCACGTTCGGTTTTGATGGCGTCGATAACCGCATTCCAGATGCGTTTGTCAGACATAAATCCTATTCGTTCGGATTGGGTTATTCTCGAACAAAAGTGTCGATATCCGTTTCGTGGACCATTCCCATCAGCCTGGCATATTCCGATTCGATCAGCAGGTAGTGGTTGTGGGTCGATTCGACATTCTTCAGGAATACCCCGGATACGTCCGGGTCATCGATGCGTTCGGCCATCTTGCGCAGGTGCTTTTCGAGCAACAGTTCTTTTTCCATGGCGAGCTCCATCGCCTGGCGATCGGTGAAATCCCCCATGAGTTTCTTGTTCAGATCCGAGAGCCAGTCCACCTCGGTCTCCGGTTCGGCGGCGATAAAGGCCTCGAAGTCGGGGATGTCGTCTCCCGGATAGATGGCGTAAAATTCAGCGGCATGCTCTCGCTCTTCCCTGGCGAGCAGTTCGAAGGTCTTGCGGGCGTCACTGTTTTTCATGTGTTTGGCGCCGATGCGATAGAAATCCATGGCATTTTTTTCGGTTTGAATAGAGCGCTTGATAGCTTCCTTGGGACTGATGATTTCCATTGGTAACTCTCCTTGGGAAGACGGTGCAAATGGTTTTTGCAGGGTGCAGACCTAGTTTGTATACTTTTTCAGTATACCGGTTTTTGCCGTAATTGAAGACTCGCTTTATATTTTTTGGGGGTCTCGGGAGGGCTCGTAGGGGGCTAGGAGCCCGTTTTTTGTTCGTACCGGGTTCGGTTGGCGATAATAAAAAAGCCATCCGTATGGATGGCTTTTGAACCGAATACAGGACCGGTCAGGGCGCTGCTGGGGGAACAAAGACCCGGGCGGCGAGTTCCTCGTCGAGGCGCAGCAGACCGTTGCCGTCGTCGCCGATCCGTTCCAGTTTGCGGACCACCAGCCCGAAGTTCGCTTCTTCTTCGACCTGTTCGGTGACAAACCACTGCAGGAAAATTTGCGCAGCATGGTTGCCTTCCGCCTTGGCCACATCCATCAGTTTGTTGATGCTGTCGGTGACGAAATTTTCGTGTTTGAGGCTGTACTTGAAGGCCTCCAGCGGCGATGCAAATTCATTTTGCGGTGATTCGAAGCCTCGGACGTCGGTGCGGGCACCGGCTTCGGTGATGAAGTTGAAGAACTTTTCACCGTGGGTCAGCTCTTCGAGCCCCTGGACGCGCATCCAACTGGCAATTCCCGGCAGATCCTCTGCTTGAAAGTATCCCGCAATGGCCAGGTAAAGATAGGCCGAGAAAAATTCGTTTTTCATCTGCTCGTTAAGAGCGTCCTGCAATTTCACACTGATCATGAAATCTCTCCTTGTTTGTGTCTGGGATGGTTTGCTCTATTGTAGCGGAGTCTTCGATGGTTGTCATCGGAGTCGAGAAGAAAAAAGCTGACCCTGCAAATCTGTTTTTCAGTATCGTTTTCGCAGGCATGACTTGCCTTCACCGCAAGGAATCTTTTTAAGGTCGCCAGCCGGAATGCTCTTTGAAACGGCGCCCGGGGTAGGAGAGTTGCGGTACCTGCAGCTGACAGGGGGGCAGTGACCGTCGGTCGGAGAAAGGCATCGCGTTGAGTGATTTAAACCGTCAGTTTTGCGGGGCAGCGCAGGCTGTTCGACAGTGAAATCATGGTTCAACATGCTTCATTGAGGTTGAGGCTGTTAGCAGAAAGACTTTCGAAATCCGTGCCCATAGGGACCCATCATCGAAGTGCCGTACCACCACCCTTTTTCAGTTCACAGCCAGACCGAAAAAAATGCCGGGACAACCGATCGTGTTGGCCAGGCAGAGTGCAACTATGCTAACATGAGCGCCCGTTTTGTCCACTAGCTGCTGGTGGACATATTCAGCCGTGATCAGGAGCATCCGTGGTGCAGATACAGACTGCAGAATTTGTCAAAAGCGCAACCCGCCCGGGGAACTATCCGGAAGATCGGTTGCCGGAAATAGCGTTTGCCGGGCGGAGTAATGTCGGCAAGAGTAGCTTGGTCAATACCCTGGTCGGGCGCAAGAAGCTGGTGCGCACCTCGTCCACCCCCGGTCGCACCCAGTTGCTGAACTTTTTTGCCATCAACGGCCAGTTTACCTTGGTCGACCTGCCGGGTTACGGCTTCGCCAAGGTGCCGTTGGCAATCAAAAAAGAGTGGGGGCCGATGGTCAGAACCTACTTGCAGGTGCGCGACAACCTGCGCGCGCTGGTGATCCTGTTCGATATTCGCCGGGTGCCGCGGGAAGAGGACATCCAGTTGCTCGACTGGCTGGAAGAGTTCGGAGTGCCGACCATTCCGGTGGTGACCAAGGCCGACAAGGTGAGCCGCAATCAGCGCCGGAAGCATCTCCAGGCGATCGCCGCAGCGACCGGGCTGCCGCTGGATGCTTTTTCGGTTTTTTCCGCGCTGAGCAAGGAGGGTCGCGATGAGATCTGGGAGCGGATCGAGGATGCTCTGGCAACCGATAGCCATGATGATGCCCCCACGGAGGTGGAATAGCATGCAGTGGCTTGGTTTGTCCGGCGGACTGATGGTCGCCTTCGGTTTCGTTCCGCAGATTGTCAAGGTTTTGCGCACCCGCTCAAGTCAGGATCTCTCATCCCTGACCCTGGTGGTGATCTTCAGCGGCGGGTTGCTATATACCGCCTATTCGGTTTTTGTCGGTGATCGGGTGTTTATTCTGATCAACCTGCTGGCGACCGGCAATACCCTGCTGTTGCTGCTGTTGAAGTGGCGCTATCGATAAGTTGGTGATCTGCTGGCCAAACGAGCGACCCAATTGAACGAGTGGTCGACAGGCAGCACGATGGGCCGATACGCATAAGGATATCTTCATGTTGGTGCTGGTGACCGGTGGCGCCCGCTCCGGAAAAAGCAGTTTTGCCAGGGAGCGGCTTGAACGACAGCCCGGGCGCTTGTTGTTTGTCGCCACGGCCGAACCCCGGGATGCCGAGATGGAGCAGCGGGTCGAGCGGCACCGGCAGGAACGTGGCGGCCATTGGCTGACCCTCGAGGAGCCACTGGCGTTGGCCGACAAGCTGCCGGCAGCGGCGCGGGGGGTCGGTGGGGTGCTGGTCGATTGCATCACCCTGTGGCTCTCCAACCTCTACTTTGCCCATCACCAGCAGCCCGAACCGGTCCTGGCCGAGGTCGACCGACTGATCAGCTGTTGCCGGGCCATCGCCCAACCGGTCTACCTGGTCACCAATGAACTCGGCTGCGGGGTTGTCCCGGATAATCGGCTGGCCCGCGAGTTTCGCGACTTGGCGGGATTTGCCAATCAGCGCCTGGCGGCCGCGGCCGATCACGCTTTTTTGTTGGCAGCGGGTTTGCCGCTGCAATTGAAATAATCATTCTTTGCCACCCAGGATAATTCGGACTATGCAGAAAATCAGTTTACGCGACACCCTGGAGCAGATTACCCCGATCGATCAAGCCGCGCTGGTCGCGGCCCAGTCGCGCATGAATCGGCAGACTAAGCCCCAGGGCTCGCTGGGGCGGCTGGAAGAATTTGCCAAGCGGTTTGTCGCCATCAGTGGACAGGACCGGGTGCAGAAAAAAGTGGTCGTCACCTTCGCCGCCGACCACGGCGTTGCCGAGGAAGGGGTCAGTGCGTTTCCCCGCGAAGTGACCGCCCAGATGGTCTATAATTTTCTCAACGGCGGGGCGGCGATCAATGCTCTGGCCCGGCATGTCGGTGCCGAGGTGATGGTTGTCGATATGGGGGTTGATCACGATTTCGCAACTGCCGGGGGGCTGCTGCATAAAAAGATCGCTCGCGGCACCAGCAACTTTCGCAAAGGGGCGGCGATGAGCCGGCAGCAGGCGGTTCAAGCCCTTGAGACCGGCATCGAAATCGCACTGTCCTGCAAGGAGGCCGGGGTCGGCCTGATCGGGACCGGAGATATGGGGATCGCCAATACCACGGCGTCGGCGGCAATCGCCAGCGTGCTGACCGGGTTGGATGTCGCTCAGGTCACCCACCGGGGCACCGGCATCGATGATGTAGCGCTGAAGCGTAAACTGCGGGTGATCGAAGCAGGTCTGATGTCCAATCAGCCGGACCCCAAGGATCCGGTTGACGTGCTGGCCAAGGTCGGTGGTTTTGAAATCGGCGGCATTGCCGGGCTGATCCTTGGCTGTGCGCTGGTGAAAATCCCGGTGGTGGTCGACGGGTTTATCTCCACGGCCGGTGCCCTGATTGCCGCTGAGCTGCATCGCCACGTCAAGGACTACCTGTTTGCCGCGCACCAGTCGGTGGAAATCGGCCACACCCACATGCTGCAGAAAATCGGCTTGCAGCCGATTTTCGATCTCGGCATGCGGCTCGGCGAAGGGACCGGCGCGGCGCTGGCCATGGGGGTGATTGAGGCTTCCCTGCAGGCTTATCGGGAGATTGCCAGCTTCGAGGATGCTGGTGTTTCGGAGCAGGAGAGCTGATGAAACGGGAGTGGGAGGAGTTGAAGACCGCGCTGGGGTTTCTGACCGTGCTGCCGGTTGCGCCCGGTCACGAGCCGTCCCCGGAACAGCTTGGGCGCAGCATGGGATTTTTTCCGGCCGCCGGACTGGTGATCGGACTGCTGCTGGTGGTCCTGAACTGGGCACTTGAAGCGCTGATCCCGCGACCGGTGCTCGATTGTCTGCTGCTGTTGATCTTGATCGCCCTGACCGGCGCCCTGCATCTCGATGGCATGGCTGACATGGTCGATGGGCTGGCTGGCGGCCGTGACCAGGCCGGGATCCTGCGGATCATGAAAGACAGCCGGGTCGGGGCCATCGGTGTTGTGGCGCTGGTCATGCTCCTGCTGCTTAAATACCTGTCACTGGTCAGTGTGCCCCTGGCGGAAAAGAGCGCCGCGCTGATGTTCATGCCCTGTGCCGGTCGCTGGGTGCAGGTGGTGCTGGCGGCGTTTTGCCGCTATGTGCGGAACGAAGGAGGAACCGGCAGGAGTTTTGTTGAGCAGGTCGGAGAACGGGAGACCCTGCTGGCAACCGGCACGTTGCTTGCGGCAGCCCTGGTCCTGTTCGGCATGCAGGGGGTGTTCCTGGCCTTTTTGCTCGGTTTAGCTGCCATGATCATGATGCGCTATTTCCAGGCCCGACTCGGCGGGGTGACCGGTGATGTGCTCGGTGCCGCTTCGGAAGTCCTGGAAGTTTTGTCCTTGATCCTGGTGCTGGCCCTGGTCTAGCCTGCAAGCAACTGGAGGTTTTAATGGAGACAACCCGCATCTACCTGCTCCGTCACGGTGAAGTCGAAGGGCACGAAGCGAAGCGTTACAATGGCCAGGCCAACGTCAGGCTGACCCCTCGTGGCGAGGCACAGTTCGGGTTGTTGCAGGCGCGCCTGGCCAAGAAGCCGCTCGCGGCCATTTATTCCAGCGACCTGCAACGCTGCCGTTTCGGGGCCGATCAGTTCGGCCAGGAACGGTCCCTGGTGCCGGTGACTCTGACAGCGCTGCGCGAATTGCATATCGGCCATTGGGAAGGGATGACCTGGCAGGATATCGAACGCCAGTACCCGGATGAATGGCAGTCCCGGCTGCAGGACCTGGTTCACTACCAGGTCCCCGAGGGCGAGAGCCTGCAGCAGTTGGCTGAGCGGGTGCTGCCGGTGCTGCAGAATATCGTCGCCAAACACCTGGGGGAGGAGATCGTTGTTGTCGCCCATGGCGGAGTTAACCGGGTGGTGCTGCTTGATGCGATCGGGGCGCCACTGAGCCGGCTGTTCAGCATCGAGCAGGATTACGGTTGTCTCAACATCATTGATTACTATGCCGATGGCCAGGCGGTGGTCAGACTGTTGAATGGCTGAAGAGCGCACAGCCGCGGCCGACAGGCAGGCTCGCACGATGACGGCGGTGTTGCTGGTTGCCCATGGTTCCAGGCTGGGCGACCCGGGTGGTACGCTGATACGCCTTTGCGAGGCGGTCCGCAACGAGTTCGAGGGCCTGTTGGTCGAACTTGCCTACTGCGAGCTGCAGCAGCCCGACCTGCATACCGCGATTGACCGTTGTGCCGCTGCCGGCGTCCGGCAGGTTCTGCTCTATCCCTGTTTTTTGTTGGCCGGCCGCCATGTCACCCGGGATCTGCCGGCCGCGCTGGCCATAGCGCAACAGCGTCATCCGGAGTTGATCTTTCAGCTCGAGCCACCGCTGGGCGCCGATCCCAGGCTGACCGGGCTGGTCAGTGACGGGCTGCGGCGCGGGCTGAAATGCGCCGGGTGGCAGGTCTGCGGTAAAGAGTGAATGCCGTTACGCACTGCTCTTGACGCTGCTTGTTATGGCAGCTAGAGTTGCCTCATTGTCGTATTCCCTGGGCAACTGTTTCAGGAACGCAGGGAAGGCGATACCGGGTCGCGGCCATTTCCGAAACGAGGGACACATGAACAAAATCTATGTCATTGGAGCAGGGGTTGAGGGTCAGGAAGGGTTTGTTCAGCGGGCCTTGGAATTGATCGAGCAGGCCAGCCTCTTGATCGGTGGTGCCCGGCAACTGGAATTCTTCCCGGATTTCAAGGGTGAGAAGGTGGTCATCGAAGACGACCAGTCGGCCATTGTCGACCGCTTGCGGGCCAGGTCCGGCGCGACGGTCGTGCTGGCATCCGGTGACCCGCTGTTCTTCGGCATCGGTCGTTACCTGTTGCGTAATCTGCCGGAAGAAGATTTCGAATTCGTACCGAACGTCAGCTCGGTCCAGTACGCCTTCAGCAAAATCAAGGAGCCCTGGGATGATGCGGTTTTCGTCTCGGCCCTCGGCCGCGGCCTCAAGGGGGCGGTCGATCGAATTGTCGCCAACGACAAGGCCGCGGTTCTGACCGACAACATCAACACGCCGCAGGCGATTGCCCGAGAATTGACAGAGCGGGGCCGTGATGGGTACGCCGCCTGGTTGTGTGAGAACCTCGGCAGCGCCGAGGAACGGATTCTAGAGACCGATGTCGCCGGATTACTCGAGATTGACGCAGCGCCATTGAACGTACTGATCCTCATTAAGCAGTATGATGCCGAAGGCGAAAAGTACGTGCCGACCCTCGGTATCCCTGATGATGAGTTCGTGACGGTCAAAAAACTGATTACCAAGGAAGAGATTCGCGTCGTCACCCTAGCCAAACTCAAGCTGCGCCACGACATGACCCTTTGGGATATTGGTGCCGGTTCCGGCTCGATCAGCATCGAGGCGGACCACCTGCTCCCCAACGGGCGGATTTTGGCCGTGGAGCGCAACGCGGAATGCCGCGATTTTATCAAGCAGAATCTGCAGAAATTCAACGCCCGGAATGTCACCCTGGTTGACGGCGACGCCCCGGCCTGCCTTGAGGAACTGCCCGACCCGGACCGGGTCTTTATCGGCGGCAGTGGCGGCCATCTCTGGGAAATCCTCGAGCAGTCGAACCAGCGTTTGTCGGCCGGTGGGCGGATCGTCCTCAATGCCAGCACTCTCGATACTCTGACTGCGGCGACCGAGTTTTTTGAAAACACCGGCTACCAGGTTGAAGTGACGACCCTCAATATATCGCGGACCCAGCCGTTGTCGGATTACAAGCGCTTCGAAGCCTACAACCCGGTCTATATTGTCGCGGCCGAAAAGGATTGACCGGCTGGCCTGATGGAAATGTTCCTTGGTTGGACATTTGCTGCGGCGCTGCTGCTTGACCTCCTGCTCGGTGATCCACACGGCTGGCCGCATCCGGTCATCGGCATCGGCCGGTTTGCCAAGCGTTTCGAGCTGGTCCTGGCCGGGCTGGTCGATAATCGCCGGCTGGCCGGCAGCCTGTTGGCGCTGGCGGTTCTGGCGCTGACCGCCGGGGTGACCTGGGGAATCATGTTTGTCGCCGAACGACTGCATCCCCTGCTCGGTCTGGTGGTTTCAGTCTGGCTTGGTTATACGAGCCTCTCGTTACGGGCCCTGCATGTCGAAAGCCGGGCGGTCGTTCAGCAGTTGCAGCGTGGCAACCATGAAGAGGCTCGGCGGATTCTGGCGATGATCGTCGGCCGCGATACCGCAGGGCTCGATGCTGAAGAAATTCTCAAGGCCTGCATCGAGGCGGTCGCCGAAAACACTTCAAGCGGGGTGATTGGCCCCTTGCTCTACCTGATGCTCGGCGGTCCAATCCTGGCGATGGTCTACAAGGCGGCAGCGACACTTGATGCAATGGTCGGTTTTACCGATGACAGCGGCCATGAGACGGGTTGGGCCTCGGCCAAACTGGATGATCTGTTCAACCTGATCCCGTCCCGTTTGGCTGCCATCCTGATCATCCTGACCGCGTTCCCGCTCGGTTTGAATCCCTGGGCGGCTTTCCGGGTCGTGCTGCGCGATGCCCGCAAGCCGGCATCACCGAATTCCGGCTTTCCTGAAGCGGCCATGGCCGGCGCCCTGGGTGTCGAACTGGGAGGACCGGCGCTCTATTTTGGCCAACGGGTCGACAAGCCGACTCTCGGCGATGCCGATTTCCCGGTGACGGTCGCCCGCTATCGTGCCGCCATTCGCCTGATGTATCTGTCCAGCCTCAGCATGGTCGCGATCGGGCTGTTGCTTTGGCTGCCGTACTCTTGATGCGAAACCGGCCGGTCTGAACGAAAATATCGAAACAAGGGGAAGCAATGACAACCTGGAGAAGTTTTGTTCTGCTCGGCGCATTGAACGGTTTTCTCGGCGTCGCCCTGGGCGCTTTTGGTGCTCACGGACTGGAGGGGACACTCGACCCGGAGCTGTTGCGGGTCTGGAACAAGGCGGTCGATTATCAGCAACTTCACGCCCTGGGGCTGCTGCTGGTCGGCGTACTGCTACGGTTTGAAAACTGCCGCCGGATCCGCCTTGCCGGCTGGTGCCTGCTGATCGGTGTTCTGTTGTTTTCCGGCAGCCTCTATGCCCTGGCGTTGAGCGGCATCCGTCCGCTTGGTGCGGTGACCCCGTTTGGCGGGGTCAGCTTCCTGCTCGGCTGGGGACTGCTGGCCCTCGGAGTGATTGCCCCGCCGGAGAAGGCAACGGCTAACCGCCGCCGGAACTCCTGATGCAGGGCGGGTTCGGACCCGAGCGCCCGGTCGTTGCCGGGAGTTCTGGTCTGACCCCGGTTTGTCCCCGGTTTGTCCCCGAAATCTGGTCTCTTAACCGCATCTATCGTTAAGGGGTGCCGTTCTTCTGGCCATGTCAACGTCCCCGCAAGCTTTGACAGAGTCAATATCCCGCCGCCGCTCCGAGCAGGTCGCCCCCCCCATGGTAAGGCGCATCGCCCGGTACTCGTCGTTCATTTGCGCCAACAGCGATGTCGGCTCCTCCCTCTGCGACCGACGCTGACTGCATTTGCCGACGCGGGCTTGTCTGGAGAACACTTGTCCTTGGAACCAAAAAACGCTGCACATCCGAATAGACGCACAGCGTATTCAGTTTTGGCTAATGATGGCGACCGTAGCCGTGCCCGCCACGATATCCGCGATGATGCCTGCCATGATGTCCTCCCGAGTGACCCACCCAGGAGAAGGAGAGGCTGGTGGTAAAGGGCCAGTAATAGGCCGGGTAGTAGGGGTCGTAGGGGTAGTAGCTTGGGTAGTACGGCTCATAGTAGACCGGTCGGTAGACCGGAGCCAGCCGTTCGCGCACCACGACCTGCTGGACCTGGGCCTGCGCCTGGGCCGAGGACACCTTCCAGCTGCCATCCGTCTGTCGGCAAGCGGTGCCGTAGGCCTGCTGTTCGTTGCCGTTAATGGTGACGGTTTGCTGATATTCCCGGCAGTACTGCCCACCGGAGGTCTGGTAGGTCCGGGTCGGGGTGATCGTGCCGGAATGCCCGCTGTCCGGATTGACCCAGCTGCCGGACTGCTGCGAGGGGACGGTTTCCAGAGTGGTTTGCGCGCTTTGCTGCATGTAGGCCAGATCGGCCCGGTCCAGGGTGCGGCCGATATCCTGCCCGATCAGGGCGCCGGCCAGGGTACCGAGAGCGACCGCGACCAGTTGGCCCTTGCCGCTGCCGATTTGCGAGCCAATCAGGGCTCCGGTGCCGGCCCCGAGCAGTGTACCGGTAGTTTCGCGCGGGCCGACCGGGTAAGCGCAACCGGATACGATCAGCGCCAGAACAGAGACGACGATCATCAGTTTTTTCATCATGGCCTCCCTTGATGTACCGGGACAGATGAGCCTGTCAGTATGGGAGGAATCTGTCCACCTAACTACTTATAGTATAACAGGCCAGGCCTGATCAGTTCTGGTTTAGTGCTCCGGGAAGGTGACGGATAAAAAATGGTTCAAATTGCTTTGATGTTTATTATGCATTAAGATGCTGAATCCATAGAAAATTCAGGTTTGAAGCACTATAAATGCCAGAGGAGAAGATTTATGTTGAGGTATGTGCAGTTGTTTTTGGTTGCGGGCTTGACTCTGCTCGTTGCTAGTCCAGTCCTGGCCGCGGATGCCATCAAGATTGGAGTCGCCGGACCACATACCGGTGATTTGGCGCCCTACGGGATTCCGACCAAGGAGGCTGCAGAGATGTACGTTGCAGACGTTAATGCCGCCGGCGGGGTGCTTGGCAAGCAGATCGAGCTGATTCCACTGGATGATCAGTGTAAGGCGGATATCGCGACCAACGTCGCAACCAAGCTGGTGTCCGAAGGGGTTGTCGCCGTTATCGGTCATGTTTGCTCCGGGGCGACCAAGTCGGCATTGGGGATCTACCAGGAAGCTAAGGTGATCGTCATCTCCCCGTCAGCGACGACTCCGCCCTTGACCCAGAGCGGAGATTACCCGAATTTTTTCCGAACCATCGGCTCTGACGACCTGCAAGGAAAATACGCGGCAGATTTTGTCACAAAAACCCTCGGCGCAAAGAAGGTCGCCGTTATTCACGATAAGGCGGATTATGGCAAGGGAGTCGCCGATTTTGCGAAAAAGGTTGTCGAAGAAGAGGGGCTCGCCAAGGTGGTCCTCTATGAGGGGATTACCCCGGGAGCGATGGATTACTCTGCGGTGGTCCTCAAACTCCGCAGAGAGGGTGCAGACGCCGTGATCTTTGGCGGTTATCATCCTGAAGCGTCGAAGCTGATTGCCAATATGAAGAAGAAACGGGTCAAAATCCCATTTATCGGTCCGGATGGCATCAAGGGGGATGGTTTTCTCGAAATTGCCGGCAAGAATGCCGAAGGCGTTTATGCCACCGGCCCCGAGAATTACGACGCGGTTGCAATGAATAAGAAAGTACGTGCGGCGTATTCCAAGCAATTCAACAAAGAGGTTGGCACCTTTTTCGACCAGGGCTACGCGGCGATTCAAGTGCTGGTCGCGGCGATCAAGGCCTCCGGCGGTACCGACTATGCCGGACTCACAAAAGCCCTGCGCAGCAATTACGTCGACACCACCGTCGGTAAAATCAAATTCGACAGCAGGGGGGATGCCGAGGGTGTTGGTTTCTCGGTCTACCAGGTGCAGAACGGAACTTTCGTCGAAGTCAAATAACGAAGTAATTCTCAGGGGATTCCGCGGGGGCCAGGTCTTGCCTGTCCCCCCGGGCATTTCCGGCAGGAACATCATGGCCTTTGCCGGACATGGACGGATAGGGCAGTACGAATGGATTATTTTCTGGAACTGGTGTTGAGCGGTTTGACCCGCGGCAGTATCTATGCCTTGATTGCCCTCGGTTATACCATGGTCTACGGGATCATCCAGTTGATCAATTTCGCCCATGGTGAAATCTATATGATCGGCGCTTTCGTCGCCCTGATTGTCTCCGGGGTGTTGACCATCTACGGTTTTTCCGGGGTCTCGATTCTGATCCTTGCGGCGCTGATTGCCATTGTTTATTCGGCTGCCTATGGTTACACCCTGGAAAAAATCGCCTACCGGCCATTACGTAACGCACCGCGACTGGCGCCGCTGATCAGCGCGATCGGCATGTCGCTGTTTTTGCAGAATTACGTGCTGTTGGCCCAGACCCCCGATTTTCTGCCTTTTCCGCAACTGGTCCCCGAATTTGCCTTTATGGAGCCGGTGGCTCATATCATCGGCTCTGCCGAACTGGTGATCCTGGTCACCAGTACAACCGCCATGATCGGCCTGACCCTGTTGATCAAGTACACCAAGATCGGCAAGGCGATGCGCGCCACCCAGCAGGACCTGATCATGGCGCGCCTGACCGGGATTAACGTCGACCGGGTGATCTCGGTGACCTTCGTCATTGGCTCGGTGCTGGCGGCAATCGCCGGGGTGCTGGTCGGTTCCTACATCGGTCAGATCAACTACTTCATCGGTTTCATGGCCGGCGTCAAAGCATTTACCGCAGCCGTTCTCGGCGGCATCGGCAATATCCCGGGCGCCGCGCTCGGCGGGTTGGTGCTCGGGCTGGCAGAGTCCTTGGCCGCCGGTTACATCTCCAGCGCCTACGAGGACGTTTTCGCCTTTGGCGTGCTGGTGCTGATCCTCATTCTGCGTCCTGCCGGCCTGCTCGGCAAGGCAGTCAAGCAGAAGGTTTGATAACGATGCTGTCGTATCTGAAAAGTTCGCTGATCGCTGCGGTCTGGTTCGTTTTTTTGACCTTCCCGCTGCTGGTCGTCAAGGTCAATACCCTAAAAGGGACGGTCGAGTGGCGCTGGATGAACATGCTCTGGGTCGGTCTGACAGCCTTGGTGCTCTCGGCAATCTGGCGCTGGGCGATGGAACGGCGCGAGCAGGGGGCCAGAGAGCAGGTGGAGGATGACGAGGCAACCGAAGTCAAGCCGAGCCTTGGGCAACGATTGCTGGAAGAACCCAAGCTGTTCCGTCCGCTCGTCGGAGTTGTTGCCTTACTGGCCCTGCTGATGCCCTGGGTGTCGGAAATGTACCAGGTGACGATCTGGGTGTTCGCCCTGATCTACGTGGTGCTTGGCCTCGGACTCAATATTACCGTCGGCTTGGCCGGTCTGCTCGACCTCGGTTATGTCGCCTTTTTCGGGGTCGGGGCCTATAGTTACGCGATCCTCAACACCTGGTACGGTCTCGATTTCTGGGTCTGCCTGCCGATCGGCGGCCTGGTTGGTGCTCTGGTCGGGGTGCTGCTCGGCTTCCCGATCCTGCGGCTACGCGGCGATTACCTGGCCATCGTCACCCTTGGATTCGGCTCGATCGCCAAGATCGTTTACGAAAACTGGGAGGGTGTTTTCAACGGTGCCCAGGGGATCGACAAGATCGCCCGTCCCGGATTCTTCGGCGTCGAGATGGACATCAGCGCCGCAACGACTTTCACCTATTACCTGATGCTGGTAATGGTGGGCTTCACCATCTTCGTTACCAACCGGCTTAAGGATTCGCGGATAGGTCGGGCCTGGATGGCCATGCGCGAAGACGAAATCGCCTGCGTGGCGATGGGCGTTGACTTGGCCCGCACCAAGCTCTCGGCTTATGCGCTCGGTGCCTTCTGGGCCGGCCTGGTCGGGGTTATCTTCGCTTCGCAGACCACCTACATCAATCCAGCCAGCTTCGACTTCATGCTTTCGGCGATTGTCCTGTCGATGGTCGTCCTCGGCGGCATGGGTTCGATTGTCGGGGTGGTAATCGCCGCGCTGGTGTTGAACCTGTTGCCAGAGTACCTGCGGGCCTTCGAGGATTACCGGATGCTGGTCTTTGGTGCCGTCATGGTGCTGATGATGCTGTTTCGACCGCAGGGGCTGGTGGCCAATGTCAAAAAGACCTATTCCCACAAGGTCGGGGGGGAGGACGTGCTTGGCTGAAGTTGTGGAAAAACTCTTGGAAGTCAGGGAGCTGACCATGGACTTCGGCGGCCTGCGGGCGGTCGACAGCATCACCCTGGAGGTGTGCGCCGGTGAGATCGTCGCCCTGATCGGGCCGAACGGAGCCGGCAAGACGACCTTTTTCAACTGCGTGACCGGGATTTACAAGCCGACCCGCGGCGAGATCCTGATGCACCCGCCGCAGCGCAAGCCGCAGAAGATCAACGGTTTCAAACCGAACCGGGTGACCGCGCTGGGCATGGCACGTACCTTCCAGAATATCCGCCTGTTCCAGAACATGACCGTGCTGGAGAATGTCATGATCGGTCGCCATTGCCGCACCACCACCAACATCCTCGGCGCGATCCTGCGCGGCAGCAGCACGCGGCGCCAGGAACGGGAAACCATCGAAAAGAGTTACCAGCTGCTGAACAAGGTCGGGCTATCTGCATTCGCCGACGAGTTCGCCAAGAATCTTCCCTACGGTGCCCAGCGCCGGCTGGAAATCGCCCGGGCCATGGCGACCGACCCGTTCCTGCTGCTGCTTGACGAACCGGCTGCCGGGATGAACCCGCAGGAGACCAGGGAGCTTGACGAACTGATCGTGCGCATCGGCCACGAGGACGGAATTGCCATCCTGCTGATCGAACACGACATGAAACTGGTGATGAACATCTCCGATCGGATCTATGTCATGGAGTACGGCAAGAAGATCGCCCAGGGGACCCCGCAGGAGATCCGCAGCAACCCGAAGGTCATCGAAGCCTACCTCGGCGAAGGGGGCGACGATGCTTAAAGTCAACAATATCTGTACCTATTATGGCAACATCCAGGCTCTCAAAGGGGTCAGCCTCGCGGTTGAGGAAGGGGAGATTGTAACCCTGATCGGGGCCAACGGCGCGGGCAAGACCACGACCCTGATGTCGCTGTGCGGTATCGTTCCGCCGCGCAGCGGAGAGATTGAATTCCAGGGCCAGCAAGTCCAGGGGCTGTCCGGCGACAAGGTCGTCCGGATGGGGCTCATCCAGGTGCCGGAAGGGCGGCGGATTTTCCCGAACATGACGGTGGCGGAGAACCTCGAAATGGGCGCCTACCTGCGGACCAACAAGCTGTTGATCAAACAGGATACGGACATGGTTATGGAACTGTTCCCGATTCTGGCGCAGCGGCGCAATCAGCTCGGCGGCACCCTGTCAGGCGGAGAACAGCAGATGCTGGCAATCTCCCGGGCGCTGATGGCCAGACCCCGTCTGTTGCTGCTCGATGAGCCGTCGCTCGGGTTGGCTCCGATCATCATCCAGCAGATTTTCGATATCATTCGCAGGATTAATCACGATAACAACACGACCATCTTCCTCGTCGAGCAGAACGCCATGCAAGCGCTCAAGCTCGCCCATCGCGGTTATGTCATGGAGAATGGCCGGATCACCCTGGCCGACTCGGCTGAGAATCTGCTCAATAACGAGGCTGTCAAGAAGGCTTACCTGGGGATTTAATCCAGGTCGCCCGGCTGGTTCACCGTTCATCCATCCGTCCCCGGCGCTGTCGCTTAACGGGGGGAAAGTCAACGACAGCAAGATCTAAAGGCAAGAACGTAGCGCGGTAGTGGCTCGCTCAGCCATGAACGAAGTAGCGTCAAGTCGCTCATTCATTCAGAAAGAACAGCTTCTAGATGCCCAGCGCAGCGCAGGGCGCTTCTTTGGTTCTTTCTTGGCGGCCTGACCAAGAAAGAACCCGGCGGCCGGCCGGGACCGGCGAAGTTGGTTTAATCTTGCGCTGACAGGCACGTAGAGACTAAAAGTTCTTTCTTCTGCATGTACCCCTTGTAACTGGAATCAACTTCCCCCGCACACCGGGCACCCTTGCATCCTGAGCGGTCGTTCGAGGTGACTGCCGGCCAACAACTCATCATTCTGAAAAATGTCTTCAGTCGGTCCGTCAGCCATGACCCTGCCGTTGTGGATGACGATGGTCCGCTGGCAGAGGTCGAGGACCAGATCGAGATCGTGGGTCGCAATGATCTTGGTGTGGCTGAATGACGCGAGACGCTTGATCAGCATCCGTCTGGCATGGGGGTCGAGGCCGGTGGACGGCTCATCCATGACCAGGATGTTCGGTGCCAATGACAGCACCGAAGCGATCGCCACGGCGCGCTTCTCACCGCCGGAAAGTCGGTGCGGCGGGCGATCCTTCAGGTGCAGGGCGTCGACCTGCGCCAGGGCAGCGGTGACTTTCTGCTGAACGGTTTCTTCCGGGAGGTTCAGGTTGCGTGGTCCGAAGGCGACGTCATCCATGACCGTCGGCATGAACAGCTGGTCGTCAGGATCCTGGAAGACCATTCCGACGGTCCGTCGAACCTCCGGCAGGGTCTGCTTGGTGACCGGAAAGTCGCCGATCTGGACCGTTCCCTGTTGCGGGGTATGGTAGCCGTTCAGGTGCAGCAGCAGGGTCGATTTTCCAGCACCGTTGGCGCCGACAATCGCGACCGATTCACCGTGATGAATCATGAAGTTGATGCCATTGAGGGCATGAGTTCCGT
>DATFMT010000058.1:0-4200 GCA_035266745.1 Geothermobacteraceae bacterium | reverse complement strand
CTGCGACCAGTCGGGCTGCAGGTAGCTGATTTTATCCTGACGCACTAGTTTCATCATTATCTCCGCATCCCGTTCACTCCGGGATGAGCTGTTCGACATTATATTTGTTTTGCAGGTAACTGACAATCGCCTGCAGGTCATTCGGCAGCGGACTGGAAAATTCCAGATACTGGCCGGTTGTCGGATGTTCGAAACCGAGCAGCCGGGCATGCAACGCCTGCCGCCCCAAGGCTTGCAGCAGCTGTTTCAGCCCGGCATCCTTGACCGACTGCAGACGGTTCTTCTGGCCGTAGGTCGGATCGCCGACCAGTGGGTGCCCCAGTTCCGCACAATGGACCCGGATCTGGTGGGTCCGACCGGTTTCCAGGACCAGTTCAAGCAGGCTCAAGCGATCCTGATCGAAGCGTCCCAGGGTTCGCCAGTGGGTGACGGCATGCCGACCCTGACGGCTTTGTCCGCTCATCTTCTTGCGCTGGGTCGGATGCCGGCCGATCGGCTGATCGATGATGCCGGTCGCGGTTTTCATCAACCCATGAACCAGCGCCAGGTAACTTCGCCGGATCGAATGCTTCTTGAACTGCGCAGCCAGGCCCTGGTGGCTGGCATCGTTCTTGGTCGCCACCATGACTCCGGAGGTATCCTTGTCGAGGCGGTGGACAATCCCCGGTCGCAACTCACCGCCGATTCCGGACAAATCCTGACAGTGAAACAGCAGTGCGTTGACCAGGGTCCCGCCGGCATGTCCGGGCGCCGGGTGGACAACCAGCCCGGCCGGCTTGTCGATCACGATCAGATCGCTGTCTTCGTAGAAGATGTGAAGTGGAATATCCTGCGGAGGGGTCTCAACCGGCTCGGGCTCCGGCACCTGCACCGAAACCGACTCGCCGCCTTTCAGTTTCAATCCGGCCTTGGCTGCCTTGCCATCGACCAGAACCTGTTGCTCATCAATCAGCCGCTTCAGTTGCGCGCGGCTGATCTCCGGCAAAACGCCGGCCAGGAACTGATCCAGCCTGACCGGCAGCTGGCCGCGATCAAACTGCAATAGCTGGGGATGCCCCATTTACCAGATTGAACTCTCGATTTTCCCGGCCTGCTTGATCATGACATCGACCATGGCGCGATCATAGAGGTGATCACGGTTGGCCAGCTCAGGGGAAATCCGGCTGTGGAAATGTTCCCGTCCTTCTGCCAACTCTTCTTCGAGCAGCTCGAAGATGCAGTCGTTTTTGATCCCTTCCTTGACCTTGTCCTGATTGTACAGGGCAATATCGGAAATAATCGCCCTAGCCAAGCGGAATGCCAGATCAGGATTGTCTACCAGCCGGGCCATATGAATCCTCCAGTCCGAATTTGAAATCGCCGCCAATCTAACATAAAAACCGCACGCAGGAAAGACCGGGTACGGGTCAACTCTGCAAACGTGTTGAGAAGTAACATATTTTGCTTTGTTTCAGCAAGCGCCGGCTCGGCACAATAACTGCGGTGATCAGCGCAGGTTGTTCAAAAATGTCAGCAGCTCGGCATGAACGCCGCGAAAGTCCGGCTCAAAGCTGGCGGTGCCACGATCGATCAGCCAGGTTTCTACCAGGTAAGTCGGGATGCCGGCCCGGATTGCCGCCAGATCGTGGTGATTGTCGTTGCCGACCATCAGGCACTGTTCCGGCGCCAGTTCAACCTTCTCAAGCACCTCCTGGAAATATTCCGGGTTCGGCTTGCAATGCCGGCTGTTCTCATAACAGGTCACCAGGCTGTAGGGGTACCGGTCAAGTCCGGCCCAGCGCAACCGGGCCTCGATCAGTCGCCGGGGGAAGACCGGGTTGGTCGCGATCACCACCTTGGCGCCCCGGGCAAAGGCGGCCTCGACGAGCTGCGTCGCCAATGGGTGACGGGTGACCAGCGGCTGCAGCGACTCGACCTCAGCCTCCAGCCACTGGTCACAAACCCGTCGATAGCGCTCCGGGACGATCCCGAGCTGGCGCTCGAGCGTCCGCAAAAACAGCTCTTCATTGGTCTGCTCACCATCACGGGCTTGCAGCAGAGCGAAGATCGCCGCGCGAAGCGTGACCTGAAACCGGACCGGCTCAACCTCCGGGGCAAACCGGACCGAGAGCTGCTGCAGGTAACGCGGAATAAACTCCTGCATTTCGACCTGCAGCAGGGTTCCGTCGAGATCGAACAGGATTGCTTCGATGGACTGTTGTGGCAATTTCATCGGTTGCTTTCAGACCGCACGGATACTTCGGGACCTGTTATACTTGGTGACAAGGCGGTTCGGCGTTCCGGCATGTCAGCCGGCACCCGGCCCCAGACCAAACAATCGTTCGGGTGCCGAGCCGTTTGCTCTTCCTGACTATACTGATTACCACCCCGCAGGGCAACCTCCGGTTGCATCGATTCAGCTGCTTCCATATGCAAACGGGCACTGGCCGCCGCTATTGCCGCTGCCACCGGTTCCGGATCGTGCTGCCGGCAATCCCCTTGACTTCCCGGAGCCAGCACGGTAAATACATAAAAACAGTGTGAGGTCAGGTAGTTATGGAAAACATTCGGGACGAGGTTAAAGAACTGCAAATAGGCAAGAAAGTTCGTCATTTGCGCCATCAACGCCGCATGACCCTGCAGGACCTGGCTGATGCCACCGGGCTGTCGAAACCGCTCCTGTCACAGATCGAAAACGACCAGGTCATCCCGCCTCTGGCGACCCTGCTACGCATCTCCAAGGCCTTCAAGGTCAGCATCGAAAATTTCTTTCAGGAAGAGGACAGTGCCGAAAAATGTATCCTGGTCCGGGCCGGCGAAAGCAGCCGGATGATCCAGCGTGGACTCAGCCGCGGCGGGTCCCCTCCTTACATTTATCATTCGCTCGCCTACGGCAAGCGGGACCGCAACATGGAACCGTTTCTGATGGAATTCGAAGCCCGCAGCTGGAGCGAAGACTTGCTGGTCAGTCATGAAGGGCAGGAGTTTCTCTATCTGCTCGAAGGGGAAGTCGAGTTCCATTTCGGCGACGAGGTGATGCGCATCCAGCCCGGCGATTCGGTTTTTTACGATTCCCGGGAACCACACGCCTTTGTCGCCGTCAGCGACAGCGCGCCGCGTGGCGTGGCGGTTCTCTCCTCGAAAGAGCCATGACAGCTTTAATTCCGGTCGACCGAGAGTGAAGCTGTCGAAAAATCAATACAGGCAGGTCCGAAAATGAAAGGAGCAGCTATGGCAAAGATAGGCGTGGTACTTTCCGGTTGCGGGGTTTACGACGGCAGCGAGATCCACGAAGCGGTCATCACCCTGCTGGCTATCGACCGTCTCGGTGCCGAAGCAGTCTGCATGGCCCCCGATATTGAACAGATGCACGTGGTCAACCATCTCAAGGGTGAACCGGTCGCAGGTGAAACCCGCAACGTGCTGGTCGAATCGGCGCGCATTGCCCGCGGCAATATCAAGGATATCGCCGAGGTCTCGGCCGCCGATGTCGATGCCCTGATCTTTCCCGGCGGCTTCGGCGCGGCCAAGAACCTCTGCAATTTCGCCGTCAAGGGCGCCGACTGTGAAGTCAACCCCGAGGTCGCCAGACTGGTCCAGGAAATCGTCGCCGCACAAAAACCGCTGGCGGCGGTCTGCATCGCCCCAACGTTGATTTCCAGGGTGCTCGGGGACGAAAAACTGGCCCACCAATTGACCATCGGCAACGACAGCGACACCGCCGCCGCCCTGACCACGATGGGGAGCCGGCACATCGACTGCCCGGTGCGTGAATTTGTCATCGACAAGCCGAACAAGCTGATCACCTCACCGGCCTACATGCTGGCCGGGCGGATTAGTGAAGCGGCCGATGGAATCGAAAAAACCGTCAAGGCGCTGATCGACCTGATTTGAGACAAAATCAATGCTTGCATTCATTCGGTATTTGCTTAAACTAAACGGACATTTTTGCCAAAAGGAGAAGGCCAATGGACAAGTATCGCTGTGTTATCTGTGACTATATCTACGACCCTGCCGTCGGCGACCCCGGTAGCGGCATCGCGCCCGGGACCAGCTTTGAAGACATTCCCGATGACTGGGTCTGCCCGCTCTGCGGCGCTGATAAGTCGAATTTCGAGAAAGTCTAGCGGAACGAAGCGGGCGCTGTCATTGAGAGGGCGCCCGCTTTTTATTTCGCTCACCCTGCACGTCACTCCGAATAAAGCACTCTAAGTTCGCCGG
>DATFMT010000057.1:0-4238 GCA_035266745.1 Geothermobacteraceae bacterium | reverse complement strand
CTCCGCCAACAAGACCATGCTCTACCAGGAGACCAAGGCGCTGCTCAACCCGGAGAAGCTCTACGACTTCCTGGTCGCCAAGATGAAGACCCTCGGCACCGCCGCCTGCCCCCCCTACCACATCGCCTTCGTCATCGGCGGCACCTCGGCCGACGCCTGCATGAAGACCGTCAAACTCGCCACCGCCAAGGAACTCGACGGCCTGCCGACCGAGGGGAACGACCACGGCCAGGCGTTCCGCGACGTCGCGCTGGAGGAGAAGCTGCTCAAGGCCGCCCAGGAGCTCGGCATCGGTGCCCAGTTCGGCGGCAAGTACTTCGCCCATGACGTCCGCGTCATCCGCCTCCCCCGCCACGGCGCCTCCTGCCCGGTCGGCATGGCGGTCTCCTGCTCGGCCGACCGCAACATCAAGGCCAAGATCACCAGGGACGGCCTGTTCGTCGAGGAGATGGACCGCAACCCGGGCCGGCTGATCCCCGAACAGTACCGCGGCAAGCACAGCCACGGCACCCGGATCGACCTCGACCAGCCGATGGAGGCGATCCTCGCCGAACTGACCAAGCTCGAAGTCGGCGCCCCGCTGCTGCTCAAGGGGACCATCGTCGTCGGCCGCGACATCGCCCACGCCAAGTTCAAGGAGATTCTCGATGCCGGCCAGCCGCTGCCCGACTACCTGAAGCAGCACCCGATCTACTACGCCGGCCCGGCCAAGACCCCGGCGGGCAAACCGTCCGGCTCCTTCGGACCGACCACCGCCGGCCGCATGGACTCCTACGTCGACCTGCTGCAATCCAACGGCGGCTCGATGGTGATGATCGCCAAGGGGAACCGCTCCCAGCAGGTCACCGACGCCTGCGCCAAGCACGGCGGCTTCTACCTCGGCTCGATCGGCGGCCCGGCCGCCGTACTCGCCGAAGAGAACATCAAGAAGGTCGAGTGCATCGACTTCCCGGAGCTCGGCATGGAAGCGGTCTGGAAGATCGAGGTCGAGGATTTCCCGGCCTTCATCCTGGTCGATGACAAGGGGAACGACTTTTTCAAGAAACTCGGCCTGTAATCCGCGCCGACATTGAAAGACAAGAGCCCCGGTTTCGGAAGGAACCGGGGCTTTCACTTATGCTGACGATATTGAAACAACTCCAGTTCTGGGCCCTGCTACTGGCCTGCCTCGCGCTGAGTCTGATGCCGCAGCCGCCCGGGGTCTTCGAGCTTGCCTCCGACAAGTTCTGGCATGCGCTCGCCTACCTGGTTCTCTATCTCTCCAGCCAGATCGCCTACCCTATGAAGGTCAGCCAGACCGCCCGCTTCACCCTGCTGCTCGGGTTCTCCCTGCTCATTGAAATCCTCCAGCATTTTGTCCCGCGCCGGGAGTTCTCCTTGCTCGACCTGGCCGCCAATGCGGCTGGCTTGTTACTTGGTATGCTGGCGTATCGGCTGTCGGCTCGAATAACCCGATAATCACTGCAAATTATTCGGCGTCGCGGTTCATTGTGAGAAATTTGTGAGATGACGCTGCTAGAGTCATGTCGATTTATAGCACTTTGACAGCATCAACCGGACTCTTGACCGCCAGCCCCGGCTTGTTGAGCACGTGGGTGTAGATCATCGTCGTCGACACATCGGCGTGACCGAGCAGCTCCTGCACGGTGCGGATATCGTAACCGGCTTCGAGCAGGTGGGTGGCAAAGGAATGGCGCAGGGTGTGCGGGGTGACGGTTTTGCTCAGGCCAAGCTTACGGGCTGCTTCACGCATGGCACGCTGCAATGTTGACTCGTCGAAATGATGGCGACGGATTTTGGACTTCCCCTAGGATACTAGACACCTTCGAAGGTAGAATTAGATTTTGCGGAGGTGCCCATGAGCAACCAGAAATATCCGATCGAGTTCCGAGAAGAAGCCGTCCGTCAGATTCTTGATCGGGGTTATTCGGTCAAGGAGGTTTCAGAGCGGCTGGGCGTCTCGGCCCACAGTTTATACAAATGGGTAAAAGCTGCAAAGCCTGAACCGTCACAGAAAAAGGAAGAAGAGATTCTGGAGGCCAAGCGCGAGATTCTCAAGCTGAAGGCTGAGCTTCGTCGGACCCAGGAGGAGCGTGACATCCTAAAAAAGGCCGCCGCGTACTTTGCCAGGGAGCACGAGTAAAGTACGCGTTTATCGATGAATACCGTGATCGCTTCGGTATCAAAACCATGTGTCGTGCTCTGAAGGTTCATCGTTCGGGTTTTTACGCCTGGACCCACAAGCCGGTTTCTGCCCGCAAGAAAGAGGATCTGCGACTTCTGGAGTTGATCAAGGACTCCTATGACGCAAGTGGAGGCACCTACGGAAGCCGGAGAGTTTTCACCGACCTGAGAGAAGCGGGCGAGAGCTGCGGATATCATCGGGTGACGCGGATCATGCGCGAAAACCGAATACGTGCAATTCGCGGCTACAAGAAGCCTCGCTACCGCGCAAGTCAACCAAATGTCGTCGTACCGAATCGGTTGGAGCAGAAATTTCAGGTTGATCGTCCGAACGCTGCCTGGGTTACGGACATAAGCTATATTCGCACCTGGCAAGGCTGGCTCTATTTGGCAACAGTCCTTGATTTGTACGCCCGCAGAGTCGTGGGTTGGTCGATGAAGCCGACCCTGAGCAAAGAGATTGTAATTGACGCGCTGCTGATGGCCGTCTGGCGAAGGAAGCCAACAAATCCGGTCATTGTCCATTCAGATCAGGGGTCCCAGTACGGCAGTGACGAGTGGGGTAGATTCTGCGCCCAGCACAACTTGGTTCCCAGTATGAGCCGCCGTGGGAACTATTATGAAAATGCCGTTGCGGAATCCTTTTTTAGCAGCTTGAAGAAGGAAAGAATTCGGAAAAAGATTTACCGAACACACACTGAGGCTCGGACTGATACTTTGATTACATCGAGTTGTTTTACAATCGCAGGCGGCGCCACAGCCACCTCGGAGGGTTAACGCCGGAGGCTTTCGAGCGGACTTCTAAAATCACAACCCCGGTGCCTAGTTAAGTGGGGGAAGTCCAAACTGGGAAAAGGACACAAAAAATCTTTCGAGAATCTTGCGTGCAAAAGGTCGTTACAGCAGTACGTATGGCATGCGGCAGTTTGTTGAACAGCTAACTCGTTATGTCGCTGATTTCTTATCAACCATTGAAGAAGACCTTAAAGATGAAAACAATCCTGGAATAACTGGAAACATACAAACAATTCTTAAAGGGTTTTTACAGGACGATCTAAATTTCATGGCTGAAAAGCTGTCATCAGCGTTTCCAGAACGCGCAGGGTTACCCCTTTTGGAAAACGTAATTGAAGAGGGACGTTCAACTATAAAGGACCTATATAACAATTTATCTTTGCAGGTTTCCGGCACTCTCGTGGAATATTAAGGGCTTTCCCCGGCAACACCTCATCCTGCTGATTATTGCCATCTCCCCCCTGCTCCACCCGGCACCCGGATCAAATAACAAGGCCCTTCCTGACATTAGGATGGGCCTTGTTTCGCTCAGCTAAAACAGCTATTCCGCAATATTGTCCTTCAGATAGGCATAATCCGAAATCTTGATCCACTCGCGCATCGGCCCCAGGTAGGCGCGTTGCGAATCGAGGATCTCCTTGAAGAGCGGATCTTTACTCGCGATTTCATCGAGCAGCTTGGTGTTCTCCTCTTTCAGCTTGGCAATCACTTGTTTGGGAAAGGTGCGGATCTTGACGTCCGGGTACTCCTTGCGGATTTTCGCCCAGTTGACGGCACTCTGGTGGGTGATGTGCGCGTACATGTCGTAGGCCGCCAGCTCCATGGCGTTGACCAGGATCGCCTGCAGATGCTCCGGCAGTGCATCGAACGCCTTCTGGTTGACCAGAAACTGCATCTCCGAGGCCGGCTCGTGCCAGCCGGTATAGTAGTAGGGTGCGACCTTGTGGAAGCCCATGTTGAGGTCCAGCGACGGGCCGATCCACTCCAGCGCGTCGATGGTGCCGCGATCGAGCGCGGTGTAGAGCTCACCGGCCGGGATATTGGTCACCACCACACCGAGCCTGGCGATCACCTCGCCGGCGAACCCGGGAATGCGCATCTTCAGCCCCCGAAGATCGTCGAGGCTGTTGATCTCCTTGCGGAACCAGCCGCCCATCTGGTTGCCGGTGTTGCCGCCGGGAAAGGCATAGACGCCATGCCTGTCGTAGACCTTCTTCATCAGCTCCATGCCGCCGCCGTAGTAGAACCAGGCGTACTGC
>DATFMT010000056.1:0-2185 GCA_035266745.1 Geothermobacteraceae bacterium | reverse complement strand
TACATCGGGTAGATACACCAGGCATCGCCGGTGCGGTGATGCCTGGCGTGCAGAATCCGGTACATGGCTGGATCGCGCAGATTCATGTTCGGTGCGGCCATATCGATCTTGGCCCGCAGGATGTGGCTGCCATCCGGGAATTCGCCGTTTTTCATCCGTTCGAACAGATCGAGGTTCTCGGCGATGCTCCGCTCCCGGAACGGGCTGTTGACCCCAGGTTCGGTCAGGGTTCCGCGGTTAAGCCGCATCTGTTCAGCGTCCTGGCTGTCGACATAGGCCTTGCCGGCCTTGATCAGTTTGATCGCATACTGGTAGAGAGTCTCGAAGTAATCCGAGGCGAAATAGAGATGCTCGCCCCAGTCGAAGCCGAGCCAGCGGACGTCGGTTTTGATCGCCTCGACATACTCTTCCTCTTCCTTGACCGGGTTGGTATCGTCAAAGCGCAGATGACAGCGGCCACCGAATTCGGCCGCGAGGCCGAAATTGAGGCAGATGCTCTTGGCGTGGCCGATATGCAGGTACCCGTTCGGTTCCGGCGGGAACCGGGTCACGACCGTGTCGCGGGCTCCTGATTGCAGATCTTCACTGATCATATTCCGGATAAAATGGCTGGTTCCGGCTTCCTGTTCACTCATCTGGACGTTACGACCTCTCGTTGGAATATTGAAGTTTAACGAAAATCGACTTCGCTGTCGTTGGGTACATAAGGTTTCATCAGGACGACGGCGTGAGCGGCGATTCCCTGCTCACGGCCGGTAAAACCGAGCTCCTCGGTGGTGGTCGCCTTGACATTGACCTGACGGATATCGATTTCGCAGATGGCAGCGATATTTTCCACCATCTGGCGGATATACTGGGCCAGCTTGGGGCGCTGGGCAACGATCGTCGCATCGATATTGCTTACCAGGTAGTGTCGCTTGCCGGCAATCACCAGAACCTCGGCCAGCAGTTTCAGGCTGTCGACCCCCCTGAAGGCCGGATCGGTATCCGGAAAGTGCCGGCCGATATCCCCTTCGGCCACTGCACCCAGGATCGCGTCGCAGATGGCGTGCAGCAGAACGTCAGCATCCGAGTGACCCAACAGGCCGAGCGGGTGCTCAATCTCGACCCCGCCGAGAATAAGTTTTCGCTCCGGCACCAGTCGATGCACATCATAACCGTGACCAATCCTCTGCATCAGGTCTGCTCCTTTGTTTTCTCCAGCAACGCCTCGGCCACAACCAGGTCTTCCGCTGTGGTGATTTTGAGATTTCGGTAATCCCCTTCAACCATGACCACCCGGTCACCAGCCCATTCGACCAGAGACGCATCATCAGTCCCGCGGTAGCCTTCGCGAAAGGCTTTTTCGTGGGCAGCCATGATGACCGCAAAACCAAAGGCCTGCGGAGTCTGGGCCTGCCAGAGCTCTTCTCGCCGCGGGGTGGACAGAATCGAACCATCCGCAGCAACCCGCTTGATGGTATCCTTGACCGGGATCCCGACCACGGCCGCCCCATGTAGCATTGCGGCCTGCCCGACCCGGTCCAGCAAGGCTGGCGGCAGCAGCGGTCGGACCCCGTCATGAATTAAAACCAGATCATCGCCGTCGGCCCGGCAGGCCAGCAGGCCGTTATGCACCGAATCCTGCCGCTCGGCACCACCGCCGACAACACCACTGACTTTGTCGAACCGGTAGCGCGCCACGATCTCGTTGCGGCAGTAGTCAACTTCAGCCTCGGGTGCGATCACCAAGATTTCGGTAACCAGTGGATGGTTTTCTAGCAGTCGCAGGGTATGGGCCAGGATCGGTAAGCCGGCAAGCTCGAGATACTGCTTGTTGATGCCTGCCTGCATGCGGCGACCGGATCCGGCAGCTGGTACCAGGGCTATGAATTTCATCGCGTCAAGTTCGGGCCCGGCGGTGGTAACCCCCCGCGCAAAAAGAAAAACCGGGCTTCAACAGCCCGGCCTTGGTTCGGAATGATGCACGGCTCAGTTGAGGAAAATCTTCTCAACCCGCTCGGCAATCTTGTCTTCTGCCTTGCCTTCGGCCATGGCAATCTCTGTCACCAGCAGCTTGCGGGCCAGCTCGAGAACTTTCTTCTCTCCATAGGAGAGCTCTTTGTCCTCTTTGATCTGGTACAGTTCTCGAAGCACTTCTGCAACCTCTAGCAAATCTCCGGACTTGATTTTGTCGTTGTACTCA
>DATFMT010000055.1:0-8183 GCA_035266745.1 Geothermobacteraceae bacterium | reverse complement strand
CGTCGCCGGCCCGTTCGACCACGACCCGATCGCCGATCATGACCCCCAACCGTTCGATCTCGTCCCAGTTGTGCAGGCTGGCGCGCGCGACCATGACACCACCGACCTCGACAGGTTCAAGGTGGGCGACTGGGGTGATGGCGCCGGTGCGACCGACTTGCAGGCCGACCGCGGCCAGTCGGGTGGTCGCCTGGCGCGGCGGAAATTTGCAGGCAATCGCCCAGCGCGGCGTGCGGCTGATTTCACCGAGTTCGCGTTGCAGGGCCAGGGAGTTGACCTTGACCACCATGCCGTCGATTTCAAACGGCAAGGTCTCGCGCTTGGCCAGCATAATTTCGAAGGTCGCATTGACCGCAGTGGTTCCGGTCACGACCCGGGTCTGCTCCAGGTTGACCGGGAGTCCCCAGCGGCGAAACTGCTCGAGTAGTTCGAAGTGGGTGTCGGTCGAGGCACCTTCGAGGCGGCCGACGCCGTAGCAGAAGAGCTTCAATGGGCGGCTGGCGGTGATGGTGGCGTCCAGCTGGCGCAGGGTGCCGGCGGCAGCATTGCGCGGGTTGGCAAAGGTCTTGGCCGCCGCTTCTTCCTGGCGCCGGTTGAGAGCCTGGAAATCGTCAAGTTCGAAATAGACCTCGCCGCGGATGTCGACCAGTGCGGGGCAGGGGGACAGCAGGGTTTGCGGCAGGACGGCGATGGTGCGGATGTTCTCGGTGATGTCTTCGCCGGTAGTCCCGTCGCCGCGCGTACTGGCTTGCACCAGGCGGCCATGTTCATAGGTCAGTTCAACCGCCACCCCATCGAGCTTCATTTCGCAGACGTACTCGAGTTCGCCAGCGTCGCCCAGAAAGGTCTCGCGCAGGCTCTTGTCGAAGCCGATGAACTCGGCCGCGTTCTTGGCGTTTTTCAGTGAGAGCATCGGCAGGGCATGGCGAACCGGGGAAAATTTCAGCGAGGGGGCCGAGCCGACCGCGCGTGACGGCGAGTCCTCGGATTCGAGTTCCGGCCAGGCGGTCTCCAGCTCCAGCAACTCGCGGAACAGGGCGTCGAAATCCGCATCGGAGATCTCCGGGCTGTCAAGTTCGTGGTAAAGCCGATTGTGACGGTTGATCAGCTCAACCAGTTCGGCATGACGCTGTCGTGCCCGGGCCTTCTCCATACCTGCTCCTGTTCTGCTTGCCAAATGTTGCTATTCGGCTTATACCATACGCACAGCGCACCAGGCAACGTCACAATTCACCCAGTTGAAGATTGCAACTCATTGTATTCTCAATGATTATTAGGTAAACTCTCGGGGTATCCTAGAGATTGGGACCATGACCGAAAAGCTACTTTTACAATTGCTCGGACTCGGCTGCCTGTTCGCGCTCTCGGCGTTTTTTTCCGGGTCGGAGACAGCCCTGACCGCCATCGATCGGCTGCGGGTTCGCTACCTGGTGGAAAAGAACCGCCGCGGTGCCAGCCGCCTCGAGAAACTGCTCGAACGTCCCGAGCGCCTGCTGAGCGCGATCCTGGTCGGCAATAACCTGGTCAATATCGCCGCTTCGGTGTTTGCCACGACCCTGTTCGTCTCGCTGTATGGCGATCGGGGCGAATTGCTGACGATTATCGTGTTGACGCCATTATTGCTGATCTTTGCCGAGATCGCGCCGAAAACCTACGCCTCCCGTTCGCCGGAAAAGGTCTCGTTTTTCGTCCTCCGCCCGATCCTGTTCATCTTGTGGCTGTTGTCGCCGGCCCTCTGGCTGGTGTCAGCCGTCTCTCGGTTGTTGGCCCGACTGTTTCCCGGCGAATCAGACCGCCCGGTTATCTCCGAAGATGAAATCCGCACCATGATTTCGGTTGGCGAGCAGGCCGGGGTGGTGGCCGAAGAACAACATCGGATGTTGCACGGGGTGTTCGAGTTGGCCCAGATCCGGGTCCGCGATGTGATGATTCCCCGCACCGAGGTGGTCGGTATCGAGGTCTCGACACCGTTCGACGAGGTTCTCAAGCAGGTCCAGCAGGCCCGTCATTCGCGCTTCCCGGTCTATGATGGTGATATGGACAATATCCTCGGCATTATCCATTCCAAGGAAATCCTCAACTACGTGCACCGGGCCGAAGAGTTCGACATGCGTGACCTGGTCCGCCTCCCCTTTTTCGTCCCGGAGTCGAAGCGGATCGAAACCCTGCTGCAGTCATTTCGTGACCAGCGCGTGCACCTCGCGGTTGTGGTCGATGAGTATGGCGGCGTCGAGGGGATCGTCACCCTGGAAGATGTCGTCGAGGAGATTGTCGGCGAAATCCAGGACGAGTTCGATGCCGATGAATCGCTGTTTCAGGAGGTTGCACCGAATCGTTTCCTGGTCGAAGGGGCCTGCCCGCTGCGCGACCTGAACCGGCATTTCGGTCTCGAACTCATGGAAGAGCACGCCACCACGTTGGCCGGCTTTGTCATGCGCAGCCTCGGCACGATCCCCGAGGAGGGGGACGAGTGCCGCTGGCAGGAGACCCGCTTCGTGGTGCGCAAGATGGTCGAGCGCCGCATCGAAAAAATTGAGATGTTCCTGCCAGCCCCGTCAGCCTGATCATCTGCTGATCCATACCTTCGACGGGGAAGTTTCTTCCCGTGGTTTTTCCGTATTCAGTATTCTCGCCAACACTTCAGTTGTACCTGTGAAAATAATCTCTACCTTACTCCAGAAACTTCTATTTCCCGTATTTTTTTAGTCTCGTCCTTTTCCGCCTAAAGCCTTTATAAATTGGAATTTTAGCTTGACAATCCCCTTGACGGCCGCTATATTTCGACGAAAGTGTCAAAAGGTGTCAAAAGGGGCCAAAGAGGGACATGGTAAATTTCCAAGGGAAATTCTACAATGCGATCGACGCTAAGGGACGGGCCAGCATTCCGGCCAAGTTCCGCGATGAGCTCGAGCGGGTTTTCGGCGACAACCATTTGGTGGTCACCGAAGACAAGAGCGGCGTGGTCGCCTACCCTCTCCCGGTCTGGAAAGAGATCGTCGCCAAGATCGAACAACTCCCTCCCGGACAGTTTCGTGATGACTTGTATCTGACAACGGTTTCGCCCGCCATTGAATGCAGTTTCGACAAGCAGGGGCGGGTCCAGTTGAGTCAATCGATGCGTGAACATGCAGGACTGGTGGGTGAGGAAAGGGAATTCGTCGCCATCGGCGTCGCCAAGAAAATCCTGTTGATGGGCCGCGAGCAGCATGCCCAGTCGCGTGCCCAGGCGCAGGCGCGCCTCGACGACAACCCCCAGTCCCGCTTCGACCTAGGTCTTTGAGATTTTGGTGACTGAACGGTTCAGGCACGTGTCGGTGATGCCGACCGAAGTCCTGGCCCAACTGCAGCCGCACGCCGGTGGAATTTACCTCGATGGAACCCTCGGTGGCGGCGGGCACGCGCGACTGATCCTCGAGGCCTCAGCGCCTGACGGCATTCTGGTCGGTCTGGATCGTGATCCGGCCGCGTTGGCAAAAGCTGCCGAGGTGCTCGCGCCTTTTGCCGGGCGCATCCGCTTGCAGCATGCGAATTTCGCCGACGCTGAGCAGGTGCTGAGCGAACTCGGAATCGAGGGCCTGGACGGCATGTTGCTCGACCTGGGGGTTTCCTCGCATCAGCTCGACACGCCGGAGCGGGGCTTCTCGTTCCGCGATGACGGCCCCCTCGATATGCGGATGGACCGCAGTCGCGGCGAAACGGCGGCGATGGTCGTCAACAGCCGCGACGAAGGCGAGCTGGCCCGGATTTTCCGCAGCTACGGCGAGGAGCGCTGGGCCAAGAGGATCGCCAGGCGGATCTGCCAGGTTCGAAGTGAACAGCCCTTCGAGACCACCCGCAGCCTGGCGGAACTGATCCAGGACACGGTTCCCAGGGGGCATCAGCCGGCTCGGATTCACCCGGCAACCCGGGTTTTTCAGGCACTGAGGATCTTTGTCAATGGTGAACTTGACCATGTCCGCAGTGGCGTGGAGCAGGGGCTGAGGTTGCTGAGGCCGGAAGGGCGGCTGGTGGTGATCAGCTTCCATTCCCTCGAAGACCGGATCGTCAAGCACCTGTTTCGCGATGCTGCCACCGGCTGCATCTGTCCACCGAAGTTGCCAGTATGCCAGTGCGGACAGCAGCCACAGGTCGAAATCCTGACCCGTCGGGCAGTGCGAGCGGACGAAGCAGAACTTGAGCAGAATCCGCGTTCACGCAGCGCGATCTTGAGAGCCGTTCGAAAATTGTAATGACTTGCCACGTTTGCTAGTTCGGGAGGGTCCCATGGCCGATACACTGCTCAGGCCGATACCAAAAATCAATGGCTTCACCCTGCAGCAGCCCCGCCTGTTGCCTACCTTTGTCTTCGTTGCCCTGTTGCTGGTGGTCAGCCTGTTCATCGTCTGGTCGCGGCTGCAGGTCGTCAATCTCGATTACGATATCGCCAGTCTGGAAAGCCAGTTGCGCTCGTTGCAGCAGGAGTCGCAAGAGTTGCGCCTCGAATCTGCCAGTCTGAGCCGACCGGCCCGGATCGAGCGGGTGGCCCGCAAGAGCCTTGGTCTTACGTTTCCTTCTCCCGAGCAGATCATCACGGTTGATTGATGAACGGCCGGGAGAAATGGTTGTTGCTGCGAATCAGGTTATTTGGCTTGTTGTTTCTGGCGGCTTTCACCCTGGTTGCTGTTCGAGCCTACCATCTCCAGGTCCGGCGGCAGGATGACTGGGTCAAGCGCGCTGAACGACAGCACCAGCGGGTGATTCCGCTGACCCCGCAACGAGGTACCATTTACGATCGCAATGGCGAGGAGCTGGCGCTGAGCATCGAGACTGATTCCATTTATGTGAATCCTGCCGAGGTGGATAACCCGGCCCGCGTGGTTGATTACCTCGCCGATGCCCTGCATTTGCCAAAAAAAGGTCTGAAGGCCAAGCTGAAATCGAAAAAGAGCTTCCTCTGGATCAAACGCCAGGTCTCGCCGCAGGAGAGCGAACTGGTCCGAGCGATGGATCTGCCCGGAGTGCACTTTACCAAGGAGCATAAACGTTATTATCCCAATGGCGAACTGGGAGCCCAGGTTCTCGGTTTTACCGGGCTCGACCCACATGGCCTGGAAGGGTTGGAGCTCAAGTTCGATGCGCAGATTCTGGGCGAAGGCGGCTACCTGGTGACCGAACGGGACAATCGGGGACGTAGCATTGGTTCCGGGGATCCGCTGGTCAATCAGGGCCGTTTTGGTGCGAGCTTGCACCTTACCCTGGACAAGAATATTCAGTACATTGCCGAGCAGGAGCTCGAAGCCGCGGTCAAGGAGCAGAAGGCCAGAGCCGGGACCGTTGTGGTTCTGGAACCGAAAACCGGCAAGATTCTCGCCATGGCGAGCCAGCCCGATTTCAATCCGAACTCGTTTGCCCGTTATCGGCCGAAGAACTATCGAAACCGAGCGGTGGCCGACGCCTACGAGCCTGGCTCGACCATGAAAGTTTTCCTGATCGCTGCAGCGTTGAACGAACAGCTGGTCACCCCGACTAAGCAGATTGATTGTGAAAAGGGGGTCTATCGGGTTGGTGGTAAGGTGATTCATGACCACCACCCTTACGACAAGCTGAGCGTCTCCGAGGTACTGAAGTTCAGCTCGAATATCGGCGCGGCCAAAATCGGCAAGGCGCTCGAGCGGGAGAGATTCTACAACTACCTGACCGAATTCGGTTTTGGTCAAGTCAGCGGCATCGAAGTCCCTGGCGAAAGCAGGGGGCTGCTGCGTACACCGGATGAATGGTTTGAGGTTGACCTGGCTGCCATCTCCTTCGGCCAGGGGCTGATGGTGACACCAATGCAACTGGCGACGGCTACGGCGGCAATCGCCAATGGCGGCTACCTGATGCAGCCTTATCTGGTGGAAAAGGTCGTGGATAGTTACGGCCAGGTGATTGAGAGCAAACGGCCACGGGTGGAGCGACAGGTCGTCTCCGAAACCGTCGCCCATGAGGTTGCAAAGATCATGATCACCGCGACCGAAGCCGGCGGTACCGGGACCCTGGCGACCGTACCCGGGTATGAAGTTGCCGGAAAAACCGGGACCGCACAGAAGGTTGATCCGGTTACCGGTGGCTATTCGGCCGACAAGCGGCTGTCGAGTTTCGTCGGTTTTGTCCCGGCGGAGGACCCGCAACTGGTGATCCTGGTGATGATCGATGAACCCAAGGAGGAAATCTACGGTGGCCTGGTGGCGGCACCGGTTTTTTCCAAGATCGCCAGCAAGGCACTGACGCAGCTTCAGGTGCCGCCAACCATGCAGGTGCGTCGAGATCAGCACCGGCCGTTGCCGGATGTCGCGGAGATTCCACCGATCCAGCCGACGGTCTACCAGGTGCCCAAGGGGGAGAACCTGCCGTTGATGCCGGGCTTGCTCGGGATGAGTTTTCGGCAGGTCCTGCAGACCATGGAACGGACCAAGCTGAATATCAAACTGCAGGGGAGCGGGCGGGTGGTCGCCCAGTCTCCGCGGCCGGGTGGAACGATTAACTATGGGTCAGAAGTCTGGGTTCGACTGGAGCAACCGGTCGCCCAGGCCTTCTAGGCCGGAGAAAGGGGCATGATGGCGCAAAGCCTGAGCAGTCTGTTGCAGGGAATCGACGCTGTTGAAACCTTCGGGAATCTTCAGGCCGAGATCAGCAGTCTCTGTTACGATTCGCGTCAGGCGACCCCAGACAGTCTGTTTTTTGCCCTGCCCGGGGTTGAGGCGGATGGTCACGACTTCGTGGCCGCAGCCATCGACAAGGGGGCTCGCGCGGTGGTCATGCAGCGACCCCAGGAGTTGCCCGCTTCGGTTGCCGGGATCTTGGTCGCGGATCCGCGACGGGCGATGGGGTTGATCGCCAAGAACTTTTACGCTGACCCGCTGCAGGGACTGCCTCTGGTCGGGATCACCGGAACCAACGGCAAAACCACGGTCTCCTACCTGGTCGAAGCGATCCTCAAACAGGCCGGATTGCGGCCGGCGGTGTTTGGGACCGTGGCATACCGTTTCGAAGCCCAGAGCGTGCCCGCCGAACATACGACGCCAGAATCGGTCGATCTTTACCGGCTGTTCCGCCAGTTTCGCGATGCCGGTTGCAATGCCGTGGTCATGGAGGTCTCCTCCCACGCGCTCGCGCAGCAGCGGGTGGCCGGTCTCGAGTTTTCAGTCGCGGTGCTGACCAACCTGACCCCGGAGCATCTCGACTATCACCGGGACATGGAGAGCTACTTTGCCGCCAAACGGCTCTTGTTCAACGGCCCCGGCCAGGCAGTGGTCAACATCGATGATCCGTTCGGCATCCGGCTGGCCCGGGAACTCGGCGGTGCGATCACCGTCAGCACACTGCAGCAGGCGACGGTTGCCGCCAGTCAGGTTAACTTGTCGCTGGACGGGATCAGCTCCAGCCTCAGTTATGGCGGGACTCACTATCAACTGCGTTCGCCGTTGCTGGGCCAGTTCAACCTGCAAAATCTGCTCTGTGCTGCAGGTGTCGGACTGGGCCTTGGTCTGGATGCAACGACCGTGCTGGTCGGACTGGGACAGGCCACCCGGGTGCCGGGCCGGCTCGAAGCGGTGCCCAACAATTTCGGTTGTCAGGTCCTGGTCGATTACGCACATACCGGCGATGCCTTGGAGAAGGCGCTTGCCGCCCTGCAGGGGGTCGAACCGAAGCGAATTTTAACCCTGTTCGGCTGCGGAGGCGATCGGGATCGTGGCAAGCGTCCGGTGATGGGGGAGGTCGCTGCCCATGCCTCGGACCTGGTGATTGTAACCTCCGATAACCCGCGAACCGAGAGCCCGGAGGCAATCATTGCCGATATCCGCCCCGGCGTCGAACGCGTCTATCCGCAGGAGTTGAGCCGGAAACAGGCTGCTGAGCCGGGTGCCCGTGGTTTTGTCGTCGTCGAAGACCGACGTAGCGCCATCGAATACGCCGTCTCCCTGCTACAGGCTGGTGACGTACTGCTGGTGGCGGGCAAGGGGCACGAAGATTATCAGATCCTCGGCCGGGAAAAGATTCACTTTGACGACCGGGAAGAACTGGCCCGCGCCATAACCCTCCGGGAACAGGTCGCATGAAAATGAAATTATCCGACATTGTGAGCATGACCTCCGGGCGACTGACGCCGGCCAACGCCAGCGCCACTATTTTTGGCGTCTCCACCGACAGCCGGACGATTCGCC
>DATFMT010000054.1:0-8990 GCA_035266745.1 Geothermobacteraceae bacterium | reverse complement strand
TGATCGCGGTGATCCGTCCGCGCAGGGTCGGGTAGAGTTGCACCTGCTGCACGGCCGGCAGGTTGGCGAGGCGTTTCTCGAAGGCATGGACCTGATCCGGCTGGATGTCGAGGAAGTAAAATGCCGGGGCCTGCTCGGGCAAGGTATCGCTGACCAGATCGTTGAGGTTGGCCTGAACCAGAGCGATCATCACCAACGCGGTCAGGCCGAGGCCGAGAGAAAAGAGCACGCTGGTGGCCGGCGAGCCGCGCCGGTGGATGTTGGCCAAGCCGAGCCGCAGCGAAGGATTGACCGGCCTGGGCAAGCGGCGCGACAGCCCGACGAGACCGCTGGCCAGCTGCCGAAACGCCAGAAAGCAGAGTGTGCCGCCGAGGATGAACCAGCCGGCCAGGCGTCGGTCGGCGCTGCTGAAAATCGCCAGCGCCGCGAGCAGCAGTGCGGTGACGGCAATGGCGAGCCAGATCTTGCTCCCCGGGTCCTTGTGGCCGGTTTCGGCATAACCGCGGAACAACATCGCCGGCGGGATGCGTCGCGCGATCCCGAGCTCCTTGAGCGAAAACAACAGGGCGATCAGCAGCCCGAACAGGGCTGCTTTCGCCAGTACCTCAGGGTAAAAGGCCGGGTGGAGCGGAATCGGCAGTCGTTCGCCGAGCCCCCATTCAAGCAGATACGGCAGTGCCGCGCCGGTCAGCAGTCCGGCTCCAGTGCCGAGGCCGCCGAGCAGCAGCACCTGCAGCAGGTAGGCGCCCAAGACAGTCCGGCCCGTGGCACCGAGGCATTTCAGCGTCGCGATGTGCATGACTTTGCCGCCCAGGTAGCCGCGTACCGCCCCGGAGACGCCGAGTCCGCCGATCAGCAGGGCGCAGAGGCCGAGCAGGGTCAGGTTGGCGCCCAGCCGGTCGATGACGTTGCGCACCCGCGGTGCGGCCTGACGCCAGGTTCGTAATCGCCAGCCGGCCTCGGGAAAAGCCTCTTCCAGTTGTTGCACGACCGGTTCCGCCTGCTCGGGGTCGCTCAGCCACAATCGCGAGCGATAGGTCACCAGGCTGCCCGGGCGCAGCAGTCCGCTGGCTTCAAGACTGGCCCTGCTGACCAGCAGGCGGGGCCCGAGGTAGAAGGCCCGCAGCTGGCGGTCCGGTTCGAGCTTGATGATGCCGTTGATCCGCAGGCTGATATCGCCGAGCTGGAGCGGGTCGCCGATCTGCAGTTCGAGGCGCTGCAAGAGTGCCGCTTCGACCAGGGCGCCCCGCTGTTGCAGCGCCCGGGAGACCGGCTGAGCCGGGTCGCTGCGCAGCTCGCCATAGAGCGGATAGGCCTCATCGACCGCTTTCACTTCCACCAGCACCCGCAGGTCCCGTTCCGGATTGCCGGCCATGCTGCGCAGTTCGATGACCTCGGAGCGCCTGCCCCGGGCATCGAGAAACTCCTGTTGTGCAGGTGAGAGGGGCCGGTGGACCCGGCGAATTTCGAGGTCGCCGCCCAAAAGCGCGCTGGCGTCTTCCAGCAGCCCGGTCTTGGCCGCCGCGGTAAAGCTGCCGATGGCGCTGATGGCAAAGACCCCGAGGAACAGGCAGGCGAGAAAGACGCCAAAACCCCGCAGGCCCGAACGCAGTTCGCGCCGGGCCAGGCGTACCGCCTGTCTGAGCAGGGCCGGTTCGCTCATCGGCCTGATCCGTCATCCGGACTGAGCAGCCCGTCTGCCATGCGCAACGAACGCTGGCAGCGCCCGGCTAGCTGCGGGTCGTGGGTTACCAGCAGCAGGGTCGTGCCAATGTCCGCCTGCAGGTCGAAAAGCAGCTGAATGACTTTTTGCCCGGTTTCGCGGTCGAGATTGCCGGTCGGTTCGTCGGCGAGGATCAGCGACGGTCGGGCGACAAAGGCGCGGGCCAGGGCGACGCGCTGCTGTTCGCCGCCGGAGAGCTGGCCGGGGAAATGGGCGACCCGGTCGGCCAGCCCGGTCGCTTCGAGGGCAATGGCCGCCTGCTCCAGGGCATCCGGCCGGCCGGCAAATTCCAGCGGCAGAGCGACGTTTTCCAGGGCGGTCATGGTCGGTACCAGGTGAAAGGACTGGAAGACGATGCCAATGTGCCGGCGCCGGAACCGTGCAAGCTGATCCTCGTCTGCATCGCCCAGTTCGACGCCAGCGACCCTGACCCGGCCCGAGGAGGGACGCTCAAGACCGGACAAAGCCATCAACAGGGTGGTTTTCCCGGCTCCCGAAGGGCCGACAATACTGATCGTTTCGCCCTGACTCACCGTCAGGTCGATCCCGCAGAGGATATTGACCGGCCCGGCCCCGCCGACTAGACTGAGATGAAGGTCATTGATAGAGACGATCGGTTCAGACATGCGAACTCCATTTCTTCTGAGTGTTGTCCTGTTGCTGCTGGCGCTGCCTGTTTCGGCCCAGGCAAGGTCGGTGCGGGTCGCCGTGCTTGGCGACAGTCTGACCGCCGGTTACGGACTGACCGCAGACCAGAGTTTTCCGGCGCAACTCGAAATCGCTCTGCGCCAGTGCGGCTACCGGGTGGAGGTACAGAACGCCGGGATCTCAGGCGATACCAGCGCCGGCGGGTTGGCCCGGCTCGATTGGCTGCTCGAGAGTCGGCCCGACCTGGTGCTTGTCGAGCTGGGCGGCAACGATGCCCTGCGGGGCCTCGACCCGGAGCTGACCCGCGTCAACCTCGACGCGATTCTCGGCCGGCTCAAGCAGCACGGCGTCCAGCCGCTCTTGATCGGAATGCGCGCGCCGCGCAACCTGGGTCGGGATTATTATACCAAGTTTGACCGGCTCTACCCCGAGCTGGCGGAGCGCCACGGGGTGCCGTTCTATCCCTTCTTTCTCGAAGGGGTAGCCGGGCGCGAGGAGTTGAACAGCGGGGACGGTATTCACCCCAACGCGGCCGGAATCGCCGTCATGGTCAGGAATATCTTGCCGGTGGTGGAAAGGAGCCTGAAACTTTTGGAACCCCTTGCCCGGCAGCGGAAGAACACCTCCTGGCACTCCCCTCGAGACAGTCGGGAAAAAGAGACCTGATCTTCTCCGTTCCGCGGACCGCTGTGTTAAGATGACAACTGCATGAAGCGCCTGGTTGAAGTTGCCCAGGCGATAATTTCCGTATCGAACCTTGAGAATTCATTTCAATGTATAAAATCATTACGCACCCCGGCACTGCCCACAAAGACGATTTTTTGACTGTGAGTGTCCTGCTTGCAACTCTGGGAGAGGCAGAGGTCTTTCGCTGCGAGCCGACCGGCACGGATCTGACTGATCCTGCGACTTATGTGGTTGATGTGGGCATGGAATACGCTCCTGAACGGAATAATTTCGATCACCATCAGGATCGCTCCCTTCCATGTGCTTTTCATCTGATTATGCAGCATCTCGGTCATCACGATGCCGCCAAGAAGATGTTTGTCTGGTACCCGCACATGAGCATGATGGACGTCAGGGGCCCCTACCGGACAGCCGAACATCTCGGCGTCGACACGAGTATTCTGTTTGCCTCTTCGTCACCCATTGACGGCTTTGTCCTGTCACTATTCTCCAGGCTCTCTATCCTGCGCAGTTCCGACCTGCTGTATAAATTTATGAAGACGCTGGGAGAGGAGCTGATTGCCTTGATCAGCCATAAGATGGTGCGTCTTGAGCGACTGAAAAACGAGGCTGAAATCGTTTCGGTGAAACATCTCAAAGCGATCATCTGTACGATCGACGATGAACCCAAGCTGGCGATGGAACTCTTCCTGCGGTTCCTGAATGACGAAAGGATCGTGGTGAGTATAACCCCCGCGATCCGCGGTGAGGGTTGGGAGATGCTTCGTCTGGAAAACCATCGAAGCGTTGATTTCAGGGTGCTTGAGAACCATCCAGCGGTCAGCTTTGTTCACGTCAACGGTTTCCTGGCCAAAACTTACTCTCGCCTGCCCCTGCCGGAGGTGCTGGATCTGGTCCGCCTGGCCATCACCGATTCGGTCGTAACCTAGACCCCATGAACCTGGGCCTGGCCGCTTTCGGCAGACGCTGATCAGCGGGCTTAGTACAGCGGCTCGCATCCGTCGCATCCGATTTATAGAACGGCTTCATCGATACCCTTGGTGGGACTTGACGGATATGCGCCAGTGGAAAGCGGTGGGTTGCTCCGCGCTGGATATTGCCTCGCAAGGGGCGCCGTAACTCGGGACGGTACTGGGTCATGACCAGGGACCGGGGGCCGGTGACGAGGTGCTGTGTGCCCGGGTCGAGCAGCCTTGGCCGCCAGCATTTCTATGAGACTATATCGACTACTTTCGAGCGGGCTTAATAGGCGGGAGGATGGGGAAATTTTCGTTGTCCGGCGCGGCGTTGTCGGCGATTCGTCAGCCAGGGCTTGAACCGGTCGTAGAATAGGCCAATAAGGACAATGCCGAGGCCGAACAGTCCGGCTGTGATAAGGAAATTGGCCGTCAAGAAGACACCCAACGTCCAGAAGTCGAGACTCCCGGTCGTAGCAGCCAGGGCCGGAACCGGTACCAGGAACAGGCTGGGAAGGGTGGCGAGTCTATACTGCTTCATGAGACCTCATCATGCTGGTAATTTGCTGCTGATCTTGGACAGACTTGTGTCAGAGACTAGACGATTCGCCGGTTGTCTGCCAGGAGGTATCTGGCAGAAACTGCTTCGAAACTGACCGGAGCTGGATTGTGAGAATGCACAGTTTTTTAATGAGATGCTGACCGAAAGGCTGGGTTGCGTGCCTGATTTTGCATTAATTCTTGATCCTTGAACCTCGAACCTTGGCGACCATGGCACCCGACACAAATCAGCAAACCCCGATCTACATGACCCCGGCCTGTGCGGCGCGATTACGTGCCGAACTCAAGGAGCTGCTCTATAAGAATCGGCCGGAGATGGTCAAGACTGCCGCCTGGGCGGCAAGCCTCGGCGATCGTAGCGAGAACGCCGATTACCAGTATGCCAAGCGGGCACTGCGGCGCTTCGACAACCGGATCCGTTTTCTCACCAAGCGTCTTGAACAGGCGGAAATTGTCGATCCGCTCGCGCAGGCGGAAGTGGCTGGAGACCGGGTGCTGTTCGGTGCTACGGTTACGGTGGAGTACCAGGACGGCGAAGAGAAGACTCTCAGCATCGTCGGTGTCGACGAATACGATCCGACACGGAACCATGTCAGTTGGACCTCGCCGATCGCCCGGGCGTTGCTCGGCAAGTCGGCAGGAGATGAGGTTGCTTTCGCCACCCCCGGCGGCCGGGCGGAGTTGGAGATCATCAAGGTCGAGTACCGGGCGCTCGATTGATCGCCCGGAAAAATCGACCTAATTGAACTAAAATGCCGATTTAGCGAACAATTTAGACGATTGTACATTGCTTCCTTACCTCCAGTTGGGGTATGGTGACGCCTCAATCGGCTGTCTTCCCTCTGCTGGGAAGGAAAGTAACGCACCGTCATCCCGTGATCAACCAGCTCGCTCCTCCATTCCGTCGACTACCGAGCCATTCCCCATAGAGTTTTCCATGAGTGAAGAAACCACCGTCAGCTTTGACCAGCTGAAGCTTGCCCCGGCTATTTTCAAGGTCATCAACGAAGTCGGCTACGAAAGTCCGTCGCCGATTCAGGCCCAGAGTATTCCGCCGCTGCTGGAAGGGCGCGACCTGCTCGGCCAGGCGCAGACCGGCACCGGTAAGACCGCGGCCTTTTCCCTGCCGCTGCTCAGCCGGCTCGACCCGAACCAGAAGCACCCGCAGATCCTGGTGCTGACCCCGACCCGCGAGCTTGCGCTGCAGGTCGCCGAGGCGATGCAGACCTATGCCCGGCATCTGAAGGGATTCCAGGTCTTGCCGGTTTACGGCGGTCAGAACATGCTCCAGCAACTGCGCCAGCTGCAGCGCGGCGTCCAGGCGGTAGTCGGTACCCCGGGCCGGATCCAGGACCACCTGCGCCGCGGCACCCTGAAGCTCGACAAGCTCTCCTGCGTGGTGGTCGACGAGGCCGACGAGATGCTCAAGATGGGTTTCATCGACGATGTCGAGCAGATCCTCGAGTACACCCCGAAAGAGAAACAGACCGCCCTGTTCTCGGCGACCATGCCGAAGGAGGTGCTCAAGGTCGCCCGCAAGCACCTGCAGGAGCCGGTCGAGATCCGCATCAAGAGCAAGACCTCGACGGTCGAGGCGATCTCGCAGTGGTACTGGCAGGTCAAGGGATTGCACAAGCTCGATGCCCTGACCCGGATCCTCGAAGCCGAGGAGATTGACGCCATGATCATCTTCGCCCGGACCAAGATCGCCACCGTCGAACTCGCCGAAAAACTGGTCGCACGGGGTTTCTCCAGCGCGCCGCTCAACGGTGACATGACCCAGGCGCTGCGCGAGAAGACCATCGAGCGGTTGAAAAAAGGCTCGCTCGATATCGTCGTCGCCACCGACGTCGCCGCCCGCGGCCTCGATGTCAAGCGGATCAGCCACGTGGTCAACTACGATATCCCCTACGACACCGAGGCCTACATCCACCGCATCGGCCGCACCGGCCGGGCCGGCCGCGAGGGCAAGGCGATCCTGTTCGTTGCCCCGCGTGAGCGGCGGATGCTCAATGCCATCGAGCAGGCGACCCGCCAGCCGATCAAGCCGCTGAGCCTGCCGAGCCGCAAGGATATCACCGACCGCCGGGTCGGCCTGTTCAAAGAGCAAATCGCCGCGACCATGGAATCGGAGGACCTGGAGTTCTTCGAGGAACTGATCGACGGCTACCAGGACGAGTATGATGTCGGTTTCCGGCGCATCGCCGCGACCCTTGCCTACCTGGTCCAGAAGGAACGGCCGCTGCAGCCGGAAGAGTCGGCCGAACCGCTCAGTGAACTGAGTTCCGCGCCGGAACCGCGCGGAGCCAGGTTCGCCACGGAGGATGGCAAGCGGCGCTACCGGATCGAGGTCGGCCGGGTGCATGGCGTCGAACCGCGGCACATCGTCGGGGCGATCACCAACGAGGCCCAGCTCAGCAGTGGCGATATCGGCGCGATCAAGCTGTTCCATGATTTCAGCCTGGTTGACCTGCCGGCCAAGCTCACCAAGGAGACCCTGGGGCTGTTGCAGGGGATCTGGATTTGCGGCCAACCACTCAACCTGAGCGTCGATGCCGGGTCGGGGGCTGGTGGTGGGGGGAAAAAGTTTCCGAAGAAGCGCGAGTTCGGCAAGGGGAGCAAGTTCAAGCCGGGAGGGAAGAAGCCGCCACGGAACCGGAGTTGATCACGAGTCATGCTTTTGTCTTTTTCATAAAAACCAACAGCCACTTCGCCGGTCCCGGCCGGCCGCCGGGTGACTTTCTTTGCTGGTCCAAAGAAAGTCACCAAAGAAAAGACCACGTCGGCGCGGCCATGTAACACACTCCGCGGAGGCGAGGGGTTTGTTCTCCAGTGATGGTTGGTGATGGAGTTCGTCTGCGTGGCGTTCTGTGGCAACGCGCTACTTGACGGTTGGTCCTTCTGGTCTGTCGCAAACACCCGCGCTACGTGCTCGTTTTTGGAGCTTTTTATCCTTTGACCTTCACCCCGTTAAGCGCCAGCGCAGGGGACCGTTGGGTGCACTGCGGATGAGTTGAAATCTTTGGGGGCAATCGGCTGTTAGCCAATATGCTATGATCTCCGCAATTTACTTCCTGGAGAGCGAACCATGCAGATCGATCTGGACCAGTTGGACTACCTGCTGAAAAAGCGGCTTGACGAGATTGAAGAGTTGGTGGCCGGGACCGGCTATCTGGTGCGTACCGTGGTCGGCGTCGGCACTTTTCTGCTCGATAATGAAGGGAATGTCGATCTGCTGACCGCCAAACAGCAGGTGACCTTCGAGCGGTTCCTCCGGCCATTGTTGGAAAAATAGGCGAATTAAGATTTAACGGCCGGCGAAACGCTCGAGTTGCTCATCCTTGGTCGCCCACAGCTCGTTGACCCACTGCTGCAATTCGTTACGGAAGGCGCGGTCCTGGCCGTAATCCTTGCCCAATAGCGACGGAGGGATCGGCCGCGAGGTGATCTTGAGCCGCGCTGCAGATTTTTTCCCGCAGAGAAAATCCCAGAAACCGGGCACGCCGTCCGGGTAATAAATCGTGATATCGATCAGTTCATCCAGTTGCTCCCCCATCGCCCCAAGTACGTAACCGGTGCCACCTGGGCGCGGACGCAGCAGGTTGCGGTAAGGGGAGTCCTGGCGCTGTTGCTTGGCCGGGGTGAAGCGGGTCCCTTCCATGAAATTGAAGATCGCCACCGGGCGCTGCAGGAACTTGCGGCAGGCCTTTTGCGTGGTCTCAAAATCCTTGCCGCGTTTTTCCGGGTGTTTCTTGAGATGTCGCTTGGTGTAACGCTTCATAAACGGGAAGTCGAGGGCCCACCAGGCCAGTCCGATCACTGGAACCCAGATTAGCTGCTGCTTGAGGAAAAATTTCATCTGAGGAATGCGGTGATTGAGCAACCGCTGCGAGATGAAGATATCGGCCCACGACTGGTGGTTGCAGGTCACCAGATACCAGCGGTTACGACTCAGGTCGGAGCTGATTTCAGCTTCCCAGGGCTGTCTCTGCATCAGGCTGATCCAGATGCCGTTGGTATCTACCCATGAGGCTGCCAGCAGGTCGAGCGGCGCGTTGCAGAGCTGGTGCCAGGCGGGTAGCGGAATGAGCAGCTTGCACAGGGCGATACAGAAGATCAGCGAGCAGTGAACGGCCGTGTTGAGGCTGATCAAGAAGAGGGAAATCGTGCCTCGTAGAGGTGCTGGTAGTGAGCTAAACATGGCCGGCAGTGTAGCTGTTCGGGCGTTGAAATACCACCGGAAATTTCCTGCGGCTGGACCCGCCTGATCGGGTTGTCGAGATTCTGTCAGCCAGGGACATAACAGTCTCGCCAGGAGGGTGAGGGTTCTCCCGGTTCGATCAAGTTGCCGAGCTGGCTGTTGGCATAGTCGCCGAGCAGTCCCTTGATCTCCTGCTTCAGGTCTGCCAGACAAC
>DATFMT010000053.1:0-14643 GCA_035266745.1 Geothermobacteraceae bacterium | reverse complement strand
ACATCGAGAGCCACCCGCACCATCAGGGCCACCGACTCGATCGGATACTTGCCGGAAGCGGTCTCAGCCGAGAGCATGACCGCATCGGTCCCGTCGAGAATCGCATTGGCAACATCCGAGGTTTCGGCTCGGGTCGGGCGTGGATTATGTACCATGCTCTCCAGCATCTGGGTAGCGGTGATCACCGGCTTGCCGGCCCGGTTGCATTTACGGATGATCTCTTTCTGGATCAGCGGGACCTTTTCCGGCAGGATCTCCACCCCGAGATCGCCGCGAGCGACCATGATCCCGTCGGCGGCCTGGAGGATTTCATCAAAACAGCTGACCGCCTCGGGCTTTTCGATTTTGGCGATCACGTGACAACCGGCCTGGCGTTCGGCGAGCAGCTCCTTGAGACGGCAGACCTCGGCAGCGCTGCGGACAAACGACAGAGCGATGTAGTCGACCTCGTGCTCAATACAGAATTCTAGATCGAAAAGATCCTTTTCGGTCAGCGCCGGGGCCGACACCGCCACGCCGGGCAAATTGATCCCCTTGTTGTCCTTCAGCTCGCCGCCGACCAGCACCCGGCAGCTCACTTCATCGGGGTTGGTCGCCAGCACCTTCAGTTCGAGCAGACCGTCATCGAGCAACACGCGATCCCCCGGCACCACGTCCATCGGCAGCTGCTGATAGGTGGTCGGAATCAGGTTGTCATCACCAAGCAGGTCGCGGGTGGTGATCGTCACCTCTTCGCCGGCGAACAGCTGCAGCTTGCCGGAACGCATCTTGCCGGTGCGGATCTTCGGCCCCTGCAAGTCACCCAGAATCGCCACAGCCCGTTGCTGTTGCCGGGACAATTCCCGGATCCGGCTGATGATCAGCGCTTTCTCGGTATGTTCACCATGGGAAAAGTTCAGCCTAAACACGTCGGTTCCTGCCCCCATCAGCTCCTGCAGACGACCGGGGGTTGAGGTCGACGGACCGACCGTGGCAACGATTTTGGTATGACGGAACATGCGAACTCCGGGAAAAATGAGACCCCTCATCCGAGCCGGAAAAGGGGTTCTGGTCTGATCTTCATTTGCTGATCAATGATGATAACGACCCTGGCGCTCGAGATGTTCCGGATCCGGGCTTTTGTGACAACGAAAACAGCGCTGTTCAGTCACCTTCTGTTGTTCCATCACCTCGGCGGTCGGTTTGCCCAGCACGGACTCGGGTTTTTGCCAGCTGTACTGCCCGGTTTCATCGTTCAACTGGACCGGCTGGTAGCTTGCTTCCCAGTTGGCACTGATTTCAAACTTGTGGCACTGGTCACACCCCCCTGGTGGTGGGATGGTTTTCCAGGCGGTGAACATGGCACAACCGAGCAGGAGACCCGCGGCAACAACAAGCACTGTCCAAGGTTTGATCATGAGTTGACTCCATCGATCCGGCAATGCTGAACTATACCATAGCGACAATACCGGGCAAACGGCAAAATGGTTGCCCGGTGGCCCGCCGCCATGCTATAAAGCAGGGGTTTTTCTCGCTAAATAAACCATTTAAAGAGATTCACCTGCCATGCTGAGGAAACTCTTCCGGATTCTGTTGAAAACCTGTTTCGTCGGCGGCCTGCTCGGGATTGCGGCACTGATCGGCGCCTACTTCTGGGTTGCGAAAAGCCTGCCCAAGGTCGACACCCTGGCCGACTACCGTCCACCGATCATCACTCAGGTCCTGAGTGACGACGGTACTGTGGTCGCCGAACACTACCGCGAACGGCGGATTGTCGTCCCGATCGAACGGATTCCCCAGCAACTGATTCGGGCCTTTGTCGCTGCCGAGGACTCGAAATTTTTCCAGCACCCGGGCATTGACCTGACTTCGATCCTGCGCGCCGCCCTGAAAAACATCAAAGCCGGCGGAATCGTCCAGGGGGGGAGCACGATCACCCAGCAGGTGGCCAAAAGTCTGCTGCTGACCCCGGAAAAGAAGTTTTCTCGCAAGTTCAAAGAAGCGATCCTCGCCTGGCGCATGGAGCAGAAACTCTCCAAGCAGGAAATCCTCTATCTCTATCTCAACCAGATCTATCTCGGTCATGGCGCCTACGGCGTCCAGGCGGCGGCGGAGAATTATTTCGACAAGAATGTCGAAGATTTGACCCTGGCCGAGTCCGCCCTGTTGGCCGGCCTGCCCCAGGCTCCGAGCCGCTACTCTCCGTATCGCCACTATGATCGGGCCAAGCAGCGGCAGAAATATGTCCTGAAGCGGATGCGCGAAGATGGCTATATCCAGGAGGGCGCCGCCGAAGCAGCGATGGCCGAAGAGTTGACCATCCAGCCGCGGGTCAATGCACACATTGCCGAAGCGGCCTACTTCACCGAACAGGTGCGGCGCTACCTGATTGAAACCTACGGTGAGGAGCGCGTTTACCAGGATGGTCTCACGGTGCACACCTCGCTCAACCTCGAGATGCAGAATGCCGCGCAGCAGGCGGTCCGTGACAACCTGCGTAACCACGACAAGCGCCAGGGGTTCCGCGGACCGCGCAAGGTGCTGAGCAACGCTGAACAGGAAACCTTCCTTGCTGATATGCGCAAGCACCAGGAGCGCATCCCGGTACAACAAGGCGACCTGCTCGAAGGCGTACTGACCGGCAGCAGCGCCACCTCGCTGCAATTGCAGCTTGGCAACCATCTCGGTCTGATTCCGCTGGAAGAGACCAAGTGGGCCGGGAAGCTGAAGGTGATCTCGCTGGCCGACTACCAGGCGCTACCGGTCACTGACACTGAAACCCACCACCTGCCGATCGGCTCACTCCTGCAGGTCAAGGTAAAGCAGCTGCGCCCCGACAACTCGCTGCTGCTCAGTCTGGAACAGGAACCGCTGGCCCAGGGGGCCCTGATCGCCATCGCGCCAGCCTCCGGGGAAGTCAAAGCCATGGTCGGCGGGTATGATTTTTCCACCAGCCAGTTCAACCGGGCCATTCAGGCCAGTCGCCTGCCAGGTTCGGCCATCAAGCCATTGCTGTATGCGGCAGCCCTCGACAAGGGCTATACTCCGGCGACTGTCATCCTTGATACGCCGATTATCTACAAAGAGGTCAAGGAGAACGGCGAGGAAACCGAGTGGAAGCCCCGCAACTACGGGGAAAAATTCTACGGACCGACCTCGGTCCGCACCGCCCTCACCAAGTCTCACAACGTCATCACCATCAAGATCCTCGAAGATATCGGCATCAGTTATGCGGTTAACTATATCCACAAGCTCGGAATCAATTCGCCACTCAACCGGGACCTGACCCTCGCCCTCGGCTCCAGCGCCGTCACCCCCATGGAACTGGCAACCGCTTACACGGTTTTTGCTAACAGCGGGATCAAGGTCGCCCCGGCCTATATCGTCCGGGTCCTCGACCGGGATGGTAAAATCCTCGAGTCGGTCGATCCGGCCGACTTTCCGGATGGGCCGCAACCGGGACAACGGCTGGTGCGCCAATCCCGGGAGCGGGTTATCTCGCCGGAAACGGCCTACCTGATTACCAATTTGATGGAGAGTGTCGTACAGAAAGGCACCGGTTGGCGGGCCAAGGCAGTGGGGCGGCCGGTCGCCGGCAAAACCGGGACCACCAACGATTTGAAGGATGCCTGGTTTATCGGCTATACCCCGGATCTGGTCGCGGTCTCCTGGGTCGGTTACGACCAGGAGCGCCCGCTCGGCGAAATGGAAACCGGCTCCAAGGCAGCGGCGCCGGCCTGGGTTGAGTTTATGCAAGCCGCGACGCGCAACACTCCGGCCCGGGAGTTCCCGGTTCCGGATAGCATTGAATTTCGTGCCATCGATCCGAAAACCGGTCTGTTAATCCCCGAAGACAGCCCCGAGGCGGTCATCGAAGTGTTTGCACCGGGAACCGCCCCATCGCGTTATGCCCTTGACGAATCGCGTCCCCGGGCCCGAGATTTTTTCCGGCTTGACCTGGAAGGCGGGCAATAGCCGGGTTAGCGGGCGGGCATGAAGCGTCCCTGCTCCTTCCAGAAATGCTCGGCACCGTTATGCAGGGGGATATGAATGCCCCGCAGCCCGTTTGCCAGGGTCAGCTCCTTCCCGAGGGGATGGAGCTGCTGCATTTTCTTGCGCCCGGCCGCGGAAAAGAGCTGTTTCAGCAACTGATAGATCTGGGTTTCCTGGACTTGTAGCCCTGCCAGCAACAAGGTGGAGTCCATAAAGGACGCAACCTCTGCTGTTTGCCCCGGGTAGGTCGCCGCGGCAATCGTCACCGGTTCGTAGAACGGGTAGTCTGCCCAGAAGCTTGACTGGTCGGCAGCTTCACCCAGTGGCAGCAGTCTTAAATCATACTTCGAGAACCAGCGGCTCACCGATTGGTTGGGTGCTCCGACCACCAGCCACAGAGCCGCGACCCGACCCTTTTGCAGTTCATCCATCCCCATCTTGAAACCGACATAAATCGGCACGATCGACTGCCACATCCCGAGACTGGTGAAATAGCGCTCGGCCGCGATGGCCGTGCCTGAACCGGGATTGCCGATCGCGACCCTGGCCCCCGGCGGCTGACGCGGGTCACGAAAGCTGCTGTTGGCCGGCACCAGCAGCTGGGCCGCCGCTCCATAGAGCCGGCAGAGAGCCCGAACATTTTTGGTCGCCGGTTGAACTCCACTCAACTCTCCGCGACGACCGAGGTAGGCGTCTCCGGCATAGACCAGTCCTAGGTCATGCTGGCGCCGGTTAATGCTGCGCAGGTTGCTGACTGACCCGCCGGTTCCTTCGACCTTAAAATGCTGAGAGCCGAGACTGGCGACGGTTTCGGCCAGCGCCTCGGCAAACCCCTGGTAGGTCCCGCCGGACGGTCCGCCGGCGATCGTCAGGGGCTTGGGCCCGGGTTCACAGGAGACCAGCAGAAGCAATATTGACAGGATCAGCCACCTGACCGGCAACATGAATCGCGTCGTTTCCCGCCAGGCACCGGGGGGCATCTTCAGCGACTTTTCGTCACACCGCATTTTGGGCATAATGCCTCGACTGGACAAAGACTGCAACTGGGGGTGGGAGCCTTGCAGATCGCCCGACCATGAAAAATCAGGGTGTGTCCTGCCTGGGTCCACTTATCCCGGCTCAGCAACCGGCAAAGCTCAGCCTCAATCTTGACCGGGTCCTCCTGTCGGGTCCAGCCGAGTCGCCGTGAGATCCGCTTGACATGGGTGTCGACCACCATGCCCGGTGTGGCAAAAGCATTGCCGAGCACCACATTGGCGGTTTTCCGACCGACACCCGGCAGCGCCACCAGCTGTTCCAGACTCTGCGGCACCTGGCCGGCATGCTCGGCAACGATGCACCGCGCACACTGTTGCAGGTTTTTGGCCTTATTGCGAAAAAACCCGGTCGAGCGAATCGCCTCTTCCAGTTCCCCGAGCGGCGCAATGGCCATTTCGGCCGGCCCGGGAAAGGCCCGGAACAGACCGGGCGTCACCTTGTTGACCCGAACATCGGTACACTGCGCAGACAAGATCGTCGCCACCAGCAACTGCCATGGACTCTGGTAGTGCAGAGCGCATCTGGCCTCGGGGTAGCAACGTTCCAGGACCGTCATAATTTCTGCGGCCCGCTGTTGTTTTGATCGTCTCATGCTGGCTCGCCTGGGCAAGTACTCGCTCTAGAATCTACACGGCAAACCGTGCTGGCCGTCACATGAACCGGACCAACACCCGTCACGGCGCAGGTTCATGGCATGCATCAATGCCTGCCGCCTGCTGGTCCTGATTTCAGCAAGTTATCAACCCTTTTCACAGACTTATCAACACCCTGGCTCAGCCCGGTGCGACTTCCATCCGACCCGGGGCCAGATTCTCGCTGCGCAGAAATGTGCGTGGATCCTTGATTTGAACGGTCAAGATCAAAGGCAGGTGGCTCGACGCCTGACGGGCGATTTGCGAGCGGAGAATCGAGGTTTCAACGATGCGCAGCTCGCCCTTGAAGTAGGCCCGATCCCGGCCAAAAACCGGGCACCTGGCCGGGTAGGTTCCCGGCCACCAGGGGCGGCGCGCTTTGCGCAGGGTCAGAGCCAGGTTCATGTTCCCGGCCCCCCAGCTCAGGTCGCCAAAGTCCCCCAGCAACAGAGTTGGACAGACCAGACTCCGATGACCGAGCAGTTCCGGTCCCAGCAGGTGGTTGACCTGTTGCAGGCGGCGGCCGGGTCGCGGATCAAAACAGACATTGAACAGATGCAGGCGCTTATCGTCGATCGAGGTATCGGCGCGCAGGCAGGTGCCATTGGCACCCAGGGCATACTCCTGGATGGCACTGAGCGGATAGTAGGACAAAAACGCGTTGGCTCCCTGGCGGTGATTCGCATACCAAGTCATGCCGAGTTGCCGGGCCAGCAGAGCCACCTGACCACCGTTACGCTCGGCATCCACCCCCTGTAAGGCGACGATGTCCGGCGCCCCCTCGGCGACCACGTCGAGAATCCGGTCGGTAGAGACGGTGCCATCGCTGCCGCGACAGCCATCCACCTGGTATGTCATGATGCGAATGGTGTTCAAACCGAACCCTTGCCGGTACAACCGTTACGCGCCCAGGTGCTCCAGGAGTTTTACTTCAGGCGCTTGACCTCGATGATTTCGATGTTTTTCTCGGGCAGGTTGGCAAACGGTCCGCCCCGATTCACCGTTTTCTGGCTGGCAATCTGATCAACCACGTCCATGCCTTCGACAACCTTCCCGAAAACAGCGTAGCCAAAGCCTCGCGGATCCGGGCTGCGATGGTTCAGGAAGTTGTTATCAACGTGATTGATAAAAAATTGGCTGGTGGCGGAATCAACCTGGCCGGTCCGGGCCATGGCGATGGTACCGCGGTCGTTTGTCAGGCCGTTGGCTGCTTCGTTCTTGATCGGTGCCTTGCCCGGCTTCTTTTTCAGGTTGGTATCAAAACCGCCCCCCTGGATCATGAAACCACTGATGACCCGGTGGAAAATCGTGTGATCGTAAAACCCCTCATCAACATAACCGAGAAAATTTGCCACCGAAACCGGGGCTTTTTCAGCATCGAGTTCAACTACGACCTTGCCGAGGCTGGTTTCCATGACAACCTTTTCTCCCGCCCAGACTGAACCGGCAAAAACCAAGACCAGCAACAACGCCATCATCATTCTGTTCATGCTTGACTCCTCGTAAATGTCAAATTTAGTGCTGTTCAGCTTTTAATTCCCGCAACATGAGGTCCTGCACCGCCTGACGAGCCGGTTTTTCCTGATAAAGGATCAGGTACATCTGCTCGATGAGCGGCGCTTCAACCCCGAGCTTTTCTGCCAGCTGGTAAGCCGACAGGGTCGTCTTGACCCCCTCGGCAACCATTTGCATACCGGAGAGAATCTCCTGCAAGGTGCGCCCCTTGCCCAACTCCATCCCGACACTGCGGTTGCGCGACAGGTCGCCGGTGCAGGTCAGGACCAGATCGCCCATCCCGGCCAGCCCGGCAAAGGTTTCCTGCTGGGCGCCCTTGGCCAACCCGATCCGGGTAATCTCCGCCAGCCCGCGGGTCACCAGGGCCGCCCGGGTGTTGTGGCCGAAGCCGAGCCCGTCGGACACCCCGGCGGCCAGGGCAATGACGTTCTTGAGCGCTCCGCCCAGTTCGGTGCCGATCACATCCTGGTTGGTATAGGTACGAAAATAACGGGTACTGAAAACTTCTTGAACCTGTTCGGCCACGGCGGGATTGTCGGCCGCGACCGCGACCGCCGTCGGCAACTCCTCGGCGACTTCGCGGGCAAAAGAGGGCCCGGACAAAAACGCGGAACGCTGCAAGCTTCCCGGTGCAACCTGTTCGACCACTTCCGACATGGTCAGCAGGGTGTTGTTTTCGACCCCCTTGGAAGCAAACACCAGCAGCGCATTTTCGCCAATCTCGGCACGCGCCTGGGAAAAAACCTGCCGCAGGACCTGGGAGGGGGGGACAAACAGCAGTAATTGCTTCCCCTTGACCGCTTCGCTCAGATTTTGCGTTGCGGTCAGGTTCTGCGATAGCTTGATTCGAGGCAGGTACAGGTCGTTTTCAGCCGTTATCGCCATGCGCTCGGCCAGCTCCGCCTCATAGACCCAGAGAGTGACTGCATACCCCTCTTTCGCTAGCAGGTTCGCCAAGCTGGTTCCCCAGCTGCCGGCACCGATGACACCGATTTGCTTCATGTGATGAATAACCTCTCTGGATGCTGAGTCGATATTTTACCATGTCTCATCCGCCCTGACTAAATCGCCTTTTTTTTCTTGCGGATCCGCTCTTCGACCTGGCGGGTCCGCTCGGCGAGAATCTCCGGTTGCGGATAGACGCCCCGGAGTTCTCGGAGAATCACCAGGGCCCGCTGCAGATGTTCCTGTTCTTCCAGAACGCCGGCAAGATGAAACCTGGCTTCGATCGCGTAGCGGTGCCCCGGCCAAAGCTCGGCAACCCTTTCCAGGCTGTGCGCCGCCTCCGGCAGTTTCTTTTCAAACACCAATGCCATGCCGATCCGATACTGGACCTCGGGCAACAGGGCGCTGTCGGGGAACGTGTTCACCAGGCTTTCGAACTCGATGCGCGCCTGTTCAAAATTGTTCAGGCGAAAATAGGCGTCGGCGATTTCGTATTGAACCTGGTCCGGATGGGGGGGATCGGAATCGGCGACCTTCTGTAACAGGGAGAGCGCCTGGTTGTAGTCCCGTAAATGGTTTTTGTAGATATCGGCTGCTCGCAGCTCGGCATCCAGAGCTTCGGGGCTGTCGGGGTAATCTCGCGCCAGCAGCAGATAGGCAAGCAGGGCCTCCTGCTCCTGCTGCAGGTAAAGATGCCGGATTTCACCGGCGAGATACAGCGCATGAGGCGCGTCCGCCTGGGTCGGAAGATCCTGCTGCAGTGCCTGAAAGGCCTTGGCCGCGGCCTGATATTGCCCCGCTTTGAGCAACTCGTTGGCCCGCTCAAAGCGGTAGGCAAACAGGCTGTCGAGCTGGGTCAGATAAACCACCCCCAGCAGGGGGAGCAAAAGCAGCAAACCGATGAACAGGCGGCGCAGGCGGCGCCGGACCGGTGAACTATTCCGCAGGCGGCGTCTCTCCTCCTTCAAAAGCTGTTTCTTCAGCTTCCGAATCTCCGCCATCGTCTTCATCCTTTTCTGCGAGCTGGGCAACTGCGACAATCCGCTCGCTCTCTTCGAGGACCATGAACCTGACCCCCTGGGTATTGCGACCGATGACCCGGATATTGCCAACCGAGGTGCGCAGCAACTTGCCCTGGTCGGTAATGAACATCAGGTCCTGGCTGTCATCGACCAGCTTGATATCGACCACCTTGCCGTTACGCTCGGAGGTCTTGATCGTGATGATCCCCTTGCCGCCGCGACTTTGCACCCGGTACTCGCCGATATCGGTGCGTTTGCCGTAGCCGTTCTCGGTCACGGTCACCAGGCTGGCCGAGGTGGCGTCGGTAACCACCTGCATTCCGATCACCTGGTCTGCATTTTCCAGGCTCATGCCGCGTACGCCGCGGGCGGTCCGCCCCATCGGCCGACAGTTCTCCTCCGGAAAGCGGATCGATTTGCCGTCCCGGCTGGCAAGGATGATGTCCTGGTGGCCATCGGTCAGGCGGGCGGCGATCAGGCTGTCGCCCTCGTCGATGGTCAGGGCGATAATCCCGCCGGCCCGCGGATTGGAATAGGCCATCAGTTCGGTCTTCTTGACCGTCCCCTGCTGGGTGGCGGTGACGATAAATTTCCCCTCTTCGAACTCCTTGACCGGCAGGATGGTCATTACTTTTTCGCCCGGTTCAACCTGCAGCAGGTTGACGATCGCCTTGCCGCGCGAAGCGCGGCCGCCTTGCGGAATTTCATGGACCTTGAGCCAGTAAACCTTCCCCTTGTCGGTAAACACCAGGATGTAGGAATGGGTCGAGGCAATGAACAGCCGCTCGACAAAATCCTCTTCCTTGGGCCGCATCCCGGTCTTGCCTTTGCCGCCACGGCGCTGGGCGCGGTAGAGCGAAACCGCGTTGCGCTTGATATAACCGGTGTGGGAGATCGTGACCACCATATCCTCTTCGACGATCAGGTCCTCGAGCGAGAGTTCACCGGTCCGCTCGACGATCTCGGTGCGTCGGTCATCGCCGTATTTTTCGCGGATCTCGACCAGCTCCTCCTTGATGATCTTGAGGATTTCGACATCCGAGGCGAGGATCTCCTTGAGCCGTTTGATCAGGGCGAGAATCTCGTTGTACTCGGCGATGATCTTGTCCCGCTCCAGGCCGGTCAGACGGTGCAGGCGCATGTCGAGAATCGCCTGGGCCTGAATATCGGAGAAGGCGAAACGCGCCATCAGGCGGTCCTTGGCTTCCGCCGAACTGGCCGAACTCTTGATGATCTGGATCACCTCGTCGATATTCTCCAGGGCGATCTTCAAGCCTTCGAGAATGTGCGCGCGGGCTTCGGCTTTCTTCAGATCAAAGATGCAGCGCCGGGTGACGATCTCTTTGCGGTGCTCGATGAACTTGTCCAAGACCTCGCGCAGGGTCAGGATGCGCGGCTGGCCAGCGACGATCGCCAGCATGATGATGCCGAACGACGACTGCATCTGGGTCATCTTGTAGAGCTGGTTGAGAATCACCTGCGGGATGGTGTCGCGCTTGAGCTCGACAACGATGCGCATGCCGTCGCGATCCGATTCGTCGCGCAGGTCGGAGATCCCCTCAATCTTCTTCTCCTTGACCAGCTCGGCGATCTTCTCGATCAGCCGCGCCTTGTTGACCTGGTAGGGGATCTCGGAAACGATGATCGCTTCGCGGCCGGTCCGGCGATCTTTTTCCACCAGCGCCCGGGCCCGCATCTGGATGATGCCGCGCCCGGTCCGGTAGGCCTCGCGGATCCCTTCGCGGCCGAGGATAAAGCCGCCGGTCGGAAAATCCGGACCCGGCACCTTGGCCAGCAGTTCGTCGAAACCGAGCTTCGGATCGTCGATCACCCCGATCAGGGCGTCGATGACCTCGCCCAGGTTGTGCGGCGGGATCTTGGTCGCCATGCCGACGGCGATCCCTTCCGAACCGTTGACCAGCAAGTTGGGAAACTTGCAGGGGAGCACCAGCGGCTCCTGCAACGAGTCGTCGTAGTTCGGCCCGAAATCGACAGTCTCCTTGTCGATGTCAGCCAGCAGTTCATGGGCCAGACGATTCATCCGGACCTCGGTGTAACGCATGGCGGCCGCTGAGTCGCCGTCGATCGAACCGAAGTTCCCCTGACCGTCGACCAGCGGGTAACGCATGGAGAAGTCCTGGGCCAGGCGCACGATGGTGTCGTAAACCGCCGAATCGCCGTGCGGGTGGAACTTACCAATGACATCGCCGACCACGCGGGCCGATTTCTTATAGGGCTTGTTCCAGTCGTTACTGAGTTCATTCATGGCGAACAACACCCGGCGATGCACCGGTTTCAGGCCGTCCCGCACATCCGGCAGGGCACGCCCGACAATGACGCTCATCGCGTAGTCCATGTAGGACTTGCGCATTTCATCTTCAATGTTGACGGTGACGCGATTTTGTTCTGAAAGCATCTATCTTCCTCCGCAAAAGCAGATCAGGCCCGAGGCCGACATCGCTTGGCTGTTAAACATCCAGGTTGGAGACATTGAGCGCGTTGTTTTCGATAAACTCGCGGCGCGGTTCGACCTGGTCCCCCATCAGCACGGTAAATATTTCATCGGCCTCGACGGCATCCTCGATCTTGACCTGCAACAGCACCCGTTTGTCGGGGTCCATGGTGGTTTCCCAGAGCTGGCCGGGGTTCATTTCACCCAAGCCCTTGTAGCGCTGAATGTACTGCCCCTTCTTGGCCCGGGCGAGGAAAAACTCCAACAGTTCCTGGCGACTGTCGACGACCGTATCCTGCACGGTTTCGCCGCTGATCACCGCCTGTTCGCCGAGGCAGATCTCCTCGACCTGGCGGTAGGCCTGCAACAACAGCTTGTATTCATGGGAAGAGAGCAGTTCCAGCGTCCCCTGGTCGATACGTGCCCGCAGGTTGCCGAACGAAAACAGGATGCGCGGCGGCTCCTGCAGGACCTGATACTCGGCCTTCGGTTCGATCGCCCTGAGTTTCTCTGCGATCGGAGCCAGATCGACCAGGTCGGCAAAGCCGTTTTGCAGCTTGCCGCGGACGAAAATGTTGAGGATCTCCGGATTGACCCCCTTGGTGACCATTTTGCTGAAATGTTCATTGTACTCGATGATGTTGCGCAGGGTCGGGATGATCTGCTTGCCGCGCAGCACCTTGCCCGCGGTCCCCAGCTTGACCGTCAGCCCCTCGACCCCCTCGTCGAGCAGGTATTCGAGCAGGGCCGCTTCGTCCTTGAGATAGATCTCCTTTTTGCCGCGTTTGGCCTTGTAGAGCGGTGGCTGGGCGATATACAGGTGGCCACGCTCGACCAGCTCCGGCATCTGGCGGAAAAAGAAGGTCAGCAGCAGGGTGCGGATATGCGAACCGTCGACATCGGCGTCGGTCATGATGATGATGCGATGGTAGCGCAGCTTGGCGACGTCGAAATCCTCCTTGCCGATGCTGGTCCCCATGGCGGTGATCAGGGTGCGGATCTCATTCGAGGTCAGCATCTTGTCAAAACGGGCCTTCTCGACATTGAGGATTTTACCCTTGAGCGGCAAAATCGCCTGGTAGCGCCGATCACGCCCCTGCTTGGCGCTGCCGCCGGCGGAATCACCCTCGACCAGGTAGATTTCGCACATCGCCGGATCTTTTTCCTGACAGTCGGCCAGTTTGCCCGGCAGGGCCAGCCCCTCGAGGGCGCCTTTGCGCCGGGTCAGATCGCGCGCCTTGCGCGCCGCCTCGCGGGCCCGGGCGGCATCGATCCCCTTTTCCAGGATCTTCTTGGCCACCTGCGGGTTTTCCTCGAGGAATATTGCCAGCTTTTCGTTCATCAGGGATTCGACATAACCCTTGATCTCGGAATTGCCGAGCTTGGTCTTGGTCTGCCCCTCGAACTGGGGGTCGGGAACCTTGACTGAAATCACTGCGGTCATCCCTTCACGCAGATCGTCGCCGGAGATGGTCGCCTTGACATTTTTCAACAGGTTGTTGGCGGTGGCGTAGGTGTTCATGGTCCGGGTCAACGCCGCCTTGAAGCCGACCAGGTGGGTTCCCCCTTCGTGGGTATTGATGTTGTTGGCAAAAGAGAAAACTTTTTCGTCATAGCCATCGTTGTACTGGATGGCGACCTCGATATCGACCCCTTCCTTTTCGCCGCGAAAATAAATCGGCTGCTGATGCAGCGCGGTCTTGGCCCGGTTCAGGTATTCGACAAACGAGATGATCCCTCCCTCGTAAATAAACTCGTGTTCCTTCTCGCTGCGCTCATCGAGAATCCGGATCTTGACCCCGGCATTGAGAAAAGCCAGTTCCCGCAGGCGGCGCGACAGGGTTTCAAAGGAAAACTCGGTGGTTTCGAATATCTCTCCATCAGCCCAGAAGGTGATCTTGGTCCCCGAGCGTTTGGTCTCCTGCCCCCTGGTCAGGGGGGCGTCGGGCACCCCGCGCTGGTAGCTTTGCGTCCAGACGTATCCCTCGCGACGAATTTCCAGGTCAAGTTTAGCCGACAGCGCGTTAACTACCGAGACTCCGACACCGTGGAGACCTCCGGAGACCTTGTAGGTGTCGCTGTCGAACTTGCCACCCGCATGCAGCACCGTCATGACCACCTCGGCGGCTGATTTGTTCTGGGTTTTGTGCAGACCGACCGGAATACCTCGGCCGTTGTCCTTGACGGTCACTGAATTATCGAGGTGCAGGGTTACGACAATATCGTCACAATAGCCGGCCAGGGCCTCATCGATGGAGTTATCAACGACCTCATACACCAGGTGATGCAGGCCATTCGGTCCGGTCGAGCCGATATACATGGCCGGCCGCTTGCGGACTGCCGATAATCCTTCAAGGACTTTGATGCTATCCGCTTGATATTCACTTTTTTGCTGCGTCATACCAACCTCTTTTTAGTGTTTTCCCTGATAGTCCCAGCTTCGAGACTGAATTCCCTGGTTGAAGAATCGATTGCATCTTCGAGGAGCGAGATATCGGCGGTGGTCAGAAAAACCTGCCCGTCGCGTTGCCGGATAAATTCGAAAAAAGCCTGTCGTCGTCCCGGATCCAGCTCGCTGCCTAAATCATCCAGTAACAGGACCGGAGTTTCACCCGTTTGCAGTTCCAGATCGATCACCTGAGCGCATTTAAACGCCAGAATAAATGAACGCTGTTGCCCCTGCGAACCAAAAGCCTTGAGTGATGCTCCTTTGAGCAGAAATAGTGGATCATCACGATGCGGCCCGGCCAGGGTTTGCTGATAACGCCATTCCCGCTCGCCGACGTCACTGAATTCCTGTCGCAGGATTGCTTCCTGATTCTCTTCATCCTGTCCCGAATAACGGATCTCAATCTCTTCTGCTCCTCGACAAATACTGGCGTAGGTTTGTTGAATCAGCGGGTTGATCCGTTCTAGGTATTGAATCCTGGCCCGGCGGAGCCGGGCGCCATTTATTATCAGCCCTTCCGTCCAGGGCATCAGTCCATCGGTACGCTGTTTTTCCTTCAATAACCGGTTACGCTGTTTCAACAGCCGTTGATAGTCCCGCGCCAGTTGCAGATAGTCC
>DATFMT010000052.1:0-2097 GCA_035266745.1 Geothermobacteraceae bacterium | reverse complement strand
AAACGGGACTGGGGGTTGTCGTCAAGGCGATCCTGCGCCTGGGCACGCGACTGGGCATGCTGCTCGCGACCCATCAGCAGAATTTTTTTAGCTACGCCTATGGCGACGAACTCGCGAACGTCACCAACCAGTCCAGCATGTTCACGCATCGATTGACTCAACTGGATCCGCCCCTGTTTGTCAAAGCTGCATTCGCTGGCAGGCGAAACCGTCGTCAGGTAGAGGTCATCCCGGAACTGTCCCGGTGGAAGTTGCTCGATCTTGGCAAGGATCTCTTTCCAGACCGGGAGGGGGTAAGCGACCACGCCGCTCTTGTCCTCGGTGACCACCAGCTGGCTGTCACCAAAGGCCCGCTCGAGCTCGTCGCGGAACCGGGCCGGGATACTGGCCCGCCCCTTGGCGTCGATCGCGTTGTAGAATTTCCCCTGGAAATTGATCATGTCCTTGCTTGGCCCTTTTTGACACCTTTTGACACTTTCGTCGAAATATAACGGTCGTCAAGTGCCTTGTCAAGCTAAATTTCCAATATATAAAGCCTTTATGCGGGTTTTGCCGTGGTGGAGCAGCGCTCGCTCAAAACGCGCCGGATCGAAAACTCCAGGGGGAAAAGCTGGGCGGTCTGCGACCCGGCTCCGGCCGGTGCCACAGCGGCTGAGATTCAGACGGGAAGATTGAACGGATTTCTCGGCAGAGCCTGTTTCAGGGCTGCCTGGGGGTGAGAATCATTTCGATTTTTTCGATGCGCCGATCGACCATTTTACGCACCACGAAGCGGGTCTCCCGCCAATGGCACTCTTCCCCCTCCTCAGGGATGGTGCCAAGGCTGCGCATGACGAAACCGGCCAGCGTGGTGGCATGCTCTTCGGCGAGATCGAGGCTGAAATGCTTGTTCAGGTCGCGGAGCGGACAGGCTCCCTCGACCAGAAACCGGTTGGGTGCAACCTCCTGGAACAGCGACTCTTCGGCATCGAATTCATCCTGGATCTCGCCGACGATCTCTTCGACGACATCCTCCAGGGTGACGATCCCCTCGACGCCGCCATACTCGTCAACGACAACGGCCAGGTGGACCCGCTGGTCACGAAACGACTGCAGCAGGGTTTCGATCCGCTTCGATTCCGGGACAAAAAAAGGCGTGCGCACCAGGTCGCGCATGCAGAATTCCTCGACCCGATGCACATAATTGAGAATCTCCTTGGAATGGATAATGCCGAGGATGTTGTCCATGTCCCCGTCAAAGACCGGGAAGCGCGAGTGGCTGGCCTGCTGGACCTGTCTGAGAACCTCATCAAACGGCGTCGACACTTCGATGCCGACCACTTCGGTACGGGGGATCATGACATCACGCACCCGGATCTGGGCTAGCTCAAAGACGCCGTGCAGCATCCGGTGCTGCTCTTCGGCCACCACCCCGGCCTGTTCGCCGACCGAGATCATGGTACGGATTTCGTCCTCGGAAATAAACGGCCGATCGGCTTCGCCCGGGAACACCCGCGCCAGCAAACGGGAGACGATCGACACCAGCCAGAGAGCCGGTGCCAGCAGCCACATGATGAACAGGATCGGACGCAGGACGAAAAACGAGACCTTTTCCGGTGAACGGGAGGCGTAGGTTTTCGGCGCGATCTCGGCAAAGATCAACAGCAATGGCGTCAATACGATAATCGTCAGCAGTTCACCCCGATTGCCATACAGCGAGACGAACAGGGTCGTGGCAAACACCGAAGCGGCGATATTGACCAGGTTATTGCCGACCAGGATCGCGCTCAGCAGGCGTTCGGGACGCTCGAGCAGTTTCTCGAGGCGACTGGCGCCGCGGCGGTTCTTTTCGACCAGGTAGCGAACCCGCAACCGGTCGATGGCAGTCAGGGCCGTCTCCGAACCGGAGAAAAACGCCGAGAGCGCAAACAGGCAACCCAGCCCCAGCAATTGTAATAGGATCTTTTCGGTCATTGTCCCAGTCTCGTGAATACCCCTGGAGTTTACCTAATAAGCATTGAGAATACAATGAGTTGCAATTCATTCGCGAGCAACATTGCGGCATTGCCTGCCGAGGTGTGCGTATGGTATAAGCCGAATAGTCCTATTTGGCAAGTA
>DATFMT010000051.1:0-4598 GCA_035266745.1 Geothermobacteraceae bacterium | reverse complement strand
GTTCTCCGGCAGACGCCCGCGCTTCACTTCGTGGGCGAAGAATTCCATGATGTGGCTGGCGATCGCTTCGGAGGTTTCGTCCATCTCGGTGAAGGCCCGTCCCTTGTCGCGGCGTTTCGACTCGACGACGGCAATGACCTTGCTCGGGTCGCAGGGGACCGAGGTGGTGCCGACGCGGCTGTCGGCACTGGTGATCATGAACGGTTCGCGATAGGGGGGTTTCTTGGCCATGATGATGTCATGGATACCTTCGAACGAGGGCTGTCCGGTGTTGACTTCAAGAATGATCTTGTCGGACACCATCATCAGTTCCGGGACGATGCCGCAGGAGGAGGTCAGCACCAGGCCGCCGTCTTCGGTCACTGCCGAGACTTCGATGATGGCGATGTCCATGCGGCCGTTCTCGGTGTAGAAGCCGTAGCTGATGTCCTGGGCGAACAGGCCGAGGTGCTTGTCACCCATGCGGATGCGGCCCTCATTGATCCCCTTGGCGATGTTCTTGCCGGTCTGGTAGGGCCAGCGGCGGTCGATCATGTCAAGGGTCGCCCAGCGATCCTCGGTTTCCGCTCCGACCGAAGCGCCGATGAACAGGTTGAACTTCAGTTTGCCTTGCAGGTTGTTCTGCTCGACGTGGTCGGCGAGGGCGATAGGCACCTCTTTGGGATAGCCGGCCGGGGTGAAGCCGGACCAGCCGAGGTTCATGCCTGGCTTGAAGTGTTGGATGGTGTCTTCTGCCTTGCAGACTTTGCTCAGAAGTGACTTGCAACGAACGCGATCTTGCAGTGTTCCGTAATCGGACATACTCTCTCTCCTCCTCAAGTAATTGTCGAAATCCCCGCATTTTGCAGGAGTTCGAATTGGGTCGAAAATCTGTGCGGATTAAAACAATGTGAAACGGCCTGAAATAACCGAATCAACTCAAATAAAAGGCTGTAAAGTATAAGGAAAATCAGAGGCTAAGGTTCTTGAAAATCGGTTTCTGATGTTCCGTGTTGGGGCTGAAGGTGCATTTTGAAAACCCTGTTATACAGCGCAAACTTTTATAATATGGCGTAAACGGCAAGTCAAGGAAAAAGATGCCCGTAAAAGGCTTGGAAATGCTGACAAAATGCCGCTTTACGGCACGTCGGCAGGATAAAAAACGCCCGTCCAGGCTGGCCGGACGGGCGTCGGATTTGCGAGATTTGGGTAAAAAAACTCTTAATAATATTTCTTCAGGGCCTTTTGTGCCTTGTTGATATACGGGCTGCTGGCAAAATCCTCAATGAGGGTGTTGAACGCCTTGACGGCTTTAGCCTTCTCGCCTTTTCCCACATAGGCCTGGCCAAGGTAATACCAGGCTTCGTCGCGCTTGTAATAGTTCGGGTAGGTTTTGAAGACCCCCTCCAGGCGGTTGATAGCCGCATCGAAACGATCTGTCTTCAGGTAAAAGCGACCGACAACGACCTCATGAGCGGCCAGCGAGTCTTGGCAGTGATTGATCAGTACCTTGATTTCTTCACCCTCGCGGGTTCCCGGGAAACGCTTGAGCAGGTCCTGGAAGGTGACCATGGCGTTGTGGGTCGCGGTCTGGTCACGGTCGGGAGGCAGGATCTGCTTGTAGTAGGCGAGTCCCAACTGGTACATGGCGTCGGGAACCCGGTCATGATTCGGATGTTGCTTGAGAAAATCTTCGTAGGCCGCCGCCGCTTCGGGATATTTCTCTCCGAGATAATAGGCTTCGGCAATTTTCAGCTCGGCGATGATGTTCAGCTCCGGAGAGTAGTAGCTCTCGCGGACCTTTTCCCAGTTGGCAATCGCGTCTTCGTAGAGCCCCTTGTCGAACATGGCCTCGCCCTCGGTCAGATAGTCGCTGGCGGTTCGGGCTGGCGTAGTCGCAGGTTTTCCGCAGGCGGTCAGGGTCAGGGAGAGCAGGATGATCAGCAACAGATAACGCATGGTCAGAACGGTCCTTTGGATTATGTGACAAGGCCTGATAATGCCGGCAAGCGCCCTCTCTTGTCAATCGCCTTTCGCAGATAAGCCGCAATTCACGTTTCGCTTCCGGCGGCAGGCTCGCTGGCAGTTGTGACGCAGCGTGATGATCGTACGGGTCGGTGCCAGCAACGGTCAAATACCGCCCCATACCCGAAACCAACAGCATCACCTTTCCGGATTGCCTGCGATTGAACTTCCCGACCACTGTCGACCGGACGGGCTTCCTATGCGTTGGTCGCCGGTTTAAAGACATTGATTCTGAACCGGAGTCAATCAACCCCTGTTCAGCAGCAGGTTGGTGCAAACCGGACCTTTTCTTAGGTGGAATTCGCTCTGGCGTGGGTTGCAGACTGTGGTGCCGGTCAGGTCGGATGGGAGCCGCTCAAGGTGAACTGGATACATTGAATGGAGAGGTCGCGCAGCCCAGCCAGGGTCGTGACGGCCAGGTTTTTCGCCACCCGTGGATTTCCTCGATCAGCACGTGGTCACGGCAGAGCAGGCCGGTCAGCTTCGCTTCAACAGCTCTGGCTGTTCGAGCACGATGCGGCTGGCGGCTTGCAATACTGGCTGCACGAAGGCGGCGGCCTGGTGAATGTGTCCCTCGATTTGGATCAGGTCTGGTTCCCGGCAGGGTGGGGACCAAGCGCCCCCTTCATTTTTTTCAAAGCATTCTGTTCAAGTTGCCGGACCCGCTCGCGGCTGATGCCGAAACGGTCGGCCAGCTCCTGGAGGGTCAACTGGTCGTCTGCAAGAATCCGGGCGCGAATGATCTCCTGTTCCCGGGCGTTGAGCGTGGCCAGCGCCTTGCCGGCCAGTTCGCGGGCGACATCCTGCTGTTGTTTCTCGGCGAGCAGCTCCTCCTGGTTCTCCCGCTCGTCGGCCAGGGTGCTGAGCAGCGTATAGTCGTCTCCTTCGACCAGTTCAAGGTCAAGCGAAGCATCCCGCGAGCGGAGTCGGGCAGTCATCTCGGCAACCTCATCGGTCCTGACATCGAGCTGGTCGGCGATTTCGGTCTCATCTTCCCGACCGGTCAACCGCAGCAGCGCCGCCTTGGTCTGCTTGAGTTTGAAAAACAGCTTCTTCTGGGCCTGGGTGGTGCCGATCTTGACCAGCGACCAGCTTTTCAGGATGTAATTCTGGATATAGGCGCGAATCCACCAGACCGCGTAGGAGATCAGCCGGATACCCCGTTCCGGGTCGAATTTTTTCACCGCCATCATCAAACCGATGTTGCCTTCCTGGACCAGGTCGATCAGCTTGACACCATAATGGCGGTATTCGTTGGCGACCTTGACGACGAAGCGCAGGTTGCTGGTGATCAGTCGGTGCGCCGCCTCGATATCCCCATGCTGGCGGTAGCGTCGCGCCAGCGCCACTTCGTCCTCGCGGCTGAGCAGGTCAAAGCGGTTAACCTGGGTCATGTAGTGATCGAAGGCGTCAGGGACGATCGGCAGTTGTAACGTTGTCATGGCGACGGGTTAAACTCCTTTGATTCCAGTCTGTTGGCACTCTGATCTGACGAGTGCTAAGAAAGTAATAGCAAATCATGCGGGAAAAATCAAGTCGGGTCAGACGCTGTCGCGACGGTTGACAGCGGTCCAGCGACAATGAATAATGATGTCGAACCTTTACCCACGAGTTATTGCCTTGAGGATAACCCCATGACTTGGCTGAGCATTGCTGTTTTCGGCGGTTTCGGCTGCCTCTCCCGATACCTGGTCTCCGGCTGGGTCTATGCGCTGGTCGGACGCAGCCTCCCCTATGGAACCATGTTCGTCAACATTCTCGGTTCTTTCCTGCTCGGTCTGTTGATGGAAGGGAGCTTGCGCAGCACCCTGATGAGTCCGGAAGTGCGGATGGGCATCACCACCGGGTTCATGGGTGGGTTTACCACCTTTTCGACCTTCTCCTATGAAACCGTCCGGCTGCTGGAAGAGGGGAGTTATATGCAGGCAGGTGCCAACGTATTGCTGAATGTCACCGTGTGTCTTGTCTTTGCCGGGCTCGGCATCTACCTGGCGCGCCAACTCTGATGGTGTCGCAAACACTCACCGGCCGCAGCGTTGCTGCCATTGCTGCCGCCCCGGCGGCGTACGGTGGGACCTCACTCCCCGACACTGGCGCGCCGTGTCGCTGGCGTTTTTTGCTGAGCCATTCACCCAGCTGCTTTCTTGTGAAAGCAGCTGCTTGAGAAAGGAGTCCCGTCATGTCCAGGTTGCTGGAGGGTGATCTGATCCTGATGCGTATCTTCATTGGCGAATCGGATCGTAGCGGCAAGCGGCCGCTCTACGAAGTGCTGCTCGAGCTGTTTATGGAGAATGGCCTGGCCGGAGCCACGGTGCTGCGCGGCGCGGCCGGTTTCGGCGCTGGCAGCAAGCTGCATACCGATCGATTGTTGCGCCTTTCTTCTGACCTGCCGGTGGTGGTCGAGGTGGTCGATTCCCAGGCAAAGATCGATGCCCTGCTACCGGAACTCGACAAGCTGCTGACGGGGGGGATGATCACCCTGGAGAAGGCCCATGTCATCCGCTATTTCTGCAATCCTGCCGCGGGCGATGTATGCTGAAAAAGCTCGCCAGCCTGCTCGGAGTCGCCGCCGGGCGTCAGGAGGAGGACCGGGA
>DATFMT010000050.1:0-15581 GCA_035266745.1 Geothermobacteraceae bacterium | reverse complement strand
AGGACCTTTTTGGTATCCTTGTGAACCAGCGACAGCGGCAGGGCCTTGGCGGTCAGCAGCAAATTGTGGACGATAATTTGCGGGATGCCGTCATCCTCGTTTTTACGCCATTTCTCTCCCTTGATCGGCCCCATGTCACGGTAAATGAAAATAGCGATAAAGAAGGCGTACACGGCCGATATGGCAGCGGCTTCGGTCGGGCTGCAAATACCACCGTAGATCGATCCCAGGACGATGACGATCAGCATCAGGCCCCAACTGGCGCTGGCACCGGAGCGCACGAGATTCTTCGCACCGACCCAGGGCTGGGCCGGCAGCCCCTTGACGCGGGCGACAATGTAAATGACAATCATCAGCATGGTGCCCATCAACAGACCCGGCAGAAAGCCGGCCATGAACAGGCGTGCCGCCGATTCTTCCGTCGCCGCGGCGTAGACCAGCATGACGATCGATGGCGGGATCAGGATGCCGAGGGTCCCGGCGTTGGTAATGACCCCGGCGGCCATTTGTTTCGGATACCCGGCCTGTACCATGCCGGCGATGACGATCGAGCCGATCGCTGCGACGGTTGCGGGCGAAGAGCCTGAGACCGCGGCGAAGATCATGCAGGCCAGAACCGAGGCCATCGCCAGGCCGCCGCGAATCCAGCCGACGCAGTCGATGGCAAAGTTGATAATCCGGTTGGCAACCCCGCCGGTCGACAGGAATGTCGATGACAGGATGAAAAACGGTATGGCCAGCAGAGTGTAATGTTCCGACTGGGATGCGAACAGCTTGAGAGCGATCGAAGCCAGGGAATCGTAGGAAAACATCAGGATCGTGCTGATACTGGAAAGTCCGAGTGCAAAGGCGATCGGCATCCCGGTCAGCAGGCAAAGAAGTAAAATTAAGAAAAGTGCTGCGATGGTCATGCCTGGTCTCCTCCCTTGCTGGCAGCCTGGGAGGTTTCCTGAGCCAGGTGCATGCTTTCCTTGGCTTCATCGGCGAGCACGAAGCCTTCGTTTTTCCCGGTAAATATCCCCCAGATCAGTCCCAGCAGTCGCCAGGCGATCATGACCATGCCGATCAACAGGATGCTATGTGCAGCCCACTTCTGAATGGGCATATCGTCAAGTTCAATTTTAATCTTGTAAACCTTCTTGAGGTAGACCCAGGATCCCTCGATAAACAGTGCGCAGTAGAACAGGCAGGCACAAACGGCCAGAAAGCCGATAACTTTCCGTGTTTTTGGCGGCAGAATTTTTACCAGGGCGTCGACCCCGATATGCGCGCCGACCTTGATGCCGTACGAGACTCCGAACAGCACCATCCAGGCGGAAAGATGCAGGGTCAGTTCCTCGGCCCACATAATCCCTTCATTGAAAACGAAACGCATCACGACCTCGACAAACACCAACAAGGTCATGGAAGCCATCAGAAGACAAATGATCGTTTCTTCGAGGCTGTTAACTATTCTGTTTAACATAATCTGTCCTTATGAAAAATTCCTGCCTAAAAAACGTGGGCCCCGCCGAACGGGACCCACGAGTAGTATGTTTTGTTACATGTTCGAATTGACAGCAGCCTCGATGTATTCCTTGCCGATCTCGTCTTCAAACTTCTTCCAGACCGGTTTCATGGCATCAACCCATTGCTGGCGTTGGGCATCGGTAATTTCAATAACTTCGGAGCGGCCGGAATCGATGATCCGCTGACGGTCGTTGATGGCTTTTTGTGCGGAAATTTCGTTGCCGTAAGCAATCGCCTCATCCAGGGCTTTCTTGACTTCGGTGCGGATGTCGTCCGGCAGGCTATTCCAGAACTCAGTCGAAGTGACGACCAGATAATCGAGGACTCCGTGATCGGTTTCGGTGATGTAGGGCTGAACTTCATAGAACTTCTTGGAATAGATATTCGACCAGGTGTTCTCCTGTCCGTCGATAGCGTTGGTCTGCAGCAGGGTGAAGACCTCGGAGAAAGGCTTCTTGACCGGCATCGCGTCGACCGCTTCGAACTGCGCGGCGAGAACGTCGGAACTCATGATGCGGAACTTCTTATTTTTGGCATCGGTCGGGACCCGAATCGGCGAACCGGCGGAAAGCTCTTTCATGCCGTTGTGCAGGTAGCCGAGGCCGATCAGTCCCTTGCCTTCCATCGACATCAGCATTTTCTGCCCGACCGGACCCTGCTGGAATCTTTCCACGGCAGCCATGTCCTTGAACAGGAAGGGAAGATCGAAGATCTGCAGGGAAGAGGTGTATTTGTTAAACTTGGACAGCGAGGGTGCGGCGAGCTGGACGTCGCCGAGCAGCATCGCTTCGAGAACCTTGTTGTCGCCGAAGAGCTGAGAGTTAGGGAAAACCTCGACAACGACCTTGCCGTCCAAACGCTCCTTGACAAGATCTCTGAATTTGGTGGCCATCTGGCCCTTGGGGGTGTTTTCAGCAACAACGTGGGAAAACTTGATGACGATCGGCGCGGCCATGGAAATCGTGGCGGTGGCGACCATGGTCACGGCAATCAAGAGACTGACGACTAACAACTTGTTCTTTGACATGTTACTCTCCTCATTCAATAGGGTTGTAGAAAATGTCGCTCCAAAAGCAACATTGAAAAATTTGCCAGCACTCACCCTGTATGCCTATCAAGGTGAAATGCCAGGCTACTGTCGCGAACGTCGTGCGGGTGGAACAATTAAGCAATTGAGCAATTACGATGCCACTCACTTGAACAAGTCTAAAACGGAATTTTGAAATTTCTTTCAAGTCAGCAATTTTACCCGAAAAAATAGACCTTTGCTGGCAATCGGAAAAATAATAATAAAATTTTTTTATATGTTTTAGCCGGATGCGCCGGATCATCATGCCGACATGGATCTTTGCAGCTCGTGAAGTTAATTGTTTGTAGTGCTGGCAGACTCAGGTTGGGAGTAAGTACCTGAAATAATGGAATATATTCTTTACCGGCGAGCAAGGTAGATGGGTCTGCAAGCTTTTTAGCTTTGGCAAGTTTTAGAAAGCTTTTATATAAGTGACAATCGAGTGGCGTAAAGCCGCGCATTTCAGGCCGCCAGCAGTGAATCTGGCCAAATTTCGCCATGCGGGAGTTCTTGTGGCTGAAATTGTCCACTTGCCGTTCGCATTCATGGGGACATTTTCAGCTTGATGGCGGTTCAAGAGTGGGATAGGTTGTGCGGGAAAAAACAAGCAACATTATCTGGGGATGGATTGCAACTTCATGATGAATAACAGATTTACTTTCCTTGCTCCGGCCAAGATCAATCTTTGTCTGCATGTCCAGGGGCGTTATGCCAATGGCTATCATGACCTGGCCATGTTGATGCAGCGGGTGAGTCTGTTTGACCAGATCAGCCTGCGCTTGACGTCTGACGGCAAAACGGCATTTTCCTGTACTGATCCAGACCTTGATGCTGCCGAGGATAATTTGGTGCTGCGTGCCGCGCGAAGTCTGTTTGACCATGTCGGTACGAACTTGGGCGTGTCAATCAGGTTGGACAAGCGAATCCCGATTGCTGCCGGTTTGGGGGGTGGATCGTCTGATGCGGCTGCGACCCTGCTCGGGTTGAACCAGGCGGCTGGGTTCGGATTGGCTAAGCAAGAATTGATGAAGCTTGGGGTCAAGTTGGGGGCGGATGTTCCCTTCTTCATTCTGGAGCAGTCGGCCTGGGCGACCGGTATCGGTGATGTGCTTGATCCGGTGGTCGGTTTACCTCCATTACACTATGTTCTCGTCAACCCCGGGGTGCCTGTTTCTACCGCCTGGGTGTACCAAAATTTAAGGTTGACATCACCCGTCGATGTGGCTAAACTGCGCGAGTTTCCCAGGACGCCTGAGGGTTTGGTGCGCCTGCTTCATAATGATCTGGAACAGGTCACAATCGCTCGTTATCCACTCATTGACAAGGTCAAGCAGGCACTGTGCGATCGTGGAGCGCTGGGAGCGCTGATGTCTGGGAGTGGCGCCACGGTTTTCGGCTTGTACGCTGACCTTGAGCTGGCACAGCAGGTTGCGACTGGTCTGACTGAAGATTTTGGTTGGTGGTCCGTGGCGGTTTCACCGTTGGCTTGACGCCGGCAAAGGCTCGGACTTTTGTATTTGTAAGTAAATATTGGGGCGTCGCCAAGCGGTAAGGCACCGGATTTTGATTCCGGCATTCCCAGGTTCGATCCCTGGCGCCCCAGCCATAATTATCGGGTCGGTGCTCCTTCCGGGATTGAAGCGGAGCAAGTGCTGACTTCTAACTAAAATAATATAGTAATCGTTTCTCACTGCCTGGCTACAAAAACCACTCTATCCGGATAGGTCATGGGTTACCATGACCTACATTATTTTTTCGGCAAGCTGAAAGCAGGTTTACAGACGTGGACAAACTCAAAATTTTCACCGGTAACTCCAATGTTCAATTAGCCAATGAAATCTGCAGTACTCTCTCGGTACCGTTAGGCCAGGCCAATATCAAGACCTTCTCTGATGGCGAGGTCATGGTAGAAATTGGCGAAAATGTCCGCGGCTGTGATGTCTATGTGATTCAATCGACCTGTGCACCTGCCAATAACAACCTGATGGAGATGCTGGTGACCACCGATGCTCTCAAGCGAGCTTCGGCTGCGAGTATCACCGGTGTTATTCCCTACTTCGGCTATGCCCGCCAAGATCGCAAGGTAGCGCCTCGGACCCCGATTACCAGCAAACTGGTCGCTGATCTGATTTCAACTGCCGGCATGGACCGGGTGGTGACGATGGATCTGCACGCTGGGCAGATCCAGGGATTTTTCGACATTCCGGTCGATCATCTCTATGCCGCGCCTGTCATCCTGGCCGATATCATGGAACGCTTCCAGTCGGAAAAACTGGTTGTCGTTTCACCGGATGCCGGCGGCACCGAGCGTGCGCGGGCGTTTGCCAAGCGCTTGGATGCCGGTCTGGCGATTATCGATAAGCGACGTAGCGGACCTAACGTGTCGCAGGTTATGCACATTATCGGCGATGTCGAAGATCAGATTTGTCTGATTGTCGATGATATGATAGATACGGCAGGAACCCTCTGCCAGGCTGCCGAGGCCCTCAAGAAACACGGTGCCAAGGAGGTCTATGCGACAGCGACCCATCCGGTTCTGTCCGGTCCGGCGCTTGAGCGGATCAGTCAGAGCTGTCTTGAGGAGGTCGTGGTTACCAACACCATTCCGACCGGGGATAAACTTGCGGCATGTCCGAAGTTGCGATCCCTGTCGGTTGCGCAACTATTGGCCGAAGCCATTCGGCGGATTCACGGCGATGAGTCGGTCAGCTCTCTGTTTGTCTGACCGATTGCGCTGACAAACGATAATTAAAAGGTTTAAACGGAGGATACAAAGATATGGCAACTGCAAATCTCACAGTAACAGTCAGGGAGAAGACCGGTAAAGGGGTCTCCCGAGAACTTCGTCGTCAGGGAAGAATTCCCGCCGTGGTTTATGGGACCAGCATGGAACCCTGCCCGATCAGCGTCGATCCGAAGGAACTGCATGAGGCGATGGATACCGAGGCGGGACTCAACACCTTGCTTACTCTCAAGGGGGCGGGTCCGTTTGACGGTAAAGCGGTCATCCTCAAGGAAATGGTCGTCGGCCCGATCAAGCGTGAGCCTTTACACGCTGACTTTCACGCCATCGATATGCAGCGTACTGTTAACGTCATGGTTCCGGTTCACCCGGTCGGTAAGTCCAAGGGTGAAAAAGAAGGGGGCAACCTCGAAATCGTCCGTCATGAGATTGAAGTTGTCTGCTTGCCGACAGCCATTCCCAGTACCATAGAAATCGATATAACTGCTCTTGAGGTCGGGGATGTCCTGCATGTCGGGGACGTTGCCCTGCCGGAAGGCGTCGAGCTGCCCGCTGATGTCAACTTTACCGTTATCACCTGCACTGCACCGGTGGTCGAGAAGGTCGAGGATGAGGAAGAAGGCGAAGCGATTGAAGCTGCCGTCGAGGCCGCAGGTGTGGTTGCCGACGAGGAAGACAACGAAGCCTGACCGGAGGTTCTGTGAAGTTGGTTGCCGGCTTGGGTAATCCCGGGGAGCAATACCAGGCAACCCGCCACAATATCGGTTTTATGGTCGCCGAGCGGTTCGCATCGCGGTTTGGTGTTCAGTTGAAGAAAAAGGGACACCAGGCAGTCTTTGGTGTCGGGCGCTGCAATGGCGAGGAAATCACCGTTTTGCTGCCGCAGACATTTATGAATCTCAGCGGAGCGAGTGTCGGCTCTGCCCTCAAATCCCTCGGTGTTGATCCGGGGGATTTGATTGTGATTCATGATGACATCGATTTGCCTTTTGGGCAGCTCAAGTTTAAATGCGGCGGAGGCCATGGCGGTCACAACGGGATCCGGCATATCTGTCAGGTCCTCGGCCATGGCGACTTTGTCCGTTGCAAGATAGGTGTCGGACGCCCCGCCGAAGGAGGCGAGGTCGTCAGCCATGTGCTGAAACCGTTCAACGCCGCTGAGCGCAAATCGTTGGATCGGCTGCTGGATGGTGCTGTCGAAGCCCTGCAGGTCATGATCGGTGAGGGGTTGGCGGCAGCGATGAATGAATTCAACAATCGGGATTTGTCCGTTTAACTAGCATTTTAAACAGAACGAAAGAGAGGATTGAAGGCAATGGAACTGCAGATGTATGCACCGATTCTGGGTGTTATCGGGTTTGTCATCGCGATTGTCATGTATATGATGGTCAAGGCGCAACCGGTTGGCAACGACAGGATGAAAGAGATTTCCGAAGATATCTATAATGGCGCCATGGCGTTTCTCGGTCGTGAGTACCGGGTACTGGCCGTGTTTATCGTCCTGGTCTTTGGCCTGATTGCCATGGGGATGAATTTTCAGACCGCCTTTTCGTTCCTCGGTGGTGCGCTTTGCTCGATGACCTGTGGTTTTATCGGCATGAAGGCGGCAACCCGCGCCAACGTGCGGACTACTGAGGCTGCCCGGGCCTTCGGTCAGGCCAAAGCCCTGGAGGTTTCCTTCAATGGCGGCGCCGTTATGGGCCTCGCGGTTGCCTCGCTCGGCTTGGTTGGCGTCGGAATCGCCTACATCGCTTTTGGCGGCAATCCGGAAACCGCAAAGTATATCAATGGTTTCGCCATGGGCGCTTCGTCGATTGCCTTGTTCGCCCGTGTCGGTGGTGGTATCTACACCAAGGCCGCCGACGTCGGTGCCGACCTGGTTGGCAAGGTCGAAGCCGGGATCCCCGAGGATGACCCGCGCAACCCGGGAGTTATCGCTGACAACGTCGGTGACTGCGTCGGCGATACCGCCGGGATGGGCGCCGATATTTTTGAATCCTATGTCGGCTCGGTTATTGCCACCATTGCGATCGCCGCTGCCGCCGGACCCGAACTGCTGCTCAAGATCGGCAGCAACGTCAATGTTCTGCAAACTCAGTCGGCGGCCATGCTGCTGCCGTTGGCGCTGGCGATGGTCGGACTGGTCTTCTCGGTGATCGGTATCGCGTCGATGAAGGTTCTCAAGTCGATGGATCCCGCCAAGGCGCTGCACTACACGACCTTCGTCGCCGCTGGTGGCTTTTTGGTTGCCGCTTTTGTCGTCATCAAGATGCTCGGCATCGCCACCGGGGTTTTCTGGGCCATCCTGGCCGGCACCCTGGCCGGCATCGCCATCGGGCAGATTACCGAATATTATACCGCTCACGGTCCGGTGATCCGGATCGCCGAAGCGAGTAAAACCGGTCCGGCGACCAATATCATCACCGGTCTGGCGGTCGGTCTTGAGTCGACCGCGCTGCCGATCCTGATCATCTGTATTTCGATCTTTGTCGCCAATGCTTTTGCCGGTCTCTATGGCATTGGTATCGCCGCAGTCGGCATGCTGGCCACGGTCGGTGTCACCATGACCGTCGATGCCTATGGTCCGATTGCCGACAATGCCGGCGGCATCTCGGAAATGGCCGGCCTTGGTCCCGAGGTTCGCAAGATCACCGACGGCCTCGACGCCATCGGTAACACCACCGCCGCTATCGGCAAGGGCTTTGCGATTGGTTCCGCCGCCCTGACCGCCCTGGCGCTCTTCTCCGCCTATGCCACCACGGTGGGGCTCAAGGCGATCAACCTGATCGAGCCCCGGGTGGTCATCGGCCTGCTGATTGGCGGCGTTCTGCCGTTTTTCATCGGCGCCCTGACCATGACCTCGGTCGGTCGCGCGGCCGGCAAGATGGTTGACGAAATCCGTCGCCAGTTCCGCGAGATTCCGGGCTTGCTCGAAGGCAAGGAGGGGGTCAAGCCTGATTCCCAGAAATGTGTCGATATCTCCGCTGCTGCGGCCCTGAAGGAAATGGTCCTGCCGGGTGTAGTTGCGGTTGTCGCTCCGGTTGCGGTTGGTTTCATCCTCGGCGCCGAAGCGCTGGGCGGCATGCTTGCCGGTGCCACCCTCGCCGGTGTGCTGCTGGCGTTGATGATGTCCAACGGTGGTGGTGCCTGGGATAACGCCAAGAAATACATCGAGCAGGGCAAAGTCGACGGTGAGAAGAAGGGTGGCGATGCCCACGCTGCTGCCGTTATCGGCGATACCGTCGGCGACCCGTTCAAGGACACCTCCGGCCCGGCGATGAACATCCTTATCAAGCTGATGAGCGTCGTGTCGCTGGTTATTGCTCCGCTGCTGGTCTGATCGGCGCAACCAGATCGAGTCGTACCGATAGCCGGGGCAGTCGCCCCGGCTATCTTCTTTTGCAGAAAGAACCATTATGGGATTCAAATGCGGGATTGTCGGGCTGCCGAACGTCGGCAAGTCGACCATATTTAACGCCCTGACTGCGGCCGGCGCCGAATCGGCCAACTACCCTTTTTGCACCATCGAACCGAACATCGGTATCGTCTCGGTGCCCGATGAACGGCTCGACGCCCTGGCCGAGATCGTCAACCCGCAGCGGGTTTTGCCGACGACTATGGAGTTTGTCGATATCGCCGGTCTGGTCCGCGGCGCCAGTCAGGGGGAGGGTCTTGGCAACCAATTTCTCGGCCACATTCGTCAGGTCGACGCGATCGCGCATATTGTCCGTTGTTTCGAGGACGAGAATGTTGTCCATGTCGATGGTTCGGTTGACCCGCTGCGCGATGTCGAAGTGATTCAGACTGAATTGAATCTGGCCGATCTCGATTCGGTTGAGAAACGCCTGTTAAGGATCGGCAAACTGGCCAAGAGCGGTGATAAGGCTGCCCAGGCTGAACTGGCAGCCCTGGAGGTGGTTCGCGAAACCCTCAACCAGGGGCGACCGGCGCGGGCTGCTGAGCTGAGCCCCGAACAATTCTCGCAACTCGCCGGCTTGCACCTGATTACCAACAAGCCGGTGCTTTATGTCGCCAATGTCGGCGAAGGCGATCTGGCCGAAGGGAATCAATTTGTCGAAAGGTTGCAGGCCTATGCCGAGGCAGAGGGGGCTGAACTGGTCTGTATCTGCGGCAACATCGAAGCGGAAATCTCGGAACTGCCGGACGAAGAGAAGGGCGAGTTTCTTGCCGAGCTAGGTCTGGCTGAATCCGGTCTCGACCGGATGATCGCGGCCGGTTACAAACTGCTCGGGCTGGAGACCTATTTTACCGCCGGGGTCAAGGAAGTCAGGGCCTGGACAATTCCAGCCGGTTGCAAGGCGCCCCGCGCCGCCGGCGTGATTCATACCGATTTCGAAAAGGGCTTTATTCGTGCGGAAGTCATTGCCTACGCAGATTATATCCGTTGCAAAGGGGAGGCCGGCGCCAAGGAAAAAGGCTTGATGCGACTTGAGGGAAAAGAGTATTGCGTCCGTGACGGTGACGTCATGCATTTCCGTTTCAATGTTTGAGAGCCCCGGTTGGTTGCGTCTGAAAAGCGTTGCAATGTTCCGGTGGTTATGATAGATAAACAAGTTCTTTGTTTGCTGGCGTTTCGACGCCGCTCCTTGCTCCGGATTGGTTCCGGGGCTACAAACCCATGAGGAGGCATTTCATGCGTACCTATGAATCAATTGTCATTCTGCACCCGGAATTGGCCGGGGATGAACTGACAGAGAGTGTTGAGAAACTGAAGGGCCTGCTGGAACAGCAGCAGGCAGAGATTCTCAAAGTCGACAACTGGGGCACCAAGAAGCTCGCTTATCTGGTCAAGAAACAGGCTCGCGGCACCTATGTCCTGCTGATCTACAAGGCCGATGCTGACGTTATCGCCGAATTCGAGCGCCGTCTGCGGATCGACGAGATGGTGCTGAAATTCCAGACCATTTACCTGGAAGAAGGTTATGTCGAGCCACCGGCCGAAGCCAAGGCGCCCGAAGCGGCCGAGCAGGATGCCGCCGACGACGAAAAGGCCGATGAGGAGGCTCAGGCTGACGCCTGATAACAGTTAGCGACTTACGGAGGATTCAAGATATGGCATTTCAGAAAAGAACAGGTGGCCCCCAGCGTCGTCGTTTCACCCGGCGTAAAGGCTGCCGCTACTGTGCAGATAAGACCCTGACCATCAACTACAAGCAGATTGACGGGCTCAAATATTTCATTTCGGAGCGTGGCAAAATCGTTCCGCGGCGTATTTCCGGCAACTGCGCGACGCACCAGCGTAAACTGACCGAAGCCATCAAGCGGGCCCGTAATATTGCCCTGCTGCCATTTTCGGCCAGCCACTCAAAGCTGGGTTAAGGGCCTGATCTAAGCCCTGGATTCCGTCATGCCCAAGTCCCTGCTTTCGTTGCTTGCCGCGGCAGTCATAACCCTGTTGTTGCAGTCGGTAGCGAGTGGTGCTGGTCCGATCGGTGTTTTGCTGAATCTCGTCGTACCCTTTCCGATCGTTTATCTCGCCATGCGTCAGGGTTTGCGGGCTGCCGGACTGGCGACCGCCCTGGTGCTGGCGGCCCTGCTGGTACTGGGAGGACCGACGAGTCTGCTGTCTTACCTGCTGCAGTTTGGCTCCGTCTCGCTGCTGCTGCCGGCGTTGCTGCTGAAGAGCTGGAGCTGGGACCGTGCTGTGGTGGCCACCCTGGGTCTGGCTTTGGCGATTGCTACCTTGGCACTGGTGATTTTCACCGCTCAGCAGGAGATATCACTGACCAAGTCGATCGGCCAGTATGTCGACAGTGAAATTAAGCTGGCTCTGAATCTGGCCAACGACAGCAACCTCTCGATCGAGCAACAGGATCAGTACCGGGCGGCGGTCACCAGCATGGGGACGTTTCTCAAGCAAACCCTGCCAGCCTGGACGGTTACTGTTTTCGGAGCGATGCTGCTCCTGCAGGTCTTCCTGCTGTCGCTTAGAGCCGAAGGACGCTATCTGGTCATCGGACCGGCGTTTTCAAGCTGGTCGGTGCCGGAAGTTATGGTCTGGCCGCTGATCGCAGCAGGCTTCGCAGTTGCATTCGCCAGCGGAGTGCCGCGTTTGCTCGGTTTAAACCTGCTGGTCGTGTTCCTGCCGATCTACTTTTTGCAGGGGCTGGCTGTGGTGACCTTCTTTTTCCAGAAAAAGCAGGTGTCACCCATGCTCAGGGCGCTCGGTTACACCCTGATCGCGTTTTTGAACCCGATGCCGATGATCGTAACTGCCATCGGCGTGTTTGACATGTGGGCAGATTTCCGCAAGCCCCGGATTAAAAAGACATAAACCTCAAGTGGAGGATCATCATGGAAATCATACTAACTGAAAATGTGGACGGGCTGGGTACGATTGGCGACCAGGTCAAGGTCAAACCGGGCTATGCCCGAAACTACCTGGTTCCTCAGGGGATGGCGGTTGTGGCCGATTCCCGCAATGTCAAGGAACTTGAGCACCAGAAGCGCCAGTTGGAGCGTAAGCGCCAGCGGGTCACCGAGGCTGCCGAAGTTCTCAAGCAACGTATCGAGGCCGCTCCGCTCGAATCGACTCACAAGGCCGGCGAAGAAGGCAAGCTCTACGGCGCCGTGACCAGCATGGAACTCGAGGAAAAACTGGCCGCCAAAGGGATTGAAATCGATCGCAAGCGGATTCAGCTGACCGAGCCGATCAAGTCGCTCGGCGAACATGAAGTGACCGTCAAACTTGATGCCGGGATCACCGCGACCATCAAGCTGACCGTTGTTGCCGAAGAAGAATAATCATCTGTGAGCGGTCCGAAGGGAATCCCTTCGGACCGCTTGTCTGTTCAGGAGGTCCGCCCATGGAATCCGCTGCCTCCCATCGTCTCCCGCCGCAAAGTCTGGAAGGGGAGATGTCTGTTCTCGGGGGGGTCCTCCTCGATAATGAAGCGCTCAACAAGGCTCTGGAAATCCTGGTTCCGGATGATTTCTACCGCGAAAGTCATCGCACCATCTTCTCATCCCTGATCGAACTGTCCGAAAAAGGCGAGCCTGCCGATCTGGTCACTCTGACGGCCGCCCTCAAGACCAATAACGCCCTTGACAGCGTCGGTGGCAGCGCTTATCTGGCGAGTCTGGTCGATTATGTGCCAACCGCCGCCAATATTGCCTACTACAGTAAGCTGGTCAAAGAGAAGTCGATCTCGCGGCGCCTGATTCATACCGCGACCGAGATCGCCACCAAGGGTTTCGAAGGCGGTGCGGTCGAGGAGGTGCTCGACTGGGCTGAGAAGTCGATTTTCGAGATTACCGGGATGCGGACCCGACCCTCCTATTTTTCGACCCGGGAGATCCTCAAGGATACCTTCAAGGCGATCGAGCAGCTCTACGATCGCAAGGAATTGGTCACCGGGGTGCCGACCGGCTTTACCGATCTCGATACCATGACCGCCGGCCTGCAGCCGGGTGACCTGGTCATAGTGGCCGGTCGCCCGTCCATGGGGAAAACCGCCTTTTGTCTGAATCTGGTCGAAAACGCCGCGGTGAAAACCGACAAGCCGGTCACGACCGTGGTCTTTTCCCTCGAGATGGGCAAGGAGCAGCTGGTTCAGAGAATGCTCTGTTCCCTGTCGCACGTCGATGCCAGCCGCTTGCGGACCGGGCATCTTGGCGATTCGGACTGGCCGAAGCTGACCAATGGCGCCGGTATGCTTGCCGAAGCACCGGTTTACATCGATGATACCCCGGCGATCTCGGTCCTGGAACTGCGCGCCAAGGCCCGGCGGCTCAAGGCGGAAAAAAACCTCGGCCTGATCGTGGTCGACTATCTGCAATTGATGTCCGGACATAATTCCGAAAGTCGCCAGCAGGAGATCTCGGAAATATCCCGCTCGCTCAAGGCCCTGGCTAAGGAGCTGAGCGTGCCGGTGGTGGCCCTGTCACAGCTCAATCGATCCCTCGAAAACCGCACCGACAAGCGTCCGATCATGGCCGACCTGCGTGAGTCGGGAGCCATTGAACAGGATGCCGATGTCATCATGTTTGTTTACCGCGAAGCGGTTTATTGCGAGGAGTGCCGAAATCGGGAAAAAACCTGTGACAAGGGGCATGAGATGGACGCTGAAGTGATCATCGGCAAACAGCGTAATGGTCCGATCGGGACGGTGAATATGACCTTCCGTGGCCAGTACACTCGGTTTGAAAACCAGAGTAAGCGGCATGATAGTTACTGACCCGAGGTTTTACAATGCTCATGAGCCCCGGACCACAGTTCGGGGCTTTTGTTCACATGCCGATTACTGAATCATGCCTGAGGTGAATCTGCCCCTTCAGGTGCGTGTCTGAAACAAGCGTTGATGTTTGCCGATCTTCTTGGCAGAATGCACGGATTGATTCGGGGAGTAAGGCACAGAAAGTATCATAACCAAACAGAAGGAAATGTCATGAAATACGGAAAGAAAGAAGGAATTCTCTACTTCGGTATCCCATCTGGAAGTCTTAACGAGCAGGTCATGCGCCTGCTGGAAAAATCGGGCCGGCCGCTGAAAAAAGGGCGTCAGTATGAACTGACCACCTCCTATGATCCCGATGTCGTCTTTCGCGTTCTCGATCGCAAGGAAATGCCACAGAAGGTCCGTGACGGTATTGTCGACTGCGGTGTCACCGGCAAGGACTATGTGTTTGAGGCCGGGATGGAAGAGAGTGTTGAGGTGCTTGGCGACTTCATCTTTTCCAAGTATACCAACCAACCATCACGGCTGGTGCTGGCATCCCGCCCCGAGCTGGGAATCGAAACGGCCGCCGACTGCGAAGGGAAGATCATCGCCACCGAGCTGCCGAACCTGACCAGACGCCGGATGGCCGAACTCCACGGTGTCGTGGATATCCAGATCCTGCGCAGTGAGGGGAAAACTGAGGCCAAGGTCAATATGGGGGAGTGTGACGCTTTTACTGATATCACCGAGACCGGCGCGACCCTCAAGGCTAACGGCAACAATATTGTCGCGGAACTGTTCACGTCCAACCCGCAGTTGATCGCCAACCCGGAATCCATCAAGGATGCTGCGAAGCTGGAAAAGATGGAAGATATCCGCATCTGTCTGGACGCTGTGCTGCAGGCTGAGCGCGAGCCGGTCTACATGGTCTTTATGGATGTGCCAACCGCGGTCCTCGAGCAGGTGGAAAAAATGCTCCCTTCGGTGATTTCACCGACCGTCAGTCCGGTAGTTGATGAGGCCTGGCGTTCTGTTGCGGCGGTCATTCGTGAATCGCAGCTGAATATCCTGGCCCCAAAGCTGTTGCGGCTTGGCGTTGACGGTATTGTTCCGGTCCCGGCGCCTAAAGTGTTCACCCAGGACATGGTCAAAGCGAAAAAATTCTAAAGGAGAGAATGATGGATAAGAAACTGCTCGAAGAAGGCTCTGAACTTTGCATCGCTTTTGAAAAACGCGGCGGACTGGTCCCGGCGGTGGTTCAGGATGTCAAGGATGGCCGGGTTCTGATGCTCGCTTATGTCAACGCCGAGGCTTTTGCCACGACCCTGCAAAAGGGGATGGCAACCTTTTGGTCGACGTCCCGCAATGAACTCTGGACCAAAGGGGAAACCTCGGGGGATTTTCTGAAAATTGTCGATATTTTTACCGACTGCGACCAGGATGCCCTGATCTATTTGGTCGAACCCCAGGGTGGCGGGGCCTGTCACACCAAAAATCCAGCCTCCGGCAATACTCGTGAAACCTGTTTTTACCGGAAACTGGATCTCGTCAACAAAGTCCTGACACCAGTCGTCTGATACGACGACTCAAGAACCAAACTGACAAAGGCCACATCTTTTCTGATGTGGCCTTTGTCAGTTTGAGTCAACGCACTGAACATAGATCAGTACGGAAAAGGTGTAACCAAAGGTCCGGCAGCCCGCACCTCGTCAAGGCTGAGGCTGTGCTTTAAGCGGCGATAGCGGCTCTGGACAAACCCCTGGTAGCTCGTCTGACAGAGCAACTCCCAATCGACTCGCCAGAGTGCGGGGAACCGAACGTCGCCAGGATAATCTCCTTCAACCCAGGAAACGATCAGCTGCTGGCTCTCCTTGAGGGCCGTGCGATAGATGTCGGTCCCGCCAATGACCCAGATCCCCTTTGCCAGTTGCCTTGCGACCTGTATGGCCTCTTCCCAGCTGCGACAAACCGTGGCGCCGGGCAGCTCCGGAAGGGTGCGGCTGATGACCAGGTTGTAACGTTTGTCAAGAGGGCCGCGCAGCGACTCGAAGGTCCGTCGCCCCATGATCACGGTTCCCCC
>DATFMT010000049.1:0-13643 GCA_035266745.1 Geothermobacteraceae bacterium | reverse complement strand
ACAATTCGATCATTTCGAGCAGTGCTTCCTGGTTGGTCTGGGCTATGTCGCGCCACATGGTCGGATCGGACGAGGCGATGCGGGTGAAATCGCGGAACCCGCCAGCCGAATATTCGAGGATATTCTCCTCGAAGCGGTCATAGGAACCGACCGCGTTGACCAGCGCATAAGCGACCATGTGCGGCAGGTGGCTGATCGCTGCCAGGATCCGGTCGTGCTTGTCGGCTTCCATGACCACCACCTCGCTGCCAGCGTGCAGCCACAGCTGGCGAACAACTTCGAGCGCCTCAGCGGAAACCGACGCGGTCGGGGTCAGGATACAGCGCCGCCCCTGGAAAAGGGTCGGGAAGGCGGCTTCAGCCCCGCTCTTTTCGGTCCCGGCAATCGGGTGTCCCGGCACGAACTGGACACCGTCCGGCACCAGCGGCTCGATTGCCTCGATGACCGCCCCTTTGACCGAACCGCCATCGGTGAGGATCGCCCCCGGTTTCATGGCCGGCAGAATCTTTTCCGCCATCGGCCCGAGCGAGGTCACCGGGGTCGCCATGAACACCAGGTCGGCATCAGCGACCCCGTCGAACGGATCCTGAGTGAAACGATCGACGACCCCCAACTCCAGGGCCTTCTCCAGGTTGGCCAGGCCGCGGCCGATGCCGACCACTTCTCCGACGACCCCGGCCTGCTTGAGGGCGAGCGCCAGAGAGCCGCCGATCAGGCCGACCCCGAGGATTGCCAGGCGAGGGATATAAAAGCTCTGATTAGACATAAATCAACGTACCCGGGGATAGGAGCCGAGAATCTTGAGAAACTGGCAATGTTGTTTCAAATCTTCGACCGCGTCTGAGATCGGCTGTTCATCGATATGCCCTTCCAGGTCCAGGAAGAAGATGTATTCCCAGGCTTTCTTGCGCAGCGGTCGGCTCTCGATCTTCGACAGGTTGACCCCACGGCTGCTGAACGGCTCGAGCATCCGGTACAGAATGCCGGGTTCGTCCTTGACACTGAACATCACCGAGGTTTTGTCCTTGCCGCTACGCGCCGGCGTATTGCGGCCGATAACCAGGAAGCGGGTATAGTTGTTCGGATTATCTTCGATCTTGTGCTTCGCCACTTTCAATCCGTACTGGGTCCCGGCCTGCTCACTGGCGATCGCCGCAGCCGTCTCGTCTTCGGCGACCATTTGGGCGGCCAGGGCGGTGCTGGCGACATCGACCAGGGGGGTGTCCGGCAGGTTTTCTTCCAGCCAGGCCCGGCACTGGGCCAACGCCTGGGGATGTGAAACGACCTTGCGGATCCGCCCCATGTCGCCGGAGAGCGAAAGCAGGTCGTGGGAGATCTCCAGCAGGATCTCGGCATTGATCTGCAGGTCCGAGTCCATGAACATGTCGAGGGTGTGGGAGACGATCCCCTCGGTGGAGTTCTCGACCGGGACCACACCATAGTTGGCGCGCCCGCGGAGCACTTCGTCAAACACCGCCGGGATGCTCTTCTGCGGCACCAGCTGAGCGGAAAGACCGAACTGCTGCATGGCCGCGACATGGGTAAAGGTCGCCAGAGGACCCAGAAACGCGACCTTCATCTTCTCTTCCAGGGCCAGGGAAGCCGAGATGATCTCGCGAAAAATCCGGCGGATACCTTCTTCCGGGAAGGGTCCGGTATTCTGGCTGGCCAACCGCTGGTAAATCGCCTGCTCGCGGCTCGGCACATAGAAATCCGCCGATGAGCCGGACTTGATCTTGCCGACCTCGATAACGTGTTTGGCGCGCTGGTTGAGCAGTTCGAGGAACTGATCGTCGATCGCGTCAATCTGCTCGCGTAATGCTTTGAGTTTGTCCTGATCCACCATGACCCCCTGTAATCGTGCTGAAGAGCGGCAAATGTAACTTATCGAAGGTGAAAAATCAACGTCAGTCTCCCATTTCAGAACCTTACGAAGCGATATTCCCGCTGCGATACTGAGCGAATAATCGGTACAATCCGCCCGCCAGTTCCAGCACCCCCTCTAGGCCATTCTCTCCGCTCTCCAGCCGACCGAGCCAGGCCTCAGGGAATGCATGATCGCCATGCAAGGCGCCCAGAATCGCTCCGCTCATCGCCGCCACGGTATCGGTATCGCCACCGGCATTGACAGCAGCCAGCAAGCCTGCCAACGGCTCGGCCGCAAAACGCAGGGCGAGATAGATGGCAAAAGGGACCGAATCGAGGGTTCGTACTCCCGAGCCGAGCTGACGCTGCGCCACAGCAACCGCTATCTGTTGCCGGAGCAGATCTGTTACCAGCCCCAGACGCTCGGTGAGCGCTCCGTACTGACACAATGCCGACAGTTCAGTCAGGATTGGCCGCAACGAGTCAGCCTGACTCGGTTCCAGATCCCGGGCGCGGCCGATCGTTCGGGCCAGCAGCACGGCCCCCTCGATGGCCTCCGGGTGAACGTGAGTCGCTGCGACGGCGTCCTTGACGGCCTGGCGCAGGACCGCAGGGGGTGCGGTACCATAGAGCAATCCCAGAGGCGCGATGCGCATCGCCGCACCGTTGCCGAACGAACCGCCGGGAAACAGCAGCTCTCCGGTCTGCTGCCAGTCGGCCCCCGCCTGCAAGGCTTGCAGGACTGTCACGGCACTCCGGCCGTAGCCGCGCTGCGGATCGAAGTCCGCGGCGCAGGCGACCGCACAATCGGCGGCATCGACCCGACCGTCACAACGGACCAACGAACGGGCCAGAGACAGGGTCATTTCAGTATCATCGGTATAGCGTGCGAAGCCATCGGCGCCGGGGATGATTGCGGTTACCCGGCCATGCCGCCGTCGAATCTGTGCGGCGCTGAGCCCCTCGACCGGCGCACCGAGCACGTCGCCACACAGCACCCCAAGCAGGCAGCCGCGGAATTTGTTCGCACTGACCATCAGAACCCCAGTTATCCGTTCATTCCGGTTGCAAATCAGCTTGATTCTTGCCGGGCTGACCGCTAAACTCCGGAGAGCATTGTTTGAGGAGACCCATCATGCCCATAGCCGACAAAGTAAAAACGTTCATCGAACGCGCCTCCTGGATACGCAAGATGTTCGAGGAAGGCGCCCGCCTGCGCGAGATCCACGGTGCGGAGAATATCTTCGACTTCACCCTCGGCAATCCGACCGTCGATCCGCCGGCCGCGTTCAACGCCGAGCTGAAAAAGCTGGCCGAAGCTCCGGAGCCCGGCATGCATCGCTACATGAACAACGCCGGTTACGATGCAACCCGAGGCGCGGTCGCCGCCAAGCTGGCCTCGGCCTCCGGGCAGCCGGTCAAGGCGAACCAGGTCATCATGACCTGCGGTGCCGGCGGCGCTCTCAACGTGGTGCTGAAAACCATCCTCAACCCGGGCGATGAGGTTATCATTCTGACGCCCTATTTCGTCGAATACAAGTTTTACATCGACAACCACGGCGGCGTCCCGCGCGAGGTCTGGACCCGCAAGGAAGACTTCCAGCTCGATCTCGTTGCCATTGAGTCGGCGATCAACGAAAAGACCGCCGCGCTGATCATCAACTCACCGAACAATCCGACCGGGGTCATTTATCCGGAAGCCGATCTCCAGGCCCTCGATGCACTGCTCAAGCGCAAGGAGCAGCAATTCGGCCGCCCGCTGCTGGTGATCAGCGACGAACCCTACGCCCGGATCGCCTTCGACGGCAAGCAGGTGCCGCCGGTCTTTGCCAGCATCGACAACTCGGTGATCGTCACCTCGCACTCCAAGGATCTCGCCCTGCCCGGCGAACGGATCGGTTACCTCGCCGCAAGCCCCGGCTTGCGAGACCTCGGAGAGTTCATGGAGGGTGCGGTCTTCTGCAACCGGGTGCTCGGCTTCGTCAATGCCCCGGCCATGGCCCAGCGCCTGGTCGCGCACCTGCAGGACGCCAGCGTCGACATCGACGATTACCAGCAGAAGCGTGATCTGCTTTATCAGGAACTCTCCACCCTCGGCTTCAAGATGGTCAAGCCGGATGGCGCCTTCTACCTGTTCCCCGAATCACCCCTGAGCGACGACGTTGCCTTCGTCCGCAAGGCCCAGGAACACAACCTGCTGCTGGTTCCCGGCAGCGGTTTCGGGGCGCCGGGCTACTTCCGCATCGCCTACTGCATCGAACTGGAAGTCATCGAACGCTCGCTGCCGGCCTGGCGCAACCTGGCCAACGACCTGAGACTGGGTTAACGATGGAAAAAACGTTTCTCACCCCGGGCGAAACCGCCGAAGCGATCGTCCAGAGCAGCTGCCGAATCCCGGACCTGCCGCTGGCAAGGACCATCCTCCTCAGCCGGCCGGCCGGACATCCCTGATCCGCAGTTGCAGTACGCGACGCCCCTGCCATTCGTTGAACGAGAGGCTGAAAAGGATATCGAAGGGGGCGGAAAACTGCTCAATCCGCTCGGCCATGCCAAAAGCAATCGCGGGAAAGCTGTAGCCTCCCTGACGGCACTGTAGCCGTAGATGATGTGTACCAACCCGTCTGACTTGCTGAGCGCACAGGCCGGTTGCCAGAAAAACCGGTTCCGGATTGCCGGCACCACATGGATTGAGGAGCTCCAGCTCACAGGCCAGCGGTTCGCTGATATCTTCCAGCAGAAGCTCCCGATCGTAAAACCTGCTCCGGGTCAGTTCCGCTGAACCGAGCTGGCTGTGCGCCGCCGCTTCGAATGCGCTCGAGAAAGCCTCCAACTGACCGGCCGGCAATGCCAGGCCCGCCGCGTATTCATGCCCGCCGAACGCGGTCAGCGTTGCCGAACACTGCTGCAAACCCTGGAAGAGATGAAATCCGCTGATCGAGCGGGCCGAGCCTTTGCCGAGTTCGCCATCGAGGGCAATGAGCACGACCGGTCGGTAAAATCGCTCCACCAGACGGCTGGCGACGATCCCGATCACCCCCTGGTGCCAGGCGGCGTCTGCCAGCACCAGACTGAACCGTTCCGCAAGCGGACCTGAAGCCTCGACCCGGGCCACCGCCTGGTCAAGGATCTGCTGTTCAAGCTGCTGGCGCTGCAGGTTGACCTGGTCGAGCTCGGCTGCTGTCTGCCGGGCAAACGCAAGATCTTCCGTCAACAACAGCTCGACCGCCAGACGCGCATCGTCAAGGCGACCGGCAGCATTGAGACGAGGAGCGAGGCGAAATCCGACACTGCCACAATCGACCTGCTTGACCGCGGCGACTTGTTTCAGGGCCTGCAGGCCGACCCGTAAAGTGTTTTGCAGCATGGCAAGACCGGATCGCACCAGAATCCGGTTGACGCCATGCAGGGGAACCAGGTCGGCGACCGTCCCGAGCGCCACCAGGTCGAGTTGCTGGCGCAGGTCGGGTTCAGGTCGGGAGTCGAAATAGCCGCTTTCCCGGAGTTGCTTGCGCAAACCGGCCGCCAGGAAAAACGCCACACCGACTCCGGACAGGTTACGGCCCGGAAACTCACAACCCGGCTGGTGAGGGTTGAGAATCGCCAGTGCGGCCGGCAGCGACGATTTGGGCTGATGGTGATCGGTAATAATCAGGTCAAGACCGAGACTCCGGGCCAGCTCGGCTTCTTCGAGCGCGGTTACCCCGCAATCGACCGAGACCACGACGGCCGCACCGGCTGCCTGGGCGGCTTCCAATGCCTGGGACGAAAGACCGTAGCCTTCCTCCATCCGCAACGGGATGTGGAAATCCACCCGGCCGCCGAGCTGCCGCAGCACCGTGACCAGCAGGGTGCAGGCGGTGATCCCGTCAACGTCGTAATCACCATGAATGATGATCAGTTCATCGCTCTGCAAGGCCTGCTCAAGACGCAGGACCGCACGGGACATCCCCTTGAGTAAAAAAGGGTCGGGCAGCTGTCGCAGGCCATCGGTCAGAAACTGAGCGGTTCGCTCCGGGTCATCAAATCCACGGGCGACCAGCACGCTGGCCAGTTCCCGGCTGAGGCCGAAATCCTGGCACAGCAACGCTACTGCCTTCGGGTCAACAGTCGCGCAGCGCGGCAACCAGTTGGACTGAGCGCATGAGATCATTGCGGACCTACGTCTGCCAGTGGCTGATTGAATTGCGGCGGATAGCTGAGGATGTCGGATTGAGGGACGCGCCGAGCGGCGAAAGACTGTCGCTCGATGGCTGCGGCGCTGCTGACGCTCCGCCGGTTGCCGGCGGGCTGCACGGCTCCGGAGAGCTCTTCGCCGGACAACAGGGCGGCCAATGCAAGGAGAGAGATCAGTTGCACTGTCATGGCTGCCCGGAAACAGGCCGGGCCGAACAAGCCGTGTCCGGCCCGGCGAGGAATGAACCTGTTATGGTTTGCCCATTGGCTGCTGATTGCGAATCGCCTCCAGGTTACGACGGGCCAGATCGGCCCCTGGGCCGGACGGATTGACCTTGAGGAAACGTTCCCATGCATCGGTCGCTTTGTCGAAATCCTTGAGATCCTGCATGTAAACCAGGCCGAGATTGTAAAGACTCTGGGCATGTTGGGGCTGAAGTTTGCTGGCCTGTTCGAAATTCGCCACGGCCTTGTCGTACCAGCCGAGCCGGCGGAACATGACCCCCTGGTCGGTCCGGACGTTCGGATCGTTGCCATCGAGCTCGAGGGCCTTGGCGTAGGCATCGACGGCCTGAACCGGCTGGTTGGAATCAAAATAGTTGTTGCCGAGCTGGATCCAGGCATTGCGATTGCCCGGCTCCCTGGCAACCACATCCTGTAGAATCTGGATCTGTTGCTGATAATTAACGGTCGGCGGAGGTGCGCTCCCCTGCTGCGGAACGGGATTCTGGTTGGCCTTGCCGCCCAAGTTGTAGGCGATCACCCCGACCAGAAGACCGATGATCAGAGCAACGATGACAAGGATCAGGGTCTCCTTGCGTTTCATCAGGCACCCCCCTTGGCCGGTGCCGACGACCGCCGGTTACGCTTGTAATCTTCCCAGAAAATCAGCAACGGACTGGCGACAAAGATGGACGAATAGGTACCGACAATCACACCAACTAACAGGGCCAGGGCAAAGTTATGAATCACCCCGCCGCCGAAGACAAACAGCGAGGCAACCACCAGCAAGGTGGTTCCCGAGGTCAGGATCGTCCGTGACAGGGTTTCATTGACGCTCCGGTTGATAATCGCAGCGAAACCATCCTTGGCGTACTTGCCCATGTTTTCGCGAATCCGGTCATAAACGATAATCGTGTCGTTGAGCGAATAACCGATGATCGCCAGGAACGCGGCAATAACCGGCAGGTCGATCTCACGACCAAACACCGAGAAAACCCCGAGGGTGATCAGCACGTCATGCACCAGGGCGATGATCGCCCCGACGGCAAAGCGGAATTCGAATCGCAGGGTGACGTAGATGAGGATCGCGATCATCGCGAACAGGATCGCCTTGAAGCCTTTTTCGCGAAGATCCTTGCCGACCTGGGGTCCGACCATCTCAACCCGGCGGATCTCGGACTTGCCTGCACCGTAAACAGCATCCAGGGCCTTGCCGACCTGATTCCCGAGCCCCTTGAGCTCATCTGAAGTTGCCTGGGCTCGGATCAGGAACTCGTTGGCGTCATCCCCGAAGGTCTGCACCAGCAGCCCGCCGAGATTCAGGTCGGTCAATGCCTGCTTGATATCGCCTGGTGTGGTGGCGGTTTCGAACTTCACCTGCACCAGGGTGCCACCGGCAAAATCAATGCCGTAGTCGGGACCGCCCTTGACGATCAGTGAAGCGAGTCCGATCAGGATGATAACGACTGAGACAATGACAGCAAGCTTGCGCCGACCGACAAAATCGATATTGATATCGGGTTTGATTAGTTGCATCAGCGTCTCCTATATGCTCAGCCGCTTGAGCTGGCGGCGCTCAAGGAAATATTCATAAATCATCCGGGTCACGAAAATGGCCGTGAACATCGAGGCCAGGATCCCGATCGACAGGGTCACAGCAAAACCCTTAACCGGCCCGGTGCCGAACTGGAACAGGACCAGGGCGGCTATCAGGGTCGTGACGTTGGCGTCGACAATGGTCAGAAATGCCTTGCCGTAACCCGACTCGATTGCGTTGCGAACGCTTTTCCCGATCCGCAACTCTTCACGGATCCGTTCGAAAATCAGCACGTTGGCATCAACCGCCATACCGACCGTCAAGACGATCCCGGCGATACCGGGTAGCGTCAGGGTCGCCTGCAACAACGACAACAGCGCCATGATAAAGACCAGGTTCAGAACCAGGGCGATATCCGCCACCAGGCCCGACAGCCGGTAGTAGGCGACCATCGCCAGGACCACCAGCAAAAAGCCGATCAGGACGCTGAGCATCCCCTGGTTGATCGAATCACGTCCGAGAGAGGGTCCGACGGTCCGGTCCTCGAGAATCTTGACCGGTGCCGGCAGCGAGCCGGCCCGCAACACGATCGCCAGATCCTGGGCCTCCTGCGCCGTGAAAGAACCGCTGATCTGGGCGCTGCCACCGGAGATACGCTCGCGAATCACCGGCGCCGAATAGACGGTGTCGTCGAGCACGATCGCCATCCTTTTGCCAACATTGGCCGCGGTCACCTGGTCGAATCTTTTTGCCCCAACGGAACTGAACTGGATAGACACAAGGGAGTTTTTGAAATTACTGCGATCAAAGTTCGCAACGGCATTCTCGAGCAGATCGCCCGTCAGCACCGTTTTGCTCTGCACGACAATCGGGGTTTCGGTGACGGCACCGGTCTGCGGATTGACCTGGCGTTGATAGAGCAGCTGGGTTCCCGGCTGCAGGTTGCCTTTGATCGCTTCCTGGGGGTCGGCATTTTCTGCGACCATCTTGAACTCGAGCAGGGCCGTCTTGCCCAGCAGTGAGATGGCCCGATCAGGATCCTTGACCCCCGGCAGTTGGATCAGAATCCGGTTGCCGCTCTGTAGCTGCAGGGTCGGCTCGGACACCCCGAACTGGTCGATCCGATTGCGCAGGGTTTCCAGCGCCTGGCGGATCGCATAATCCTGGATATTGGCGATCTCGTTGTCGCTGAGCCGATAGTTTTTTTGCACATAACCACCAGCAGCCGGGAAGGTCTCCGCTTCGAGGTTGGGGAAGTTCTCCTTCATCAGGGCATCGACCTGGGCCCCCGCCTCTTCATCATAGACCGTTACGACAACCCGTTCACCGGGTTGTCGTTCGACCCGCTTGAAGATGATGTCCTTCTCGCGCATTAAACTCTCGGTCTGATCAACCACCGTATCAAGCCGGCTTTCGACCGCCTTGTCGACATCAACACCGAGCACCAGATGCATGCCACCCTGAAGATCCAGACCCAGGTGAATCGGATCAAAGGCCTTGAGCCACCACCCGGGCAGCGCACCAGGCATGAAAGTCGGTGCCAGCGAAACCAGGGCGAGCAGGAGGCAGCACAGGACCAGTAGTCCCCGCCACTTTAAGCTTTTGGTCATGACAGAAAAAATCTCCTTTCGGACTTATGAAAAATCGGTGGTAAGCCCGATTTTTGAAAACGACTCAAGCGTCTTTTTTCGGAGCGGTGACAATCGCCGAACGATTAAAACGCATCTTGACCCCGGTGGCAACTTCCAGTGTCACGACGCTTTCTTCCAGGGCGGCCACTTTACCATGAATGCCGCCGGCGGTGGTAACTTCGTCACCGACGGTCAGCGATTCAACCAGCTGCTTGTGCTGTTTGGCCCGCTTCTGCTGGGGACGGATCAGCAGAAAATAAAAGATGGCGAACATCAGAACCAGCATAATGATGCCCTGGTAACCGCCCCCTTGCTGTCCGGCTGTGGCACCGTTCCCGGCCATTGCGTAAGCTGTTGATACCATAATTCAAGTCTCCTTTGGCTGAATTCAATCGAGATCATGCAGCAGGTTCATGCCCTGCAGGTACATATGGATCAGGCAGCCCTGCGCTGCCGATAAAATTCGCTGCGAAATTCGCTGAAGCATCCCTGGTCGAGGGCCAGGCGGATGCCGGACATCAAATCGAGATAATAGTGCAAGTTGTGGTGCGTATTCAAGACCGATGCGAGAATTTCGTTCGATTGATACAAGTGGCGCAAATAGGCCCGGCTGTAATTGCGGCAGACATAACAGCTGCAGGTCGGGTCGATTGCCGCGGAATCGTCGCGGAATCGCGCCTGTTTGATCGATATCTTGCCAAAGCTGGTGAAGAGAACCCCGTTGCGGGCATTGCGGGTCGGCATGACGCAGTCGAACATGTCCGCGCCGCGGGCGACGCCCTCAACCAGGTTCTCCGGAGTACCAACCCCCATCACGTAGCGGGGTTTCTCGTCCGGCAGCAGCGGCAGGGTGTGCTCCATGATCCGGTACATCAGCTCGGTCTCTTCGCCAACCGACAACCCGCCGATAGCATAACCGTTAAAGCCTATTTCGAGCAGTTCTTCGGCACTGCTGGTTCGCAAGTCCAGTTCCATGCCGCCCTGAACGATGCCAAACAGGGCGGCACCAAGCTCTGGCTGATGAGCCTGCTTGCAGCGCTCGGCCCAGCGGCTCGAACGAGCGGTCGATTCCAGAACATAATCTCGCGCCGCCGGGTATGGAATGCACTCGTCGAAGGCCATGATGATATCGGCACCCAGCGTTCGCTGGACTTCGATGGAAAGTTCCGGGCTGAGAAAATGCCGACTGCCATCGAGGTGCGACTGAAAGGTCACTCCCTCTTCGGTGATCGAGCGCAGGGCTCCCAGACTAAAGACCTGGAAACCGCCGCTGTCAGTGAGAATCGGCCCATCCCAGTGCATGAACTTCTGCAGACCGCCAAGCTGGCTCACCAGTTCATGACCCGGACGTAAAAAAAGGTGATAGGTATTACCGAGGATGATCTGGGCACCAATCTCCTGCAGCGCTTCAGGCAATATCCCCTTGACCGTCCCCTGGGTGCCGACCGGCATGAAGACCGGAGTCTCGATGACCCCGCGCCGGGTCAGCATGCGTCCGCGGCGGGCCTGGCTCCGGGGGTCCTGCTTCAAATTGGTAAAGGTAAACGTCTGGCTCTGCAAAAAAGCCTCACATGATCATCATGGCATCGCCATAACTGAAAAAACGAAACTTTTCGACCACCGCCTGCCGATAAGCTTTCAACACGAAATCCCGACCGGCAAACGCCGATACCAGCATAAGCAGGGTCGACTTGGGCAGGTGGAAATTCGTCAACAGGCCGTCAATGACCTGGAACCGAAAACCGGGCAGAATATAGAGCCGGGTCGAACCGGAGCCGGCGATGACCTGCCCTTCACAAGCCGCCGATTCCAGTGCCCGGGTGGTTGTGGTCCCCAACGCAATCACCCGTCGCCCTTCGTGTCGGGCCAGATTGATGGCCGCTGCGGTTTCCGCACTGATTTCGTAATCCTCGGCATGCATCTGGTGCTGCTGCAAATCGTCACTCCGCACCGGCAGAAAAGTTCCGAGACCGACATGCAGGGTCACCGCATGGATCTCGACCCCCAGTTGACGCAACTGCGCCAGTATCTGCGGGGTAAAATGCAATCCGGCCGTCGGAGCCGCCAGCGCTCCCTTGTGGCGGGCGAAAACTGTCTGGTAACGATCTCGGTCGAGCGCCTCATCTTCCCGCCGGATATAGGGCGGCAAGGGGATACGGCCGATCTCTTCCAGCTGTTGCTGGAAATCGCCCGAACTGGAAAACTCCAGCAGTCGGAATCCGTTTGCCATCACCTCTATGACTCGTGCCGTCAGCCCGGAGCCAAACAGCAATTCACTGCCGAGCCGGGGAGCATGTGAGGCCTTGGTCATGCAGGTCCAGCGCTCAGCTGAACCAGGCTCCCGGCGAACCAGGAAGACCTCGATCTTGCCGCCTGACGCTTTTCGCCCAAGCAACCGGGCCGGGATCACCCGCGTATCATTGAGCACCAGCAGGTCTCCGGCTCGAAACTGCCGGCTTATATCGCTGAAAATCCCGACTTCGATCGCCTGCCGTTGTCGGTCAAGCATCATCAGCCGGGATTCATCCCTTTGCTCCACAGGATACTGGGCGATCAATTGATCAGGTAAAGCAAAATCAAAATCGGATAGTTGCATCGTAAAACAAGCCTTTATGACCGGCTGAGAAAGACGCCCAATGCAACCACAAAAGTCCTGTCAAGTCAAACTCTTTCCCTAGCCCCGGGCAAGATAAACCAGCAACAATCCGCTCAACATACAAAGCAACCCCAGAACCCTGAGTTGACTATCCGAAAGCCTGGCGAGTTGGGCCATCGCCTGGCGTAGCCTGAGAGGCGAAAGAAACCAGGGCAGCCCTTCAAGAACCAGTAGCAGCCCCAGGCTGGTGAACAGTAACTTCATGAGCATAATCCAATTATTAAGTTTTTACGATGTCTGGCAGATATATTGCAAAATGACTATGTTCATAACGCTGGCCGCAGAGCATAAATCGTGGCTACAGAGCTGTCAAGTTCTGCGCCGGCCAGGGTCAATCAGCCGTCCCTGCTGGTTTACCGACACTCATAGATAGGACTAATCCAGCCGTTTCGAAGACCAGCCCAGCTTCGCAGGGAATCGATCCGGACGGAATCCGCCGCCAGCTGAAGGCGTCGCTGGAGATACGGGTTTTGACTTAACACGAGAACCAGTTGCAGTTATCTGACTGAATTGATCGCAAGAATCACTCCTAACCCAGGCTGTCATGAATTCTCTGAAGATTAAAATTCTCAGTCTTACGACAGCGATCATGCTGCTGACGATCGGCCTGACCACATGGCATAACCTTGACACCCAGGAGGAGATGCTCAACCGGTTTGTCGATCAGAATGCCCAGGTCCTCGGCGAGACGATTCGCAACAGCATCATCGCCAACATGGCGAACGGACAGCATACCGAAGTCGTACGGATTCTCGAGCGGATCAGCCAAGAACCGGCCATCCAGGTTGTCCGCATCTTTGATGAAACTGGGCGCATCCTGATTTCAGCCACTCTCGAGGAGATTGGCGACATCGTTCCTGCTGCCGACCTGCTCGCCTATCGATCCGGCATGCGCTCCTACTCGGACACTCTGCAGGGCGACGAAACCCACACGACCCTGATTCCGCTATACAACGCCCCCAACTGCTATGCCTGCCATGGCAGCAAAGCCAAGGTCCTCGGCATTCTCAATGTCCATCTCTCGTTGACGGAAATGGCCAACATCCAGAAGCAGGGGCGCAACGCGACTCTGTTTTCCTCATTTGGCGCACTGCTGGTTCTGATCATCGTCATTTCCATATTTATTTTGATCTACGTCGACACGCCACTGCGCAAGCTGGCGCTGGCGATGACCTCGCTGGAAAAAGGCGATTTTGACCAGGCCTTCACCGATATCAAGAGCTCACGGGAAATGCTTAGCATCTCGGACAAGTTTAATCTGATGGTCAGCCATCTGAAAGAGCTGCTTGACCGGACCATCACTCAGGAACGGGAGATGGCGGTTGCCGAACAGAAACTGGCGCACCACGATGAAATCCGCAACATGAACATCACCCTTGAGGAACGCCTCCAGGAGATTGAATTCCTGAATATCACCCTTGAGGAACGGATTGAAGAAATCGAGGAGGCTAACTACAAGATTGCCGACCTCGCCGGCGAACTCGAAGAACGCAACACGGTTCTCGAACGGGCGGTTACCCGCCTTCAGGCTTTGCACAAGATGGGTCTTTCGTTGAAT
>DATFMT010000048.1:0-8442 GCA_035266745.1 Geothermobacteraceae bacterium | reverse complement strand
AAAGCGAAATTTTCGCTAAGCCGGACAATCCGACCCCGAACTCCGGGCAGGGCTACACCCAGGCCCAGAAGATGGTTGGCAAGGCCTGCGATGTCGAAGGGGTTCTCCCGGGCACCGCTTGCGAGCCGATGATGACCACCGTCGGCTCGCAGGACACCACCGGCCCGATGACTGCCGACGAGATCAAAGAGCTGGCCTGTCTGAAGTTCAAGTCGCCGATGTTCATGCAGTCGTTCTGTCACACGGCCGCTTATCCGAAACCGGCCGATGTCAAGATGCACCAGACCCTGCCGGCCTTTATTGCCGAGCGCGAAGGAGTTGCTTTGCGGCCGGGAGATGGCGTTATTCACTCCTGGTTGAACCGTCTGCTGGTTCCCGATACAGTCGGTACCGGCGGCGACTCGCATACCCGCTTCCCGATCGGCATCTCATTCCCGGCCGGCTCCGGCCTGGTCGCCTTCGGCGGAGCTCTCGGCTTCATGCCACTCGATATGCCCGAGTCGGTGCTGGTTCGCTTCAAGGGCGAGTTCAATGAAGGGATCACCCTGCGTGATGCCGTCAATGCCATCCCCTTCTATGCGATCAAGCAGGGGCTGCTGACGGTGCCGAAGAAGAACAAGATCAACGTCTTCAACGGTCGGATCCTCGAGATGGAGGGCTTGCCGAGCCTCTCCGTTGAACAGGCCTTCGAGCTGACCGACGCTGCCGCCGAGCGTTCCGCTGCCGCCGGCTGCATCCAGCTCTCCGAGGAGTCGGTCTGCACCTACTTGCGCTCCAATATCGCCCTGATGGAGAAGATGATCGAGGAGGGGTACCAGCATCCGGAGACGCTACGCAAGCGGATCGAAGCGGTTCAGGAATGGCTCAAGGAGCCGAAACTGCTCAAGGCTGATGCCAACGCCGAGTACGCCGCAGTCATCGATATCGACCTGGCCGAGATCACCGAACCGATCCTTGCCTGCCCGAACGACCCGGATGACGTCAAACTGCTCTCCGAGGTGGCCGGCACCGATATCCAGGATGTCTTCCTCGGTTCCTGCATGACCAACATCGGCCACTTCCGTGCTGCCGCCGAGATCTGGCGCGGCCAGAAGTTCAATCCGGCCGTGCGGACCTGGATCTGTCCGCCGACCCGTATGGACCAGCAGAAACTGAAGGAAGAGGCGCTTTTCTCGGTTTACAGTGCTATGGGCGCCCGGCTCGAGATCGCCGGCTGCTCGCTTTGCATGGGCAACCAGGCTCGCGTTCCCGACGGGGTCAACATGTTCTCGACCTCGACTCGGAACTTCGATGACCGGATCGGCAATGGTGCCAAGGTCTATCTCGGTTCGGCCGAGCTCGGTGCGGTGACCAGCAACCTCGGCAAGCTGCCGACTCCGGCCGAGTATCTGGCGGTCTACAAGGAGAAGGTGGCACCTAAACGTGAGCAGATCTATCAGTACCTGCAGTTCGACGAGATGGAAGGCTATTCTAAGTCGGCCTGACCAGCTCATTAGTTCTTACGCAGTAATAAGGCCGTCCCGGAAACCGGGACGGCCTTATTCATTGCCGGGAGACCGACTCCCAGAAAGCCTATATTTTCAGGGGTTTTAGTTGATTACGGCTCTAGGCCAGCGTCGCGGAGCTGATTCGCATTGACTTTCAGGTTACCAGATTGAGAGTGAAGCGGATGCGGCAACGGGGTTTAAATAGATGAGATTCAAGGTTAGCCCCGGGCGGTTCCTGCCGGATTTGAGTTTACGAGGTATCGGGGCTGGGTTATACAGGAGGAACGGGCCGGTATCCAAGCGGAAATCAGCTTGAAATCGGTAGAGCGGCGCACTGTCGGCACGTACCGTAAAATCAACTTTCTATCAGCATCAGCTCCGGAGGGTCCTGAAAATGAAAAGAATTGTCGTCCTGTCAGTTTTGTGTGCCGTCTTGACTGCCGCATGCACTAACACCGCATGGGTTAGGGCAACTGTCGCCAATCAGCATGAATTCAACGTTTCCCTGGAGCAATCTGAGCAGAAGGGCGTTGTTGTCGGTGAACATTATCATCATCCATATAAGATAAACGTTTCCGATCTCGCCAAACTGATGAAGGACTTGAAATATTCCAAACCCGGCGGGTTGATGAGTTCCGAAACAGAAAACCCTGTCTTTCTGGCGGATGAAATTGATCGTTTGGCGCCGGCCATGGTTGAGGCCCTGGCTAAAGCCGACGCCGATCAACGCATCCGCTTTACGTCATTTAATCAGCAAAAAGTGCTGCTGTTTTCAGCCCCAGGGAAAACCGAGGGGGTGATTTTTATCAAACCTGCCGGACACCTCAATCTTGCCTTTAATTTCATCAACGCCAAACGCCAGGCGAGTGAAACCAGCGCCATCAATCCGGCCTATTCCAAGGTCGATCCGTTAAAGATTACCAAGTCGGACACCCTGCTTTCGTCAACCGCCCCCTATGCAGAGCTCCACAAGTTTGATACCGGCAAGCCAGCGCCGATGTGGGTGGAGGTCGACCTCGGAAAATTGCAGGAAGTAGCCAGTAGCTCACCAGCGCCCACTGTCAGGACGGGTGAAGAAGGAGCACCGGCAGTGGCACCGAAACTTGGCATCAAGGATTCTCCTGTCGAGATGCCGGCGCCGGGTCAAGCGCCCGACGCTGCGCTTGCTGAAGCCATTAAAATCAAACTGAAATATTTAAAGGAGCTGCTGGATGAAGGGCTCATCTCTGAACAGGACTACACAGCCAAAAAAAGGGAACTGCTGGACAAACTCTAACCATCCTTTCGCCTCCAAATCAATTTATGTAAACGACCCGTTCTGGCAACAGGACGGGCCGTTTTTCAGCTCGTATCCGGGCTCCAGGAAGTACGACTCAAAAAAATCTATTCGTCTGTGGCTTGCCCACACCCCTCTCGTGTTCGGCCCAGCCCAAATACCAGTCTTGCGCGACTTGCTTCAATCAACCAGATAGCAATCGAGGTCGGGATCGGACGCAGCGAACCGTCATGAACGCCTGACGCTGGTTCCAAAGTTCCGTCCCAGATCCCAGATCAGTTAACCCACTCCGGCGCCACGGGATAATCCAGCGAACGAGACAGGTGTTCAATATGATAGAGAAATTTAATTTTATGGAAATTTACTCATTTGCTCTGCCAGGGCAACTTGGGTTCAGGATGGTTAGGATTAATTGATTTGACACCGGGCGACTCAGTCGGTATACAGGCGAACGCTGCAGAGACCGCGATAGCTGTTAACCAACTGACGTTGTCGCGTGACAACTGAAATGGCCCTTGTCTTGACCGGATCGGGTGAGGCATGTGGCCGTTTTTTATGTACAAAGGAGAACCGATCGATGATGAACCTGAAGCCCGAAGTTGTCGCTCGTTTGGAACGGGTGTTGAGTTCTGTCGAGATGCTGCTGCCCAAGGCGGTCGCCGCGGTCGACTGGGCGAAGTATTCGGCGGCCAACTGGCGACGGCATTCGTTTTCCGGTTACCTGGAACCGGTCAGGGTCAACGACACGACCACTCTGGACGAGCTGCTCGGCGTTGAAAAACAGAAAGACATCATGGTCAAGAATACCGAGCAGTTCCTGGCCGGTCTGCCGGCCAACAATGCCCTGCTCTGGGGCTCGCGCGGTACGGGCAAGTCGTCGCTGGTCAAGGCGCTGCTGAACCGCTTCGCTCCCGAAGGGCTGCGGGTTATCCAGGTGGAAAAAGAAGACCTGATCTACCTCTCCGAGATATTTTCCGCCATCGAGGATCAGCCCTATCGCTTCATCCTGCTCTGCGACGATCTGACCTTCGAGGTTGGTGAACTCAGCTATAAAATGCTCAAGAGCGCCTTGGACGGCTCGGTCTATTCGGCCCCGGAAAACGTGCTGATTTACGTCACCTCGAATCGCCGCTACCTGCTGCCGGAGTACGAGAGCGACAAAATCGGCGGCAAGTATGTCAACGGAGAACTGCAGCAGAGCGAGGCGACCGAAGAGAAGGTCTCCCTGTCGGACCGCTTCGGTCTCTGGGTTTCGTTTCATGTCTTCAGCCAGGATCGTTACGTCGATGCGGTCAAGCTCTGTATTGAGCGCGAGGCGCGCAAACGCCGGACCGACATTCCCTGGAGCAAGGAGCTTGAGCAGGAGGCGATCAAGTGGTCGCATGACAAGAGCAAGCGATGCGGGCGGACCGCTTTCCAGTTTTCGAAAAACTACGTCGGCAGATATCTGCTCGATCTGCGCTAGTCGAGGGGTTGCCGGAAAAATGAAAAGGGGCATGACCGTTGGGTCCTGCCCCTTCGACTATCTGTTCCGGAAAGGATCGAACAGGTACTCCAGCCCGTTGAGCTTGATTTCGTAGACCTCCCGAAGCTGGAGACCAAGTTTCCCCTCGGGATACCCCTGCCCGGCATACCAGACGATGTAGGCCTCGGGCAGGTCCACCAGCCGCTTGCCCTGATACCTGCCGAACGGCATGCGGGCGTTGAAGAGGTCGAGAAGTGCTGTGGAGCTCCCGAGTTCAGGAGAGTTCATTGAGCCTCAACTCAAAATCGGCGAGGGTTTTGGCTTTCTTCAGCTTATCGACATGGAGTTGGAGCTGTGGTTCTTCCATCGCAGTCAGCACCCCCTTGATCTTGGTCAGGATCTGTTTTTCCCCGCAGAACAGAACCGCATAGCGTTTTACCACCTCCCGCATGAATCTCTGCATCAGTTCCAGGCGTTCCGATCGGCCGGGATTTTCAGCGGCCTCCCCCCTGAGGCGCTTGAACAGCCAGGGATCGGCGATCGCTCCCCGTCCCAGCATCAGGCCGGCCGCGCCGGTCAGCTGGAGGATCTGCTTTCCCACAGCGGCCGTCCGGATGTCGCCATTGGCGATGACCGGCAGGCCGGTCGCCCTGACAACCTCTTTAGTCACCTGGTGATCGGCCTGTCCGGTGTAATTCTGCAGGACGGTACGCGGGTGCAGAACAAGGAAATCGACCCCTGCCGTTTCGAACAGCGGCAGCAACCTGAACACGGTCAGGTGATCGTCGTAGCCGGCCCTGAGCTTGATAGAGAATGAGCCCTGGATCACCTCCCGCAGGGCTGGAACCAGCTCCTCGATGAGGTCAGGTCGCTGCAGCAGTTTCCCACCGGTGAGGCTGGATGTCATGCGGCCGTAGGGGCAGCCGAGATTCAGGTTCAGGTGGACCGCGCCCGCCGACTGGGCCTGCCTGGCGGCGGCGACCAGGGCTGCGGGGCTGCTGCCGATCAACTGGACAACGAGCGGAGCGGTCCCCCGTTGACAGGAGATTTCCTTGCGGTCACTCGCTGCGATCCGGGTCTTGCTGTTGCCGGAGACCCTGACAAATTCGGTAAACAGTACATCGGGCCCGACCCAGTTGGAAAACAGGTCGCGGATCGCCCGGTTCGTTACGCCCTGCATCGGAGCCAGCATCAACGGTATGGCGTCCGCGGGCCAGGGCAGTCTGATTCTCGATCTTGAAATAGCCATCGACTAGCGTCTGTTCATTGAGAGGGGGAAGGTTGTCGGCAGGGGAGCTGACTCGTGCGCAGATACCAAGGGCGAACAACGATTTGAAATGAAATTATGAACTGCGCCCGATTCTTCCTTGGTCTTGTCGTAACGAACCTCGAGCATGGTTATTGAGCAGGCTGCTCAACTTTCGTGATAAAATGTGATTCTACAATGATTAGAACTGCTTGGTAAAGATTTTTGGATCATTTTTCTGGCATTTTTTGCGGCTTGAGAGTTGACCCGGAAGGGAATGACGATATGTTTGAGTGGAGAAAAAAGTGTTCTAGAGTGTAGCGTTTTGCCATGGGCGCTGAACATATTAGGGGTGAGGACGATAGACAACATCAACCTAAGAGGAGGAAAAGATGAAAGTCGCAAAACTATTGGCATTGGTTTCTGTCCTGTTGCTGGCCTTCGTCAGCTTTGCCCACGCCGGCAAGGACTTTGATGCGGTCAAGAAAAAAGGCTTTATCCAGGCCGGGGTCAACGGAGGTGTCTTCGGCTTTGGCATGCCGGATGAAAAGGGCGTCTGGAAGGGACTCGACGTCGACACCGCCCGTGCCATTGCCGCCGCCGTATTCGGTGATGCCAACAAGGTCAAGTACACCCCTTTAACAGCCCAGCAACGCTTTACCGCACTGCAGTCGGGCGAGATCGACGTGCTGACCCGTAACGCCACCCGGACCCTGAGCAGGGAAACCCAGCTCGGCCTTAATTTCGTCGCCGTCAACTATTATGACGGTCAGGGCTTTATGGTCCCGGTAAAACTTGGCGTCAAAAGCGCCAAGGAGCTCAACGGGGCAACCATCTGTGTTCTGCCCGGCACCACCACCGAACAGAATGCCGCGGACTACTTCCGCAACAATAAGCTGGAATGGAAGCCGGTCGTGATTGAGTCAACCGCCGAACTGGCCAAGACCTTCTTTGCCGGCCGTTGCGACGTTCTGACCTCTGATGCGTCACAGTTGGCGGGGGCCCGGGCCATAGCGCCGAATCCGAAAGACTATGTCATCCTGCCGGAAATCATCTCCAAGGAACCCCTTGCTCCGGCCGTTCGCCATGGCGACGACCAGTGGCGCGATATCGTCGACTTTTCGGTGCTGGCGATGATCAATGCCGAGGAACTTGGTATCACTTCGAATAACGTCGACGAGATGCTGAAAAGCAAGGATCCGGTCATTCAACGCTTCCTCGGCGTTACCGCAGGCAACGGTGCCGCTCTTGGTCTGGATGAGAAGTGGGCCTACAATATTGTCAAACAGGTCGGTAACTATGGTGAAGTTTTCGAGCGGAATGTCGGTGTCAATACCACCCTCGGGCTTGAACGCGGCCTGAATGCGCTCTGGACCAACGGCGGTCTGATGTATTCACCGCCCTTTAAGTGAATTACCGGGCCGGCCACGCAGAGCGTTGCTCTGCGTGGCCGGTTGTTGTGGCAGGTTAGCCGATCGCTTTACTCGGCATCTAACCTTTTAAATGAAGGCATGGAGACATCTTGAGCCCTGATCCAAGATTGAATACCAGCGCAGCCGGCCCCAAGGTGCCCTTCTGGCGTGACCCTGACAAGCGTGCGATCGTTTTTCAGGTCGTTGCCCTTTTGCTGGTCGCCGGAATCAGTTATTACCTATTCTCCAATACTCAGGCCAACCTGCAACGCCAGTCGATCGCCACCGGTTTTGGCTTCCTCGACAAGGAGGCCGGTTTCGAGATCGGTGAATCGGTGATCGACTACTCGGCGGCCGATTCCTACTCCAGGGCCTTGCTGGTCGGTGCCCTGAATACGATCAAGGTTTCATTCCTCGGGATCATTTTCACCGTCCTGCTCGGCACTTTCATCGGTATCGCCAGGCTGTCCAGCAACTGGCTGATTGCCAAGCTGGCCGGCGGTTACATCGAAGTGATGCAGAACATCCCGGTGTTGCTGCAACTGTTCTTCTGGTATGCAATTTTCTACGAGGCATTTCCAGCTCCGCGCCAGGCGCTAAATCCGATTTCCGGGGTCTTTATCTGCAATCGTGGTCTGATTTTCGGCGTTCCGGCCAGTGACCCGGCCCATGCCGTCATGGGCTGGGCATTTGTCGCCGCGTTGGCTATCGGATACGGCCTCCATCGTTGGGGTGCGCACCGACAGATGTTGACCGGACAGATCTTTCCCGCGGGGTGGGTCACCATCGGACTCTGCCTGGCACTGCCGTTGCTGGTTTGGGCTGGATACGGCATGCCGACGGCAATGAACGTCCCGGAACTGCGTGGGTTCAATTTCTCGGGCGGGATGACCGTCAGCCCGGAATTCAGCGCCCTGTTGCTCGGACTGGTGATCTATACGTCGGCGTTTGTTGCCGAGATCGTCCGCGCAGGCATCCAGTCGGTCGGCCGCGGCCAGGTCGAGGCGGCGATGGCAATCGGCTTGAAGCCCGGCCAGGTGCTGCACCTGGTGATCCTGCCCCAGGCGTTGCGCGTGATCATCCCGCCGCTGACCAGCCAGATGCTTAACCTGACCAAGAACAGCTCGCTGGCTATAGCCATCGGGTTTGCCGATTTTGTCGCGGTGGCCAACACCACCATCAACCAGACCGGGCAGGCAATCGAGGGGGTGGCGCTGATCATGCTCGTCTACCTGTTCTTCAGCCTGTCGACCTCGCTGTTTATGAACTGGTACAACAAGAAAATGGCTTTGGTGGAGAGATGACGAGATGAGTCCGGAACCCAAGGCAGCTTCCCGCGAGTATCTCAAACCGCCGGTCACGGAAGTCGGAGTAATAGGCTGGCTGCGCGGCAACCTGTTCAGCAGCTGGTACAATTCGCTGTTGACCATCGTGGTTCTGCTGCTGCTGCTCCAGCTGGTTCCCCCGCTGTTCCGCTGGGCATTCATCGACAGCCTCTGGAACAGTTCGGCCGAAGCCTGCCGCGACATCGACGGCGCCTGCTGGTCGATCATCCC
>DATFMT010000047.1:0-11215 GCA_035266745.1 Geothermobacteraceae bacterium | reverse complement strand
AAGCGGCTACCTGGAAGCCTTTGACCGGATGGATGATCCCTACCTTCGCGAACGAGCTGCCGACATGGACGATATCGGCCGACGGCTGCTCGCCAACCTGATCGGTCGCGACGACCAGACCCTGCACCTAAAAACCCCCGGGATACTGGTTGCCAAAGAGATCCTCCCGTCAGACATGGCCTCCCTTGACCATGAACAGATCCAGGGAATCATTACCGAATCCGGCGAGCAGAACTCTCACGCCGTGATCATGGCCAAGTCGCTCGGTATCCCGGCCCTGGTCGGGGTACGTGGCGCCATCAAGCTGCTGGAGCCCGAGCAGCCGGTTATCCTCGACGCCAACTCCGGAACCTTTTACATCCGCCCGACCGATACCATTTGTGAGGAATACCGGCGCCTCGAAGAGGACTGCAACCGGGAGCTGAGCAAGCTGGATGAACTGCGCGACGTGCCGGCGCGGACCCGCGATGGCGAGCGTATCAAACTGCGCGCCAACATCGGGCTGGTCAGCGACGTCGCAGTCGCCCTGCGCAACGGCGCCGAAGGGGTCGGACTCTACCGCACCGAGTTCCCCTACATGGCCCGCGGCGATTTTCCCGACCGTGAAGACCAGTACCAGCTCTACCGTAAGGTGATTGAAGGCTTCAGTGGCGAGCCGGTCACCATCCGTACCCTCGATATTGGCGGTGACAAGGCACTCCCCTACTTTGCCCCCCCCAAGGAAGACAACCCGTTCATGGGCTGGCGGTCGGTCCGGGTTTCACTCGACAATGTCGATATTTTCCGCACCCAGATCGAAGCGATCCTGATGGCCAGCCAGCACGGACCGGTCAAATTGCTCTTCCCGATGATTTCCAGTCTGGAAGAAGTCAACGCCTGCCAGGCGATCGTTGAGCAGGCCAAACAGAACCTGCGTGAAGAAGGGATAGGGTTCGCCGAATCGATCCCGTTCGGCGTCATGATCGAGGTGCCGGCCGCAATTCACATCGCCCGCCAACTTGCGCGCAAGGTCGACTTCTTCGCCCTCGGCACCAATGACCTGGTGCAGTATCTGCTGGCAGCCGACCGCAACAATCCGCTGGTCAACAAGTATTACGACCCGCTGCACCCGGCGGTGATCAGGGTCCTGCATGATCTGGCTCAGATTGCCGCTGAGACCGAAACCGATGTCTGCCTCTGTGGCGAAATGGGCTCCGATCCGCTCAACCTGCTGGTACTCATCGGGCTTGGCATCCGCGAGTTCTCGATGCCGGCCCCGTTCATCCCCCGCACCAAGGTATTCCTCAAGGACCTCGACAGCAGACTGGCCAAGGATGCCGCCCAGGCGGTTCTGCAGATGGGCGAAACGGCGGCTATTCGTTCTTACCTGATCGAACAGCTCGAGAGGCTGGAAGGCCTCTAGATTCAACCGGCTCAGCATCCTGCCTGACGAATTCAGGGCACATAGACATAATACCACTTGGCGTTCAGCAAAATCGCGATAAATGGGTTGGGGTCCGGCATCTGGATCAGATGCAGGTAGGACTTGGCAGCAAATTTACCCGGCTCGAACCCCAGGTAAATATCACTGATCACATCTCCCGACTCCCATGCTGTCACATTCATCTTTTTGACAATTCGGTTGCGGCGTTCGACCGGCAACACCGCGAACTGGGTCGCGTAGGCAAGATACTCCTGTGGTACAGGACTGACCAATTTCGTGTGCAGGTTATGCTGCACCACCGCGTGGGCAACCTCGTGGGCAATCACACCGATATAGTGAACCACATCGAGCGGCTCACCGTACATTTGGGGATTTCTTATCTGGGCATGGATGGCTGCGAACGACATCAGACGTATCCGGTCATTTTTACTATCGTAGCTGCCGTAGGCACTGTAGCCGGAGTGAGCAATCTGCTCTTCGATGACTTCGATTTGAATGCTGCGCTTGGGTCGGATGCCAAACTGGCAAAGAAAATCGACCGCTAGGGCGGCCGCTTCACAAATCTGCTTGGTTGTCGGCGGATCGGCAACCAGGACATCGACGTATTGCTGGCCAGGACACAGGGATGCTTTGGCGCTTGCAGCATTACAACCGGACACTACCTCAAAACAAAGAACTAAAATCAGCAGTGACTTCATAAACAGAACTCTCGATACAGAGTTATAGTCTCATCATAACGCTATTCCACCTTAGCTATTTATCTGCAGTGATTTTCTGAGCCGCCTTCGCAAACGGCAAGATCATATGAAAAAAGGGCCAATGCATTCTGCATCGACCCTTTATTGTATCAGACTGAACGAACCCTATTTCAGCGCCAGAATCTTTTCCAGCCCCTGCTGCAATACTCCGAGCTTGTCTTCTGCTTCTGCCAGCTTGGCGCGATCTTTTTCCAGCACCGCCGCTGGCGCATTGGCGACGAACTTCTCGTTGGAGAGCTTCTTCTTGAAGAAATCGACATCCTTCTGGACCTTGGCAATCTCCTTCTCCAGCCGCTTCTCCTCCTCCTCAACATCGACCAGACCGGCCAGCGGCAGGAAAATTTCGACCTCGCCGGCAATCTGGGTGGCCGCCTGAGCCGGATGCTCGATCCCGACTCCGACTTGCAGATCGGCAACCCGGGCCAGGGTGCGGATATAGCCCTCTCCGTCGCGCAACACCGCTTCGCTGCCGGCACTGCGGCAATCGAACACCGCAGCAACGGTTTTCGACGGCGGCACATCCATCTCCCCTCGAATGTTACGGATGGCACGGATGACGTCCATGAGCTGTTCCATCTTGGCAGCATCTTCGGCGGCCGTCGGCAAACCGGCTCCGGTCGGGTAATCAGCCAGCATGATCGAAGTGACCGGACGTACCCCCGGCAGCGCCTGCCAGATCTCTTCGGTAATGAACGGCATCAGCGGGTGCAGCAACCGCAACAGCTGTTCCAGCACCGTGAATAGTACCGTCTGGGCGCGTTTTTTTACCGCCGGATCGTCGCCGTAGAGATCGTCCTTGACCAGTTCAATGTACCAATCGCAGAACTGGTGCCAGGTAAAGGCATACAGGGTGCTGGCGGCATCGTTAAACTTGTATTCTTCGAGCGCCTGATTGGTCGCGACAGCGGTTTCCTGCAGACGGGTCAGGATCCACTGATCGGCCAGCGACAGCTCCAGCCGGTCGAGACTGGCCCCGACCGGCGCGAACTCCTCCAGGTTCATCAGGGCAAAGCGGGCCGCGTTCCAGAGCTTGTTGGCAAACGCCTTGTAGCCGGAAATCCGTTCGGTGGCGAGCTTGATGTCACGCCCCATGGCGGCAAACGCGGTCAGGGTAAAGCGGAAGGCGTCGGCTCCGTATTCGTCGATGACGTGCAGCGGATCGATGACGTTCCCCTTGCTCTTCGACATCTTCTGCCCCTGGGCATCACGCACCAGTGCATGGATATAGACATCCTTGAACGGCACCTGGTCCATGAACTTCAGGCCCATCATCATCATCCGCGCAACCCAGAAGAAGAGAATGTCGAAACCGGTGACCAGACAGGAGGTCGGGTAGAATTTCTGCAAGGTTGCACTTCTCTCCGGCCAGCCCATGGTCGAAAACGGCCAGAGCGCCGAAGAGAACCAGGTATCCAGGACGTCGGTCTCCTGACGGAGGTTGCCGCTGCCGCAATGGGCACAGACCGTGGCGTCTTCTCGGCTCACGGTAATCTCGTCGCAATCGTCGCAGAACCAGGCCGGAATCCGGTGCCCCCACCAGATCTGCCGGCTGATACACCAGTCCTGAATATTGAACATCCATTCGTAGTAGGTCTTCTCCCACTGGGCCGGGACGATCCGGGTGTCGCCCTGCTGCACCGCCTTGATCGCCTGTTCGGCGAGTGGCTTGATCGCCACGTACCACTGCTTGCTCATGTAGGGTTCGATGACGGTCTTACAACGGTAACACTCGCCGACCGCGTTGGCGTAATCATCGATCTTTTCCAGTAGCCCCTGATTCTCCAGGTCGGCGACCACGTTGGCCCGGGCTTCGTAACGCTCCTGGCCGACATAGGGGCCGCCGTTTTCGTTGATCACCCCTGATTCGTCGAGCACATTGATGAACTCAAGATCATGCCGCTTGCCGATTTCGAAGTCGTTGAAGTCGTGGGCCGGGGTAATCTTCACTGCCCCGGAACCAAACGCCATGTCGACATAAACATCGGCGATAATCGGGATTTCCCGGTTGACCAGCGGCAGCAGGACCTGTTTGCCGATCAGTTCGCGGTAACGCTGATCCTCGGGATTGACCGCCACGGCGGTGTCTCCAAGCATGGTTTCCGGCCGGGTGGTCGCCACGACCAGCTGGACATCACTATCGATGACCGGATAGCGCAGATGCCAGAGATGGCCCCTCTTATCCTCGTGCTCAACCTCGAGATCCGACAGGGCGGTATGGCAACGCGGGCACCAGTTGATCAGCCGGTTGGCGCGATAGATCAATTGCTCTTCGTATAGCTTGACAAAGACCTCGCGGACCGCCTGGGACAGTCCTTCGTCCATGGTGAAGCGCTCGCGCTCCCAATCACAGGAGGCGCCAAGCCGTTTCAGCTGGTTGATGATCTGGCCGCCCGACTCCTCGCGCCACTGCCAGACCCGCTCGACGAAGGAATCGCGACCCAGGTCATGGCGATCCTGGCCGGCTGCGGCGAGCTGTTTTTCGACGACGTTCTGAGTTGCAATGCCGGCATGATCGGTGCCCGGCATCCACAGCACTTCGTGACCGGTCATGCGCTTCCAGCGACAGAGCACGTCCTGCAGGGTGTTATTGAGAGCGTGCCCCATATGCAACACTCCGGTAACATTCGGCGGCGGAATCACGATGGAATAGTGCGGTTTCGGCGAGTTTTCATCGGCCCGAAAATAGCCGTTCGCCTCCCAGCTCCGATACCACTTTTCTTCTACCTGCTGGGGTTCATAGCCCTTGGAAAGAGTCTCTGCCATAGTGATAACTTTCTATAGAAAATCAGTTATTTTCGGTGTCGATAGAAAAAGAAATGGGGATTTTAGCAATCCCCATTTGGTACGTCAATAGTTGCCGCCGATCAGTTGGGCGGCTATGCCGGCCGAGTTACTGAAGGTTCGATTTGATCTTGCGAATCTCGTCCTTGATCAGACTCTCGGCCAGGTCCGGCACGACCTCCCAAGCGACCCGCTCCAGCAGGTTTTCAGCCAGCCGCTCAACCACTTCAGTCGCGACCCGTTCAACAATCTGAGCCACCTGTGCCTCATCGAGGGTTACTTCGCGAGGAGCAGCGGCCTCGGCTTCGGCAGCTACGATAGATTCGGCAGCAACCGGCATTTCAAAGGCCGGTTCGACGACCGGCTCCGATTCGACTGATGCAGCCAATTCGACCGGCTCCGGCTCAACCGGAAGCGGTTCCTGCTCAAGCTCCGGAAGTTCGACTCCCGGGATCGACCAGCTGCCGGTTTCAGCCGCCTCGGTTTCGAGCGGTTCCTCTTCGGGCAGCTCGTCAGCCGAGGCGAAACTCTCGGTATCTGCGACTTCAGCGGCAGAGACCTCGACGACCTCCTCGGCTTCTTCGACTTCCTCGAGCAAATCGGCTTCATCGATGATGTCACCATCCTCAAGATCGAAGATTTCGTCGTCAACTTCCCCCCAGGCGTCATCTTCGCCGACCGGCTCGGCTACCTCGGCAACCTCCGGGGGAGCAGACTCTGCATCCGCCAGCGAGTCTGCCAGGTCGTCTTCGAGGAGCAGATCATCCTCGTCAAGCGAAACGGCACCCCAGATATCGTCGTTGGCAACGTCCTCCTGCGGCTCTTCTGCCGCCGCTTCAAGCAGGTCGTCATCCTCAAGCGCAACTTCACTCCAGCTCCCCGCTGCCGGCGCCTCAGCCGTTGCTGTCTCTAGCGGGGCAGGCTCACTTGAAGCAGGGGCCGCCACAGCAGCCTCGGCCTTGGCGAGCAGTTCTTCAACCTGGTCGATCAGATATTGAGACTCGAACGGCTTGGAGATCCAGGTATCGGCGCCGGCCTGGCGCGCCTTGTCCTCGTCAAACGGCTCAAATGTGCCGGTCAGCAACATGACCGGGACTGAGGCCAGCTCCGGGTCCTGCTTGATCGCAGCACACAGTTCATAGCCATTCTTGCCGGGCATATAAACATCCGCAAGGACCAGGTCCGGGAGCTGGGCCTGAGCATGTTCGAATGCGGAATCGCCATTATCGACAATGTCGAGCTGGTAATCCTCGTTGGCAAAGGTGATTCCGATGACTTTCTGAATCGTAACACTGTCATCGGCTAGCAACAGCCTTTTGCTCATGGGTGCCTCCTTGGCTGCCTCACAAGGCATTAAATAAGCGTTATTCTGGCAGACATTCCACCAGAAGATCAACATCTATTACAGTATAAGTCTCTGTTTGATGGAAAAACCTGCCGACTGCTCCACAATAGTCCGGTTCCGTCAACTCTTCATAGCGGCCAGACTCCCAATCAGCGATCTGCCGTACCTGGTCACAGCCAAAACCGACCAGCCCCAGGGAGCTGCCGCAAACGGTGACATAGAAAGGTTCAACAACCGACCCAGGAGCCTGATTGCCACACTGCAGAACAGGCAGAATCTCTGTCTGAAACCGAACCAAGCCGATGACATAGGCAGGCAGGAAGGGCCCCCCATACAAGCGGGGCTGTTCCAGAACCTGGATCAATTTTTCCGCTGGCAGAGCGATATTACCATGCCGCGAATAAAACAGCCCGAGGCGTCTGGAACCCACATCAGCCACGCAACCGCTCCCATTGACCGGCGTCACCACAAAACAGCAACGTATCCTGCCATTGCTCGCAAGCCACCCCTTCCCCCTTGCAGATGTGCGTAAGCAGGGGAGCAGTCGTCAGCGGTGAAAAAGCCTCATTAGGAAAAATACCGACGACCTCATCAACTGGAACCGCCCAGGGCCCGTCGCTGCCACTGAGGACGAGCAGGTCGATCTCCCCACTACCCGACCAGGGTGGCAGTTGCAGGTAATAGCTGAGATCGTAAACTCCCAACTGGCCATCCTGATGGTGAATCGAACCGAGTTGTCCCCCCGTGAGGTCCTGACATGTCCGGTCAATCCCGCCGGCGCTTCCCTGCCTGATTTCGACCAGGTGATCAACCGGCAGAGAAAAGCGGATCTGCCCCAGACGGAAAACCAATTTCATCTGTTCTGCAGTCGCCATCCAGAAATCCTGTATCCTCTTGATTTGCCGAAAAAAAACCTAAACAAACTAGCACACCGCATAGGGGGTGTCAAGAAACGAGGCACGGAATATCAAGTAGTTATAGCGCATCCAACCCCTTCCATGGCCTGGGCAGAAACAGTTCATGGTAAAGCTTGATCGCGTAGCGATCAGTCATGCCGGCAATAAAATCAGCCACCGATACTTCCAGCGAATCATCGCCAAGGCGTGACCCGCCATGCTCCTCGAACAAACAGTCATCGCCAACATAGTAGTTGAAAAGCTCCTCGATGATCCGTGCTGCCTTGAGAAACTCCTGATTGACGCTGACCGCATGGTAGACATGTTCGGACAACCATTTGCGCAGCGCCCCAATCGCCTCGCTCATCGTCGCTGACAACCTGACGACCCCACCACCAGCCGCGATCGAGGTCTCGAGCAGGTCCTTGACCATGGCATTGATCCGCGAGGCATGCTCAGCACCTGTCACCGCACAGATCTCAGCCGGAATGTCCTGCTGCCTGACCATCCCCCCACGCAGGGCATCATCGAGGTCGTGATTCACGTAAGCAATGATATCGGCGATTCTGACAATCTGCCCTTCCAGGGTCTTCGGCAATACGTCCAAGGACGCCTCGTGCAAGGGCACGGTCCCTTTGGAATGGCGTCCTATCCCATCCAGCACTTCGGCGCTGAGGTTGAGACCGGCACCATCCTTTTCCAACCGCTCAACAACCCGCAGGCTCTGGGTGACATGGCGGAAGCCGCCGGGAACCAGCTTCGCCAGAACTTTTTCCCCGGCATGTCCGAACGGGGTATGCCCAAGATCGTGCCCGAGGGCAATCGCCTCGACCAGGTCTTCGTTGAGCGCCAGGGCCCGGGAAATCGTCCGGGCAATCTGCGACACTTCAAGCGTATGAGTCAAACGGGTCCGGTAATGATCTCCTTCCGGAGATAAAAAGACCTGGGTCTTATATTTCAGGCGGCGAAACGCTTTACTATGGAGAATTCGATCACGGTCAACCTGGTAGCAGGTTCTTATTTCACAGGCCGGTTCGCTCTGACGGCGGCCACGACTTTCAGAACTCTTGCAGGCATATCCAGACAGCGTATTTTTTTCCCGTTGTTCTGTATTGATTCGTATCTTCATCTTATAATCTCACGGATATGTTTGATACTTCCACGATGGGGATCGATACAACTTCATGTCAACTTGAACAAACAACTTTCAAGAGTAATTTTCTAACTACAGCACTTACTGAATGAAAAGATCTGCGTTCTTGTTTGCTTTTTCATCTATTTGTAGTATTAAGTAAGAAACTGTTTACAACAAGTCAAACTGTAACATAAAACTCAAACCACAGGAGGATTAGATGGCAAACTTGATTGAAATGGCCGCAGAAATTGTCGCAGCCCATGCTTCGACGACACCGATGACCAAGGAAGAATTGATCGCCGAACTGTCGGCCATTCACAAGTCACTGGCTGATCTTGAACAGGGTCAGGAAATCGAAGCGCAGGTCGAAGATACCCCGGTCGTTTCCAGAAAAAAAGCTTTTGGCAAAGACAAGGTCATCTGCATGATCTGCGGCAAAGGAATGAAAACCCTGACCCGCCATCTGCGTACCGCACATGGCCTGAAACCGGCCGACTACCGGTCCCAGTTCGACCTGCCCAAAACCCAGTCACTGGTGGCCCGCAGCTATTCAGAAAGCCGACGCCAGATGGCGATTGACAAGGGACTAGGCGACAATCTGGCCAAAGCCCGGGCGGCCCGCAGCAAAGCGCGCAAAAAGAAATAACCCGTACAACGCATCAATAACAAAGGCGCCCGTCACAGGCGCCTTTGTTATTTGCAGATTTACCGAGGCTCCTATCGAACTGTGAAGGGGAGCGTGGTCAGGACTTCACCGAACTGATCCTGAATTTCCACCCGCCAGTCGCCGGTCCAGTCGGGAGGAATCTGTTTGGAGGACCAGGTCCGCCAGTTGATCGACCGGACCGGCAACTCGACCCGGGCCAACTCCGTTTCACCCCGGAACCAGACATGCTGGATCATGGTCTCTTCGGCAGCCCCGACGATCCGGCTAAAGCAGTAAAGGGTCGTCACTCCGGCGGGAAGCACCTCGACGCGGTCCACCGGCATCCGTTCCTGAATCCCGGTTGTCAAACTTGCTTCGGAAACCTCCAACGCCCAAAGCGGCCCCGGCACCGTCAACAGCAGAATCAGACTTAACAAAAGTGAAAACCGTTTCATAATCCATCTCCTTGGAATTCAATGATTGGACGACACACATCAACTCCAAACTCTATAACATAGATAGCTACATTCAGCCAGTCGAGCCACGTCTTTGTCCTTGCCAAAAGATGAGATTTCCTTTACATTTTGACGACTCTCAACCGAGGCTGCGAACCTGATGAAACGTCTGCTGCTGGCTGACAACCGCGACGAACTCCTCTCGACCCTGGAAGTGGTCCTCAAGCACTGGGGATACCGCGTTTTGGCATTATCCCGCCCGGTTGACATCCTGCAATCCCTAGAGGCATCCCACCCCGGGCTGCTGATTTTTGGCGAGGACTTGCTGCAATCATCCTCCGAAGCGCTTAATCGCGCCCTTGCCCACCTGCTGCATGACCCGGCCAGCGCCACCATCCTGCTCAAGGGACATGGCCCTGATGCTTTGCACCCGACCGAGACACCACGCCTTGACGTTCCGGTCGACCTTTTTGTCCTGTTTGAGAAGGTGCAGGCTTGTATCGAAAGCCATCCGCGACGCAACCTGCGACTGACCGTCAGCCTCCCCGGCATGGTCTGCCTGGGAGAACGCTCAAACCTGGCCGAGGTCATCAGTGTCAGCAGACAGGGGTTGTTCATCAAGACCACCTTCCAACTCGGAGCCGATGACAATCTGCGCGTCGTACTGCCTCTGTTCGGCATGAAAAAAGAGCTCGAATTGCAGGGGAAAGTCATCTACCGGGTGGAACCTAATGTGCTGAACAATTATCGTCAGGGAGTCGGAATCGAATTCACAGCGTTAGCCGCGGAGGAACAACAGATTCTCGAGGATTACCTGGAAAAACAGCTTTTGGAAGAGTTAACCGAAAGCCAACGCGGCACAGATCTTGACCCCCGCCAACTGCAACTCCACTCGGGCTCAATGGTCCGGATCGTCAAGCTTCCCTGACAGGGCCGCCAGGAAACTCGTCCCGGACTCCCAGCCCAGAGCAAAATTCTCCCCCAGAGTTGCCGCAACATCGGCAAAACTGCTGCGCACGCCCAGATCATACCCACCATTTAGACCAGACGACCAGGCCAGTAGAGGCACATATTCTCGACTGTGATCGGTGCCCAACGTGGTCGGATCGCAACCATGATCGGCGCTGATCAGCAGCAGGTCGTCAGCCGTCATGGCAGCCAACAACTCTGGCAACCAGGCGTCGAAAGCCTCGAGCGCCGCGGCAAACCCAGCGGCATCGAGACGATGGCCAAAGAGCATATCGAAATCGACCAGGTTGGTAAACACCAGCCCCCGCCGTAAACTGGCAAAAGACTTTAGGGTCAGTTCCATACCATGGGCATTCGATTCAGCCGGTAGCGCCCTGGTCAAACCCCGGCCGGCAAACAGGTCGGAGATTTTACCGACCCCGATAACCTCATAACCCTGCGACTGCAAACGGTCTAGAACCGTATCGGCGTTGGGTGGCATGGAAAAGTCATGGCGCCGGGCGGTCCGGCGAAAGCCTTCTGCAACTGAGCCGACGAAGGGACGGGCGATCACCCGGGCGATCCGGTACGGGTTCAGAATTTCACGGGCGATCTGACAGATCTCGTAGAGCCGCTCAACCGGGATGACCTTTTCGTGCGCCGCGATCTGGAACACCGAATCAACGCTGGTATAGACAATCGGCTGCCCTGTCTGCAAATGCTCTGCGCCCAGTTGCCCGAGGATTTCGGTCCCGCTGGCGGCATAATTTCCCAGCGGCTGCAGTCCGGTTCGCCGGAAGAATTCAGCGATGATTTCTTCCGGAAATC
>DATFMT010000046.1:0-2267 GCA_035266745.1 Geothermobacteraceae bacterium | reverse complement strand
CCCGGTAGCCGACCGTGGCGCCGAGGCGGTCGCCGAGAAGATCGCTCATCCTGGCCGCAGCGGCCCGGGCAGCCAGGCGGCGCGGTTCGAGGATGATGATCTTGCGCCCAGCCAGCCAGGGCTGGTCCAGGAGAGCGAGGGGAGCGACGGTAGTCTTGCCGGAACCGGGCTCTGCGATCAGCACCGCACAGGGGTGGGCGGCTAAAGCAACCCGCAGTTCCGGCAGGATGGTATTGATCGGCAGTTCTGGCAGTATCTGCGGAGGCATGATGATTTTTGTTTACCTGGCAAGCATTGGGATGACGAGGGGCGTGCCTGTAAAATCCGGCCCTGCTGATCTAGTATCTGAACGGCCTAATTCCCTGCTGGCGGTTTTCATCTCCCGGACCGGGAGAACATGCTCAGCGTCAGCAGTTGTCGAACTTGTCCCGGCTGTTCTCGGAGAATCGGTAGAGGTAATCGTTGACCTTACGAAGCTCCTCGGCGGTGGCGCTGTCCCAGGCCCCGTTTTTGGCGCATTTGGGATATCTTTCGGTGAATACCCGGTTCCAGGCCTCTGAGGTTTTGGATTCGTTCCAGAGGAAGGGAGCATTCTGGTCGTTGTCGCGGGAATGGCATTTCTTGCAAAGATCCCGGAAAATCTTGCCCCCTTCACCATAGCCGCGACTGTCCCATTCGAGCTGCCCGTCTTTGAGATTACGGCAGCTCTGGGTTTTTTCATCGAAACGGTACTCAGGCCGGGCCCCGGCCAGGGAGGCCAGGGTGGCCGCCAATAACATGATTATGCAAGCGATAGTTAATCCTTTCAAAAAGTTTACCTCAGGTGGTCGTTAATGGATCGGATAAGAATGGAAAGGAATAATAATAATCCGTTAGGGGCAATTGCGCAAACGGTCCCGATGCAAATCAGGGCAGGATCGAAGGCAAGCATGACAAACTCAGTCAGTATTATAGCCCTGTTCGACCAGATGCTTTCTGATATCGTCCGGCGAGAAGCCGATCTTGGTGGCGACCCGCAGGGCATGACTCTCGGTGGAGATTTCCTCGATCAGTCTGTGGGTGGGGCGGTTGTCGGCGAATTCGACCTGCAGGTACTGGCCCTTGTTCTGTTTGCGGAACTGTTCGACCAGTTCGTGGCTGTGGGTGACCAGCAAGGTGTTGTTGCCGATCGCATAAAAGCCTTCCATGATCTCGACCGACAGGCTCATCTTTTCGTGGGTGGTGGTGCCTTCGGCGATCTCATCCAGAATAACCAGGCTCTTCGGGGTGCTTCCGTAGAAGATGTCGCGGGTCACCTTCAGTTCCGTACCGAAGCGGCCCTCCTCGTCGACCAGGGTGTCGAAGGCCGGAGCCTGATAGGTGACCCGGTCGGCCATGCTGATACGGGCCGAAGCGGCCATCACCGGCGCGCCGATCTGGCCCAGAATCTGGTTCTGGACGATGGACTTGCAAATCGTGGTCTTGCCGCCGCTGTTGGGGCCTGTGATGAAGGTGGCCCGGCAGCCGTCCAGGGTGATGTCGTTCGGCACGTAATTCGGGTCGCTCATCGCCTTGGTCGGGTTGCGCAGCTCCCTGGCGATGAAGTGGTGGTAGCGGCTGTTGGTGAATTCCGGCATGCAGGTCGGGTGGTGCGGCGGGGCCTGGCTGAAATTGACGAAAGACATCAGCTCGTCGATGGCGGCGACCGCCTCGATCGCCGAGCCGAAGCGATTCGATTCGATCAGACGGTTTCTGATCGGCAGGATAGCCGTCTCGTAATCGAAGATCGGCTTGATTACCCCGCCGTAGAGGAGGCCTAACATACTGAGCCAGGAAGTCAACATGAAAAAGGTGAAGGCCGCCGCCTCGTTCATGAAGCCGAACAACCAGCCGGTCCCGAAGATAAGGCCCGGCAACAGCGGCAGGAAAGAGCCGATCGTGAAACGGGAGGGTCGGAAGGGCAAACGCAGGAACGACTTCTTTTCCACGGCAGCCTTAACCCCTTTCCTGGTTCGGTAGCGAGGCCCGCTGACCAGCCCGGCGGCCGGCGAACCGGCGAAGCTCAGGATGCTTTTGAACAGCGAGTCGAGATAGACCGTTTCCGGTTGCGGCTCTTTAGCGGCCTCCATCATGTATTTGATGGTCTCGGTGGCCTCCTTAAAATCGTCGTAGGGCAGCAGGGCCTGCATGTGGGCATTGAGAAATTTGAACAGTCTGCCCTCGCCCCGGCTGAAAACGGTGAGGAAATCGATGACGGCGCTTTGCAGCTTGACGTTGCTGGCCAGTTC
>DATFMT010000045.1:0-9918 GCA_035266745.1 Geothermobacteraceae bacterium | reverse complement strand
CCCTACATCAACGATGCCCGGGCCGGCGTGCTGCCGCTGGTTGGTGGCAACTTCGGTCATTCGTCACCCTACGGATTCCACGACTGGGAATATCTGTTGACCGCAACCGGACTGCTCGGCCAGGACCATCTGCTGGCCCGCCTGGCCCATGTGGGTGGTGGGCTGATCATGCTGACGGCGCTGGTCTGGGGGGGATGGTTGCTGGCGGCCCTCTGGAAGAGGCGCGGCTATCAACTATCCGGCTGAAACGGAGGGCTTGTCCGTTTCCGTTTTTGCGCCCTGATCTGATACCCTGTCCTGCTCGTCACTGGCTTCAGGAGAAACCAGTCCGCCGATGAATAGGCTGCCGTTTCTAACCAGGAACCAGTTCTTCAGCCCCTCGACCATGTCGCACAAGCGCTGAGCATAGGCTGCCTCCTCGCCTTCATCGGGCAGCGCCAATCCCATCAGCACCAGGTCGGCATCACCGCTGGTCTTGTGAATCATCTCGCGGACACTGACCTTATCATCCTTGAGCATGACACTGATGTTCGCTTCGATGCGGACTTCCGGGACGAGTTTTTCGAGAAACTGCAGGGTTTTGCGTTGCATCAACTCGTTGGAGGCGACACTCAGAATGCGGATGCTGCTGTTGCGCCATTCACTGTTGCAGGTCAGCAGGTAGGCGAGCAGCAGAATAAGATCTCCATTACGCTGCAGACCGCCCCACCAGATATGAATCCGCCGTTGTTCTCCTTGACGTGGAGGCCTCAGCTCGCCGATATTGCCGATCAGCAGCGATTTGTTCAGCCGCTGCAGGCTGCGCCCGGCACGCAGCAAGGCAATCAGCCGCTCCCGCTCATCCGGCCAGCCGATCATCACCGTGTTGCTGGCCAGGCCGGCGATGCCATTGGCCTGGACGACGGCGACAATGCCACGTTCGATATTCTGCACCACGTGAATCTCGCCGAAGGCATCGATTCCCTGTTGACTGAGGATCGCATTGACCTCATCACGGCGCGCCTCGATATCGAGGTCCATATCAAGCAGATCCCCGACTTTCAATTCGCAAACCGTAACCAAACCGCGCCCTTCACTGAACCAGTCGGCAAAGCGTAACATCGGCAAACGGTTTTCAACACTGCCACAGAAAGCCAGGATATGCGGACGCCAGTTACGTGCTGTCATCGGGTGGCGCGACAGATTGTGCAGGGCCCGATGAATGACCGCTTCCCAGATGTCCCGCCACAGATTACCCCAGCGGCCACGGCGCTCGCGACGCTTGAGCAGGGTCCAGATCACCACCTCGATCGTCACGGCGGCAACGCTGGCCGGCACGTTGATCAACAGCATGACTCCGAAACAGGCCAGCGCGCCGAGCAGACTGAGCCACCAGGGGACCTGGATCTTCGGTCGCCAGGACGGATTGCCGGAGAGCCCCTCAAGGGCGGCAACCAGGTTGATTGAGCCATAGACGGTGAGAAAGAACATCGACACGACCACCGCCACCGTGTTCAGGTCGCCGAGAAAGATCGCCGCCAGCGCCAGACCGAGGGTCAGAAAGATTCCGGGGACCGGTTCGTCAGCTTTGCCGCCGGTTTTCTCCAGCCAGCGCGGGGCAAGGCGATCATAGGCAAGCGCCTGCAGGGTGCGCGGTGCCCCCAGCATGGAGCCGACCGCCGATGAGAAGATCGCCCCCCAGAGTCCGGGGAGGATCAACCAGGCGCCGAACGGCGCAATCTTCCCCCAGACCATCGGATCTTCCCGCAAGACCGCCGGGTCGGCGCCGATACAGAGCAGGACTGGCACCAGCAGATAGACGGCAAAGCCGGTCAAAACAGCCAGCAGCGAGCCACGGGGAATCGCCTGCCGGGGTTCCTGGAGGTCGCCCGACAGGCTCAAGCCGGCCATGATACCGGTCACCGCCGGGAAAAAGACCGCGAAGACCGCCCAGAAATTCTCGGTTCCGCCGCCGGCGGAGCTCCAGAGCCGGTTCAACTCGCCACCGAACAGGCTTCCGGCCGCCAATGCCAGCAGCGACAGAACGATCAGGCCGATGATCGGCAACTGGACCTTCAAGGCCGCACCGGCGCCGCGAAACGCCAGCACCGCGACGATCAGCGTGATGATGAAGGCACATACGGGCACCGGGGCTGCGGGCCAGACGATGGTCAGGGATTCCGCCAGACCGAAGGCATACAGGGTCACGGAAAAGGCCTGCGACAGGAACAGCGGCAAGCCGATGGCGCCGCCGATCTCCAGGCCCAGGCTGCGGGAGATGATAAAGTAGGCGCCGCCGACCCCGACCCGGGTGTTGGTGGCCACCGCAGAGAGGCAGAGGGTTGTCACAATCGTGATCGAGTTGGCCAGGATGACGATCAGCAGGGTCTTGAGCAGACCGACCTGCCCCAGCACCCAGCCGAAGCGCAGGTACATGATGACGCCGAGGATGGTCAGGATCGTCGGCGTGTAGACCCCGATAAAAGTCCCGAGCTTGCGCGGATCGACTCGACGCTCCGGGTCCCGCTCGGTTTTGAACAGCTGCTGAAGAATAGTCGCCACTCGTCTTCCTTAAAATGAAGTGCGTCTGGTGTCGCCTGATTGTAGCCCTCAGCCCCGGCATGTCAAGCGGCAGCGGCGCAACCGGGACGCTTGTCAGCTGCCCGGATGCTGTATAGAATGAAGCAGCAAACACACCCATTCCGGAGACGTTATGCCCCCGATACGCCTGCTCATCCTGCTGACCTGTTCACTCGCGCTGACCCACGTCACGGCCTGTGCCCCGCAGCAGCCATTATCAAACCGGGAAAAGCAGGCCGGCATCGAGCGCCTGCAGCGGCTGAAAAGCGAACTTGCCGCACTCAAGGCTGAGTTGGCCGAAACCAAGGCCAGGGAACGGCAGCTTGACAAGGTCCCGGTCGCCGCGGCGCCACAACCGAGCCCCAGGCCCGCCTGGATCAGTTGGACCGGTTCCGACCCCTTGCCGACCAGCTACGACCATCATGTGATGCTGCTCGCCGGAAAAGTGTCGAATCCGGATGCCGTGAACCAGGTCATAACCGAGCTAGAGTCGCTGCAATCAGACCCGGCGGTCCGGTTGAACGATCACACCCTGTTTATCGTCCCGTCACTCACCAAGATGCGTGTTTTCAGCCGGGAGAATTATGATCACCAAAAGGCCGAAGCGTTGCTCGGGAGATGGCCGGGCAGCACGACAGGCATCGGACCGTTTCTGCTCATAAAGCCGGAAGCGCCCCCTTCAGACCCTGCCGGGCGGATATTGCTCGATCTCAACGGGCTTTCGGGGACTGAACTCAGAAGCCTGCTGCAAAGACTGTCGAGCCTGGCAGATCGCAATACTGCCAACCTGCTGACAACCCTGCTACGTGAGCGTCCGGGAGTGCCAGCCAGAGTCACCAGCCTTGGCAATGATTTCAGCATCGGGTGGCCGAGATGACCGATTGGGAAGATATCTGCCTGAAGTGCGGAGAGTGCTGTTTTGAGAAGTGGATCAACGCTGACGGGAGTATCGTCACGACCCGCATCTCCTGTCGCTATCTCGATGTCGTGACCCGGCACTGCAAGGTCTACCCGAAACGCCTTGATGTCGGTGAGGGGTGCGTCGACCTGACCCCGGAACTGGTCCGTTCCGCCGACTGGTTGCCAGCCAGCTGTGCCTACCGTGAATACATCCTGAACAAGCCCGATTCATGACAATGGGTCCGGAGTGTCAAATAACGCCACTTCGAGAACATATCTGTGTCAAGAGGCCGGCTCGGCAACGACCAATCCGAACTTAATTTGTGTCATTTCAACAACTTGGCGTCTTGGCACCGCTGATGCATAATATCAGAGTGCCATAGGCAACATATCGACCCCGGTGCTTCCTCCTCCTTTGGGCCCGGGGTCCTTTTTTTGTGATATCTCACGGCATTCCCCTGTTACTTTTCTACGATTCACAATCCTCCAGGTCTGTCAGTCCCGGCCAACGCTGTAGCTGTTGTCTTTGGTTTAAGGTTGATAGAATACCAAGGTCGCGGGATTGCGCCCCGCACGCCGCCCCCCCTTTTGTCCGCGCAAAAGAGAGGAGCAAAACGCGCCCCACGCTATCGCGCCTGCTGACGCAGGTTCCCGGTGCCGGACAAATGAACGCCGGCCGGGCAAAACTCGGCTGGCGCCTCAGACAGGTTGCCCGCCTTTATCGACGTTCATCCATCCGATCCCGGCGCTGGCGCTTGACGGGGTGAAGGTCAACTACATTGAAGATCTTAAACCGAGCAGGTAGCACGGTCGTAGCTCTCTCAGCGAGGAAGGAAGAACCGTCAAGCAGCCCGGTCCGTCAGAAAGGACAGCTTCTAGATGCCCAGCGCAGCGCAGGGCGTTTCTTTGGTTCTTTCTTGGCGGCCTGACCAAGAAAGAACCCGGCGGCCGGCCGGGACCGGCGAAGTTGGTGTCCGTGGTCCGTAGTCAGTGGTCAGGCTAAACAGATCAAAACAGGGTCGCGGGGTTGCGCCCCGCACGACGCCCTATCTTTTGTGCGCGCAAAAGATAGGATCAAAACGCGCCCCACGCTATCGCGCCTGCTGTCGCAGGTCCCCGGTGCCGAACAGATGAACGCCGGCCGGGCAAAACTCGCTAACGCTCAGACAGGTTGCCCGTCTTTATCGGCGTCAATCCATCCGCCCCCGGCGCTGGCGCTTAATGGGGGGAAGGTCAAAGACAGCAAAGATCTTAAAAGCGAGCACGCAGCGCGGTGGTTGCCGACAGACCAGAAGGACCAACCGTCGAGTAGCGCGGTGGTGGCTCTCTCAGCCATGCAGGAAGAGGCAGTCAAGTAGCCCGTTCATTCAGAAAGAACAGCTTTTAGATGCCCAGCGCAGCGCAGGGCGTTTCTTTGGTTCTTTCTTGGCGGCCTGACCAAGAAAGAACCCGGTAGCCGGCCGGGACCGGCGAAGTTGATGTTAGTTTCAATTACTGAAATATATTCAACGCGAAAATCTTGCGGAGAAGCTCCCCCACATAGGGTGTTGCTAATTTTCTATGTCCAGGTGCATTGAATCCCGCTGGACCTCCCCACCCCCAGCCGCTATAATCCGCCCAACCCTGTCCCAAAAGAAACGACCGCGGATGCTGAATCTCTCTAGCGAACAAAAAAAAGCCGCCTGGCGCGGCTGGTGTCTTTACGACTGGGCCAATTCGGCCTTTGCCACGGTGATCCTGGCGGCGGTCTTCCCGGTTTATTTCGCGTCCTTGGTCCCCGAAGCCGGGGCCGTATTTCCCGGGGTCAACGAGCCGATTCCGGCAACGGCCCTCTGGGGCTATACCATCTCCGGTTCACTGCTGATCATCGCGGTCCTCGCCCCCTGGATCGGCGCGCTGGCAGACCGGCACGGCTGGCAGTACCGGATTCTCGCCGGGGCGGCCCTGCTCGGAGCCTGCGCGACCTCCGGGCTCTACTGCCCGACCGAAGGAGAATATCTGCTTGCCGCGGGTCTGTTCATCCTCGCCAACCTCGGTTTCGCGGGGGGCAATATTTTTTACAACGCCTACCTCCCCTATCTCGCTGCGCCGGCAGAGCTGGATCGCCTTTCGGCACGCGGCTTTGCCTGGGGGTATATCGGCGGAGGGGTGGCCTTACTGCTGGCATTTCTGCTGATCCAGTTTCATCAGGCGCTGGGGATGGAGACGGTATCTCTGGCCAGCCGCTGGGGGTTCCTGCTCGCCGGGCTCTGGTGGGGCCTGTTCGCCATTCCGACCTTGAAAAATCTGCCGCGGCTCGCTCCGGTCCCGGCTGGCCGCCGATCCAGCCCCCTTAAGGACTACCTGAAAACCTTCCGCGACCTGGCCCGCTACCCGCAGCTGCTGAGATTCCTGTTCGCCTTTCTCTGTTACAACGACGGCATCCAGACCATCATCGTCGTCTCGGCGCTGTTCGGCAGTGAGGAACTCGGCATGTCGCAAGGGTCGATCCTGCTCTGCTTCCTGATGATCCAGTTTCTCGCCATGCCCGGCACCCTGTTCTGCGAATGGCTGGCCAGACACGTTGGCACCCTGCGGGCGATTCAGGTCACTCTGCTGACTTTCATCGGCATCACCGTTTACGCCTACACCATGCGCCACGGCTGGGAGTTCTGGCTGCTGGCGGTGCTGGTCGCCTTGGTCCTCGGCGGCTCCCAGGCGCTGAGCCGCTCGCTGTTCTCCTCGCTGGTACCCAAAGAGCGCAGTGCCGAATTTTTCGGCTTCTACGCCATCTCTGCCAAGTTCGCCTCGATCCTCGGCCCGTTCATCTTCGCCCTGGTCAGGCAACTGACCGGCTCGACCCGGACTGGAATTCTTGCCCTTGCGGTCTTTTTTATCGTCGGTATATTGGCCCTGAAAACCGTTGAGCTGACCCCCGCTCGGCAACACTCTGATAATGAAATCCGGCACTAACTCGCGACCTTCCGGCTTCCCGCCTTTCAACCAAAATCACCGGACCTGCCTGACTCAATCGCTCTAAAAACCCATGACCTTAAATTATATTTATTTAATTAGTAATTTACATATTTAATAATTTTTATTAACGAATCCCAAGTCCTTTAAGTTACTCACAATTCGCGCTGGAAATTTTGCCTCTTCTCGGCTCACTCATGTTCCCCATCACCAACCTGCCTGTTTTCACCTGCTTGAATTACAACACTTTAACGGCATAATTTTTAAAAGCTTTTCATTTATTTCGATTCACTCGTCAACAACCCGTTAATGGAGGTGCGCCATGAGAAAGTTCATAATTCTGACGATTCTGGGACTAGTGGCCGCCACCCTGGCCTCTTGCGGCGGCGGTGGCAGTAACAGTGATCCCATCGCATTCACCGCGGCCATGCTGAATGCCAGCCCGACCTACTATACCACGGCCCCCGGTGACCCCGACGGTACCGTTCAGGAGACGATTGTGTTTGCCGGGAGCGGACCCTATGTGGTCACAGTCACCACGGAATATTTCGATGCCGGTGGTACGCTGGTCTCCACTGATTCGTTCACAGCTGACGTGACGCTGAACCCGGATGGCAGTCTGACTGCAATCGAACTCACAGGTACAAGCACGCTGACCCTGACCGGGTCAACGGCCAGTTATCTTGAAGTCACTTTTGATGATGGCACGGATACCTGGAGTGATCGCTGGTATAAGTCGCAACCCGCGGGCTGGCTGGGAGTGCCGGGGGTCATGTTCACGGCCGCCATGCTGAATGCCAACCTGACCTACTACACGACGTTCACCGAAGGCACCGAAACCGTCCAGGAAACCATTGCGGTGAGCGGGTCCGGTCCTTATGTCGCAACCATTACCGACTCCTATTTCGATACCAGCAATACCTTTGTCGGGTCCACGACCATCCCGATTGATCTCACCCTGAATCCGGACGGGACCCTGACCGCGACATTTGGCGGCGACCCCGCCAACTTCTCCACGTTAACCCTGGAAGCCGTGACAGCCAGCTACCTGGACGTGTCGGGCGTCGACAGCGACACCACCACCTGGAACGACCGCTGGTTCCTGGCGCAACCGGCAGGCTGGCTGCCGGCGACCTATGCGATCAGCTGGCAGATGCTGCGCCACCAGGTCAGTCCAACCCAGAACCTCTACCGGGCTTACATCGCCTTGAATCAATCGGGGCTCGACATTACCGCCCTGGACTGGTCCAGCGTCGCAGTGGCCAACAGCGTTGGACTCGTGACACCAGCCAGCCCACCAAGCTTCTATACCGCGAGTTACATTGCCGGCGACTGCACAACCACCCCCTGCACCTGGGCTCCGTCATCGGAATCCGGCGTGTTCGTAAACTTCTCGGCCCTGTCGCCCGACTACTATGCGTTTGATCTGATCATGGCAGACAATAGCGAACTGCTTACGGTTATTCCATTCTTTGACGATATAACCTTACCGATGGTCGACAGCGCAACCATGGGCGCGAGTTGGGTAGCTGGGGACCTGCAGCTCAACTGGACCAACCCGACAACTGCGGCGGACTGGGACCGCGTCACCCAATTGAAGATTGCCATCAATAGCAGCGCCACCGGTCTCGGAACTGAACTTGCGTATATTGTAGTTCCCCCCTCGGCAAGTTCAGTCGTCATACCGGCCGCCATGATTGCAGACATGGGCGGGACGGTCGCCGGCTGGCAGGTTCAAACCCGCACCTACACGGGGATGCCCGCTAATTCCCAGATTGCCCGAGGGTACTCAAACTTTATAGCCCTGCCATAACATTGAGATTCGACCCAACCAAGAGTCCGGCTGTGGACATCAGCTGGACTCTTGGTTGACTGGCTGTCTTGATATCAGCTGACTTCTTCTACTAAGACACCAAAGGGCGGATTGCCCAGCAATCCGCCCTTTGTCAAACTCTGATCATGACGCAGGAATTTCAATCCGGCTAAATCAGCTCGCCATGCAGGCCGTCCGGCTTCCAGCCGAGGATTTTCACCCAGGCCCGTTTTCCCTGCAGCTTGGGATTCGATTTAAACATGATCGACAGGTAGTTGCGCGACAGTCCCCTCGAATAGCCGTCCATCTCCCCCCCTTCAACCACCACCTCGAGAACCCGGCCGATAAACCGCTCGCAGAACTGGCGGTTCTTCCGCTCACCGATGGCGCGGATCATCGCCGCCCGAGACTTGATCAGCTCGCCGGGCAACTGGTCGGCAACCTCCGCGGCCGGAGTGCCGGGGCGCCGGCTGTACGGGAAAACGTGCAGGTGACTGATCGGCAGATTCTCGAGCAGCCGGCAGGTGTGATCGAACTCATCCTCGCTTTCGCCGGGATAACCGGCAATCACGTCAAGGCCGATCGCCGCTTCGGGCATTTTGTTGTGGGCGGTCCGGACCAGCTCGTGAAAAAACTGCGTTGTGTAGTGGCGGTTCATCCGCTTGAGAACCTGATTATCGCCCGATTGCAGCGGAATGTGCAGATGCGGACAGATGCGCGACGATTCCGCCATCAGCTCGAGCAGTTCAGCGGGGATCTCGGTCGGTTCGACCGAACCGAGCCGCAGCCGCGGCACTTCGGTCTGATCCTCGACCCGACGCAACAACTCGACCAGACTGGACGGCGGATCGAGATCCTTGCCGTAGCCGCCGATATGAATGCCGGTGAAAACGACTTCCGGGTAGCCTTGTTGCTGCAGGGACAAGACCTGCTGGATGACCTGCTCTGGCGGCATGGAGCGGCTGGTGCCGCGGGCGTAGGGGATGATGCAGTAGGAGCAGAAGGCATCGCAGCCGTTCTGGATCTGCACGAAGGCCCGACTCCGCTCGGTGAACGCGCTCAAGGTCAGGGGGACGCTGTCGCCGCCGCTGCGGATATCCGAAACCTCGACGATCTGCGCCTGCTGCTCATCGTCAAGGTAGCGCAGCAGATCCTGTTTTTCCTCGTTGCCGAGCACGACCGCAACCCCGGGAATCGCCCGCAGTGTCTCAGGGTCGATCTGGGCATAACAGCCGGTGACGATCACCCGGCAATCGATATTCATCCGGCGGGCCCGGCGGATCAGGTTGCGCGACTGGCTGTCGGTCGCCGCAGTCACCGTACAGGTGTTGACCACCACCAGGTCGGCGCCTTCGGAGAAATCGACCAGTTCGTAACCGGCGAGCCGGAGTTTCTCCTCCATGACCACGGATTCATGCTGGTTGGTCTTGCAGCCGAGCGTGGCAATACTGGCGGTACGTTTCATTGGATCCAGCCTCCGCCGAGCACCCGGTCGGCCTGATAGATGACCGCGGCCTGCCCAGGTGTCACCCCGGTCTGGGGCTGGTCAAAGATGATGCGGACCTGGCCGTCATCGAGCGGGATGATCCGCGCGGGGGTCTCCCGGTGCCGATAGCGGATTTTGCAACTGGCGATAAACTCATCAATCGGCGTCGGGATAAACCAGTTCACGTCATCGATCACCAGTTCGGTCG
>DATFMT010000044.1:0-16777 GCA_035266745.1 Geothermobacteraceae bacterium | reverse complement strand
GCTTGCACCATTGAGCTGCAGCTCGCGACCGGCGAAGAACTCCAGGGGGAGCTCTTCCTGCAACTGGTCGGGGCACACGCCTTTGGCGCTCAACGGCTGGATGAAGTGCTGAACGGCGAAGACTGCTTTTTGCCGGTCCGCTGTCACGGTAAGGTAACCCTGTTCAACCTGCAGCAGATTGCCAGCGTCAGTGTTCCGGACGATGGCGAAAACGATGTGTTGATGAAGCTCGGCGAACACCATCAGGTGTCGGTGTGCACGACGGTCGGCAAACAGTTTGAAGCCGAAATCTATGTCAACCGCCCGGCCACCAGGAGCCGAGTCAAGGACTTCCTCAACCAGCCGCACAGGTTTTTACCCTTCTTCTCGGATAATCGAGTGGTCTATCTGAACTTACACTATATTCTGCAGGTGAAGGACTAATGCTACCAGGCGAGTTCGCGCCCTTCGAAGGTGAGCAGTCTGCCGCTCTGCTCAAGGGTCAAACCGAGCAACACCCGAGACAATCCCGCAGCACTTTCAAACGGCTCTAAAGGTGCCATCGGGCCGTTCATCCGGGTGCGGACCCAGCCCGGATGCAGCGCCACTGAGATAATCCCGTGCGGTCTCAGATCTGCCGCCAGACCGCGCATGATCATATGGGCCGCAACCTTCGAGGTGCGGTAGATGTAAATCCCACCGGATTTATTGTTTTCCAAACAGCCAAGCATGCATCCCATGGTCGCAATGATCCGCTTTTGACTGGCGGCGACGTTATCAACCAGCGCCTCGACAACCTTCATCGGTGCGATCACGTTGACGCGCAGGGTCTCCAGCCACCAGGCCTCGTCCAGCACACCGAAATCCTGGTCCGGCGGGCCCCAGATTCCGGCATTATTGAACAGGATGTCGATCGGGGCCCCCTTCAGATGTTCAGCAAGTTCGTGGAGTTGTTCGGGATCGGTGACATCCAGCGGAAGGATCTTGACGGCGGGGTGCTGTTGCGCCAGCTGCTGCAGTTCAATCGCGGCCTCCGGTGCCCGGCAGCAGGCGAGCACCTGCCAGCCGGCAGAGACGAAACTTTCGGTCAATGCCAGGCCAATCCCCCGGTTGGCTCCGGTAATCAGGATCGATTCAGTCATTGCGGCTCCTTCCGGACCGAGAATCCCTATCAACAGTTTACCCGCTGACTCGGAGTCCGCCAGAAGCTCCTCAACAAAAATGGGGCGCCTGTGCAGGAGCCCCTAAAATTCGTCAGCTGTTTTGAAACCTGTAAATGTTTGCCCAGCAGATGAATCCCAATGTAACGTTGCAAACAAGAGACACTTCCGGAGGCGATTGAGCAGGGTCGAGATGCAAGGCTTGCGCAGCAGCGCGATCCGAGGCGTAGCGGCAGCTACGTTGAGGTGAGCAAGGCAAGCACAACGCCGCAGACCGGTCCTGATCGACCGCCTACAGGCGAACCTTCTGGCGCAAGGCCATATCCAGCAACACCAGTGCCGTCATCGCCTCGACAATCGGCACCGCGCGCGGCACGACACAGGGATCATGGCGCCCCTTGGCAGCCAGCTCCACCGGGTTACCATCAAAATCGGCAGTCTGCTGGCTCTTGCCGATGGTCGCCACCGGTTTGAACGCGGTGCGGAACAGGATCGGTTCGCCGCTGGAGATACCGCCGAGGGTTCCCCCGGCATGATTGGTCGCGGTGCCAAGCCGGCCGTCTTTGAGGACAAACGGATCGTTGTGCTGTGAGCCAAGCAGCTCGGTACCGGCAAACCCGGAACCGAGCTCAAACCCCTTGGTCGCTGGCAAAGACAGCATCGCCTGGGCGAGGCTGGCTTCAAGCTTGTCGAAAACCGGTTCGCCCCAGCCGACCGGGACATTGCGGCAGACACAGCTGACGGTGCCGCCGATCGAGTCGGCAGCATCGCGCACCTCGCGGACCAGCTCTTCCATGCGGCCCGCCACCGCCGGATCAGGACAGCGCGACAGGGTGGCGTCAACCTTGCTCCGGGTCAGCCGGGAATAATCCGGCGCCGGCGCCGCGATCGCCCCGATCGAACTGACCCAGGCGACAATTTCGATACCGTAGGTTTCGCGGAGGATTTTCTCGGCAATGGCGCCGGCGGCAACCCGGCCGATCGTCTCCCTGGCGCTCGATCGCCCGCCGCCGCTGCTGGCCCGGATGCCATATTTCATCTGGTAGGTGTAGTCGGCGTGGGATGGACGCGGCACCTGGTCCATCTCGCCGTAGTCGCCCGGGCGCTGGTCCTTGTTGCGCACCAGCAGGCCGATCGGGGTGCCGAGCGTGAGACCGTTTTCGACGCCGGAAAGGATTGTCACCTGGTCCGACTCGTCGCGCGGGGTGGTCAGATCGCTCTGGCCTGGCCGCCGGCGATCGAGTTGCGGCTGGATGTCGGCTTCCGAAAGCGACAGCCCGGACGGGCAGCCGTCGACTACGGCACCGACACCGACACCGTGAGACTCTCCAAAGGTACTGACGCGAAACAGGGTTCCAAATGAACTTGACATAGGATTCACACTCCTGAGCTCTGATGGCGACGGATTATAACGCAACTTGCTACGGATGATGAATTTTTTCTGCCCTGGCTAAGCCACATGGCTCACAATCGGCTGCCACAGTGCTTGCAGTGCCGCGCGTCGATGTCGTGCCCTTCGGCGCTACACTCGGGGCAGGACTGGGTCGACACCTCGAGCCGCTTGGCCTGGGCCAGCTCGACAGAAACAATCCCGGTCGGCACGGCGATGATTCCGTAACCCATGATCATCAGCAGGCTTGAAACCGCCTTGCCGAGCGGGGTCTGCGGAGTGATATCCCCATAACCGACCGTCGACAGGGTGACGATGGCATAATAGATCCCCTCGAACAGGTTGACAAAGCCGGCCTCAGGACCTTCGATCAGGTACATCAAGGAACCGAAAATAACCACCAGGGTGAAGACCGCAAACAGAAATACAATGATTTTGCGCCGGCTGTTGGCCAGCGCCCGCAGCAGATGGTTGGCTTCGCCGACATACTGGGCCAACTTGAGAATCCGGAAGATCCGCAGAATCCGCAAAATCCGGATCGTCAGCAGGTACTGGCTGCCAGGGATCAGCAGCGAGATATAGGTCGGTACGATCGAGAGCAGATCGACCAGGCCGAAAAAACTCGTGGCATATTTTATCGGCCGGCCAACGCAGAACAGTCGCAGGCCGTATTCGAGGGTAAACAGCAGGGTGAAAAACCACTCGAGGAGATACAGTTCGGCGCCATATGCCGCCTGGATCTGCGGCACGCTGTCGAGCATCACCGCCAGCACGCTGCAGAGGATGCTGACGATCAGCACCAGATCGAACAGGCGCCCGGCCGGCGTGTCGGCTTCAAAAATAATTTCATGCAGGCGACGTCGCAAACCGGCAGCTTCATCACCCGGGGACAGTGTGTCGCGCATCACAGCTCCAAGACAGGCAGTCGCAACAGCTTAACATACCGGTTTCAGGCTGGCCAGATTCCAGCGCGGCATTCGATTGGCCTGAGCCAACGAATCTGTTATCTTTGAGCATCTTTTATCATTTCAAGGACGGCAAGCGATGATCACGACCAACCCGACCATCTATCTGCACGATTACCAGCCTCCCGCCTACCTAGTGGACACCCTTGTCCTCGAGTTCGACCTCGCGGCAGAGGCCACCCTGGTGACGGCAACCGCCAGCTACCGGAGCAATCCCAACGGGCCTGATGAACCTTTCAGCCTGCGCGGGGCCGACCTCGAACTGCTGCAGATCGAGCTTGACGGTCAGCCCCTTGAGCCTTCCGCCTATCAGCTCAACGATGCTTCGCTGACGATTAGCCAGGTCCCGGACAACTTCCAGTTACGGACCGTGGTGCGGATCAACCCGGCGGCCAATACCGCCCTGGAAGGGCTCTATCTCTCCAGCGGCAATTTCTGCACCCAGTGTGAAGCCGAAGGTTTTCGCAAGATCACCTTCTACCCCGACCGGCCTGACGTGATGGCCCGTTTCACGACCACCATTCGGGCCGACCGGGTTCAGTTTCCAATTTTGCTTTCCAACGGCAACCCGGTTGCGCGAGGCGAGCTGGACAATGGCCGGCATTTCGTCACCTGGGAGGACCCCTACCCCAAACCGAGTTACCTGTTCGCCCTGGTCGCCGGCGACCTGGCGGAAATCTCCGCCAGCTACACGACCGGTTCCGGCCGGGAGATCGCCCTGCGCTTCTATGTCGAGCACCGCAACCAGACCAAGGTCGACCATGCGCTAAAATCTCTGCAAAAGGCGATGCGCTGGGATGAAGAGCGCTTCGGCCTGGAGTACGATCTCGACATCTACATGGTGGTGGCGGTCGACGACTTCAACATGGGCGCGATGGAAAATAAGGGGCTCAACGTCTTCAACTCCAAGTACGTGCTGGCCCTGCCGGAGACGGCCACCGACGCCGATTATCAGGGGATCGAGGGGGTGATCGGCCACGAATACTTCCACAACTGGACCGGCAACCGAATCACCTGCCGCGACTGGTTCCAGCTCTCACTCAAAGAGGGGCTGACGGTGTTTCGCGACCAGGAGTTCTCCGCCGACATGGGGAGCCGGGCGGTCAAACGGATCGAGGAAGTGCGCCTGCTGCGCAATTTCCAGTTTCCGGAAGACGCCGGGCCGATGGCCCACCCGGTGCGGCCGGCCAGCTATCAGGAGATCAACAACTTCTACACCACCACCGTCTACAACAAGGGTGCCGAATTGATCCGCATGTATCACACCCTGCTCGGTGTCGAGGGGTTTCGCAAGGGGATGAATCTTTACTTTGAACGACACGACGGACAGGCGGTCACCACCGATGATTTCCTCAGCGCGATGGCCGGCGCCAACGGTGTCGACCTGACCCAGTTCTCCCGCTGGTACAGCCAGGCCGGCACCCCGACGGTCAAGGTGACAGACGACTATGACGCCGCGAACCAGAGCTATACGCTGAGGTTTAGCCAGAGCTGTCCGGCGACCCCGGATGGAGTCGAGAAGCTGCCATTTCACCTGCCGATCAAACTCGGGCTGATCGATCGGGAGGGTGAGGAATTGCCGCTGCAACTGGAGGGGGAGGTTGCACCAGGGACGACTTCACGGGTGATCGCGCTGCGCGAACACGACTCGACCATTCGTTTTACCGGCATCCCCGGCAGGCCGATCCCGTCACTGCTGCGGGATTTTTCGGCACCGGTCGTGCTCGACTATCCCTACCTTGATGACGAGCTTGCCTTTTTGATGGCTCGGGACAGCGACCCCTTCAACCGCTGGGAGGCCGGACAGAAACTCTACACCCGGATCCTGCTGCAACTGGTCGAAAAACTGCAACAGGAACGGCCACTGCAGCTGCCGGAACTGGTCTTGACCGCCTTCGGCCAGACCCTCACCGATCAAAGGGCCGACCCCGCCCTGATCAGCCTGGCCCTGACCCTGCCGGCCGAAACCTATCTCGCCGAGCAGATGGAGGTCGCCGACCCGACCGCCATCCATGCGGCGCACCAATTCATGCGCCGGGAGCTGGCAGCCGCCTCCAAGACCAGCCTGTTTGAAGTTTATCGGCGCAATTGTTCGTCACAGCCCTACACCCCGGATGCGGCGGATAGCGGACGACGCAGCTTGAAAAATCTCGCCCTGGCCTACCTGATGACCCTTCCCGACCCGGGAGTTGCAACCCTCTGCTTCCAGCAGTTCCAGCATGCCGACAACATGACCGACACCCTGGCGGCCCTGGTCGCCCTGGCCAACAGCAAGGCCGAATCCAGAGAAACAGCGCTGGCGGCATTTTACCAGCATTGGCAGAACGATCCGCTGGTCCTCGACAAGTGGCTGACCCTGCAGGCCACGGCGGCCCGTCCCGACACCCTGGAGCAGGTCAAGCAATTACTCAAGCATCCGGCCTTTAACCTGAAGAATCCGAACAAGGTCCGCGCCCTGATCGGCGCCTTTGCCAGCGGCAACCCGGCCGCTTTCCATGCCGAAGACGGCAGTGGCTACGCATTCATTGCCGATCGGGTTCTCGAACTCGACCGGCTCAACCCGCAGATTGCCGCACGCCTGGTCAGCTCATTTAACCGTTGGCGCAAATTTGATGCGAATCGTCAAGAGCTGATCATCATGCAACTGCAGCGGATTGCCGGAACTGCAAAACTGTCGGCCAATGTTCGGGAAATCGTCGAAAAATGCTTACCAACCGCCAGCTTGGCTTAATTTAAAGTCGGAACGCCGCAGCGGCAAAAAAGACGCTAGAATATAGTGATGCCAAAAACAGAACCACAATCAGACACCTCCCAGGCTGAACAGCGCAAGATCGTCCGCCTGGAGCTATTGCTGCAACTGGCCAAGGAACTGCGTGCAACGTTAAGCCTGCCGGCCCTGGTCGAGGTGCTCGATCGTCAACTGCCGCAGCTTCTGCCGACTGCGACCTGGGATCTTCTGCTGCCGGACGTGATGACGGGCGACTTTCGTGAAGTCAAACATGCCGTCGACCGCTCCACCATGTTGAGCAGAGAGCTTTTAGGGCACCCGGCCTTTGACGCCTTCAGCAAAACCGAGGAACTGGCGGATCCGGGACATCTTTCAACCGAGATTGTGCTGCACCAGGACCGGGCGCTCCAACTGCTGGCGCTGGTGGTCGAGGCGCGGTTGCTCGGCATCCTGACCGTCCGTATGGTTGCGGGAGCGCCCTCCGCAGAGCAGCTGGAAGATCTCGGCACGACTGCCGACATCCTTGGCCACACCCTGCACAACGTCCAGACCTACGAGCAACTGCACCAGCAGAACATCACCGACGATTTGACTGGCCTGTTTAACGCCCGGCATTTTCATCATTTGATGGATTACGAAATTGAACGCTCGAGACGTTATGGTCACGATTTGTCACTGATCTTCATCGACCTCGATTATTTCAAGCGGATCAATGACACCTATGGCCATCTGGTCGGGAGCGCGCTGCTGGCCGAAGTTGGGAAGCTTTTCGAACAGAATATGCGCAAGGTCAATCTGGCCTGTCGTTATGGCGGCGATGAATTCGCTATCCTCCTCCCTTCAACCTCGAAAGTCGGCGCCAACGCCCTGGCCCGCATTCTGCGCGAGGCCCTGAACAAGGAGACTTTTTCCGCAGGTGGACAGCATGCCATCAGGATGACGGCCAGCTTCGGCATAGCCTCTTTCCCTGGCGATGCCCTCGGCAAAGAAGAACTGATTCAGCTGGCGGACACGGCGATGTACGAGGTCAAACGCAGCGGCCGGGACGGCATCCGGAGTATTTGAGCGGTTCAGTAACACGCCCCTTGGCCGCAATACTCGACACCCAGCAGGGTGATATCATCGACCACCCTGACGCCCTGACCAAACGTCTGCAGCTTCGAGATCACCTGCGAGCAAGAGTTGTCGAGATCGACCCCGCTGTTCTCCCGCAACAGTTGGAAAAATCTCGATTCGCCGAACATCGCGTTGGCCGGACCGGCATATTCGGTTATCCCGTCCGAATAGAGATAGATCCGGTCGCCGGTCGCGAGCGTGACCTTCCCCTCTTCAAACGGCACCAGCCCCCCCATGCCGATCAGTGCTCCGCCTTCGCTCAGCAACTCCAGACTGCCGTCGCCTCGGATCAGCACCGGGGGCGGATGACCTCCGTTACTGAAACGGACGGCGCCGGTTTCAACATCCAGCAACAGATAACAGATGGTAAAAAATTTCTCGAACCGCTCGTAGGGATACTCCTTCTCCAACTCAGCCAAAACTTCGGCCGGGCCCGGGATCCGGTAGTAAGGCGGGGTATCGGAAAGCTGTTTGATGATTCTGCCGGTGTGCAGAGACAGACTCTGGTAAACCGAAACCGTGACCATGGCCGAGGAGACACCATGGCCACTGACATCGAGCAGGTAAACCATGATCGTTCTTTCATCGAGTTGAACCAGATTCAACAAATCGCCGCCAACCTTGTCGCAGGGGAGAAAGCGCCAGGCGAACCGGTACTGCTGACAGGCCGGCAGGAATCCGGGTAACAAGCTGCTCTGGATCATTTCGGCCGACCGCAATCCTTCTTCGAGGGCCAGCTGTTTTTCCTGCAAGTGGCCGGCTATCAGCTCCTGTTGCCGGACCAGCTCCTTGAGCTTCAGCTCGGTCGTGACCTGCTGCAACACCTCGGCGCGATTGCGCGGGTCAAAGATGTAACGTTCACTCCAGGGGGCCAGATCGACCGACTCAGCGGGTTGAAAAGGACCATTGGCTGAGTAGCAGAGACAGGGGACGTCAGTCAACTGGCAGTGTTCACCAAACTGGGAGAAACCGGCATGGTCGCCCCGGCTCAATGCCAGGTCAAGCAGGGTCAAGGCCGGAGAATGGAATAATTCTGCAATCGCACCCTGCAAGGAATTGACTGCCTGGACCGCAAAACCGGCACCAACCAGCCAGGTTTGCAGGTCCTGGCGCAACTGGTCATCCGTGTATATCAAAAGAATCGTTTCTGGCATAATGCACTTCCTGGTCCGCAGACCCGACGTTAACTTATCGACCGGTGAGCGCCCATCGGTTAATGCGGCCGGTTTCGGAAGGAGTTCAGAAGATGGCGGCCAGCCGCCCGAAAGCTTTGCTTAGGCGGATTGAAACCGTGGCGAGCATCCCCTTGATCAGGCGCACCCCGAGCTCGGGATGCCGTTCGGTCAACAGGTTAAAATTCTCGCTACTGAGGGTCAACAATTCACAATCGGTCAGGGTGACAGCGGTGACGATGCGGGGCATCGCCTTGAGAATGCAGAGTTCGCCAACGATACTCCCGGCACCGTAGACGCCGACAATGACATTCTTACCCTCGAACTCGGTCTGCTTGCTGACCTCGAGCCGGCCAGTGACGATAAAGACCAGCGCACCGCAGCCATCCCCCTCGAGCCAGAGGGTTTCTCCCGTCGGGACCTGGCAGCATTCAAGGTAGTCAACCAGGATTGCTTCGTCGGTTTCATCGAGGAACTGGAAGCTCCACTCTTTTTTAATTTTCGCACAAAGATCCTCGGCCTTGATCATATATAGCCCACGTTCAATTTGCCTTGAGTTCGGTTTTGCTCAAGTATAACCATTCCGGAGTTTTGCTTAAAAACCCAGGCAGCTATCCACGTGGCAGACGTTGCGAAATCAGCCCGGCACCCAGCAGGAATCCGGCTGAAACCCAGAGGCAACCGACCAGTCCGGCGGTCTGGAACACCAGACCGGACAGCAGGGTTCCAATGAGGCGGCCAGCGGCGTTGGCCATGTAATAGAAGCCGACGTTCAAGGCGGCCTGGTCGCTTTCGGTATAAGCCAGGATCAGGTAGCTGTGCACCGAGGAGTTGACGGCGAAGACCAGCCCGAACAGAACCAGGCCACCGACCACGGTTATCCAGGGCGAGACTTCGAGGCTGACGCCAACAGCCAACAACGCAGTAAGAACCGCGAGGGAAAGGGCCCCGCCGGTCGCGGTGCCGCCACGTGGCGTCCCTCCGGCGAGAAGCCCCCTGAGCAGTCTGGGCGCGAGGGCCTGAACCCCACCATAACCGATCACCCACAAAGCGAGAAATCCCCCCACCTCCGTGAAGGACCAGCCGAGACTTGCCGCCAGGAAGACCGGCAGTCCGACCACGAACCAGATATCCCGCGATCCGAACAGAAAAACCCTCGCCGCCGAGAGCAGGTTGATTTCGCGACTTTTGGAGAGGATGGCGCGGAACTTGGTTTTCTGTTTCGACAGGCCGATCGCCCGCGGCAGAGAGACCAGCATCACCAACAGCACCAGGATGAGTCCGGCAGCCATGAGCAGCAGTGAGGAACGAAATCCGAGCCAGGCCAGCAATGCGCCGCCGAGGAAGAAACCGGCACCCTTGAGCGCGTTCTTCGAACCGGTCAGCAGCGCGACCCACCGAAACAGATGGCCCTCGGCGTCATCGGGAACCAGCACCTTGATGGCACTTTTCGAGCTCATCTTGGTCAGGTCCTTGGCAATCCCGGAAAGCGCCTGGGCACCCATGACGTAAGCGACCGAGAACCCGATTGTCCATGCCGGATCTAGCAGGGCCAGCATCGACAAGGCCAGCACCTGTAATGCCAGCCCGGCGATCAGGGTCACCTTCAACCCCAGTTGCGAACCGATCCAGCCGCCGAAAAGATTGGTGAGCACACCAAAAAATTCATAGAACAGAAATAAAAAGGCAATTTGGACCGGTGAGTAGCCAAGCTGGTAAAAATGCAGCAGCACCAGCATGCGCAGTGCGCCATCGGTGAGTGTGAAGCCCCAGTAAGCCCCGGTCACGAGAATGTAGTTGCGCAGATCGATCATGTTACAGGCTGTCAGCCACCTTGCGGCACAACTCCATCATCCGGTGGGCGTAGCCCATTTCATTGTCGTACCAGATGTAAACCTTGAGTTGGGTACCGTCGACCACCATGGTCGAAGGGGCATCGACGATCGCCGAGCGGGGGTCGCTCTTGAAGTCGATGGAGACCAGCGGCCGCTCCTCGATCCCGAGGATCCCGTTCAGTTCGCCTGCGGCCGCTTCCCGGAACAGCGCATTGACCTCCTCGGCCGTCACCGGCCGCCGCATCTCGAACACCGCGTCGGTCAGCGATCCGGTCAGCAACGGCACGCGGACCGCGTGGCCGTTCAACTTCCCCTTGAGTTCCGGATAGATCAGGGTGATCGCGGTCGCTGAACCGGTGGTCGTCGGAATCAGCGACAGGCCCGCGGCGCGAGCCCGGCGCAGGTCCTTGTGCGGCGCATCGACCACTACCTGGGTATTGGTCACATCGTGAATGGTGGTGATGACGCCGTGTTCGATACCGATCTGTTCGTGCAGCACCTTGACCACCGGAGCCAGGCTGTTGGTGGTACAGGACGCGGCGGTCACAATATGGTGCTCGGTCGGATTATAGAGGTGGTCGTTGACCCCCATGACGACATTCAGCGCCCCCTGTTTGACCGGGGCGGCAACGATGACCTTTTTCACTCCGGCATCGAAATAGGGGTGTAACAACTCCGCAGTGCGAAACTTGCCGGATGCTTCGATCACCACGTCAACCCCGAACTTTTCCCAAGGGACCAGTCCAGGCAGCGTCTCCTCGCTGAAACTGATCGTGCGGTCATCGACAATTAAACCTTTTTCAGAGTGGCCAACTCGCCCCCAACGGCCATGCACCGAGTCGAATTCAAGCAAATGGGCGGCACATCCCACTCCGCCCCTGACCTCGTTGATATGCACAATCTCTAATTCCGGCCAATCCCAGGCGGCCCTCAGGGCTAACCGCCCCATGCGTCCAAAACCGTTAATACCGATGCGAGTACTCATGGCTTCTCCCAATAATCTCATTCAGCAGTTTTCTCTCGGGCCCCGGTGTGCCAGAAAGGTCTTTAATGTTTCCCGATCATCACGCCCCTGCTGCGTCTTCTTGAGCTCCGACAACAATCCGTGGAGTATGGTTTTTCGAAAATCATCATTATTCTCCAGACCATAGTACATCCAGCTCCCCTGGCGCCGCCCCAGTAGCCACCCGGCCCGGCGAAGAATTGCGAGGTGACGAGACACTGTAGATTGCGGTAGATTTAGCGCCGCAAAAATTTCACAGACACAGAGTTCGCCATCAGCCAAGAGTGCCAGAATGCGGAGACGGGTCTCATCACCGAAGGCTTTCATGATGTCAGCTGTTGTTTTCATGGCCTTCATGTTATCCGGATATCCGGATTAGGTGCAATCGCTATTTGATTTTGCGCCGCAGGACAAACTTGCCTGACCTTCAACTAGAGTTCGCTGATCGTCCTGTCTGCCTAGCCGCTCCGGCAAAGCATGCGGCCAGAAACCACACCAGCATTTGTCACAGACAGCCGCCATTATTACTGATGTTTCGGTTGTTCGTTCTACACACATGCATTAGACTCCGCCCGCAGTCAGCCTGGATCGTTCCTTACTCAATCGTCGGAGGGGTAGAAACCTTAACCTGCCACCACTGACTGTTAGCGGACCCGGCTTGACCAAGGGAGTTAATTGCGTCTACACTGGCAACTGGGCATGGCATTCCATTGCTAAAGCCACGGTCGAAAGCTACTGATTCACTGCGAATCCTCCAACCTCAATCATGAGCAGGGTCGACAGGGCTGACTGACTTGCGACTCTGTAACTGTTGGCATCTTGCCCTGACCAGACGATCCACCTGATCCCCGCGCCGTATGCTGAGTATGCGGGACACGGTCTGGGGCATGAATCACCCGCACTCGATTGATATTCGCTTACAGATTTTTGGATCGCCGAAATCCTGGGAGGTGTCTCTGTGACTGGCAGAGGTTGTTAACCTCTTCATGCAGACTGTCAACGACTGGAACCGCAGCCCGCGAGGAAATTCCATGATCTCAGATGAAAAAGACACCTCACCGACAGCACGGAAATCTTTCCGCCGACGCTTTTTTCCGGCTCCGCTCGCTATTTTCATCCTTGTCGCCACTTTCGGCTGCCATCAGCTCTCCGGACAGAAAACCGCCCCTGCTCCCTCCGGTGCCGAACTGTTCAAGTCAAAATGCAGTCACTGCCATGATCCGGACCTGGCCTTGAATAAATATCGTTCGGCAGAAGCCTGGTTCGATACGATCACGAGGATGAAAGAGCAGCACAAAGCCGACATCAGCCGGGATGATATCGACACGCTGGTCAAATATCATGTCGAACGACAACATCAGGAGGCCTCTCTCTTCAAGGAAAAATGCGAGCAATGTCATCCCGGGTCAATATTTTTGGGGCAGAAATTGAGAGCCGATCAGGCCAGGGCGATCATCAGACGCATGCAGCAGCAGGCCGGCAACAAGATCGAAGACAAGGACGTCGAGATCATCGTCAGATATCACGTCCAGGCCCAGCAGGCGGCGCTGGACGAAACTATGAGCGGAATCAGTGCAGTAGTTTTGCGTGATCAACCTCACTTAAAAAAGATCAAAGCACTGTTCGTGAATAAATGCTCAGAGTGTCACCAATCTAGCAGGGCCTTGGGCTATTTGAAGGACCGGAAGGTTTGGGATCGAACCCTCAAACGAATGCAGTACTACAGTAAAGGGGCGATCACCAACCGGGAGATAGATGACCTGGTTGACTTTCACGTGACGCAACAACAACAAGAAATTGACACCTTCAAAAAAACCTGTACCAAATGTCACGACGATACACGGATCAACAACCGCAGCATGTCCGAAGAACAGTGGCTAGAAACGATCAAACGCATGCAACAGAAGGCACCGGAACTGATCTCAAACGAAAAGGTCAGTCTGCTGGCCGCTTATTTTCATCGTCGAGAACTTACCTTGGCTCGGATTTTTCACGGCAGGTGCCACCTCTGTCATCCCGATGGATTAGGGGCAACTCCCGCTCCTAGTTCCAACACAGCTATGAAATCACTGAGCACCCGTGCGAATGCGGAGTATGGAAAGAGTTTGCAGGTGACGGATAAAGAATTGCTTTCCGTCCACGTTGAAAGGCAAAAAAGAGCTTTGCAGCTTTATGAGCGCAAGTGCTTCACTTGCCACCCGAACGGATTGCCAAACAAGACGGAGCCCGGCAGGATAAATCCGGATCGACGGACCAGGGCCGAATGGATCTCTTTTATCGCTACGCTCCAGGGCTTGGAACTCACCAAAGACGTTCAGGATACCATCGACGGCCAGATTGATTACCATCTATCCAGACACTAAATTTTCTGCGGGGAGCAAGGTTGAGACGTGTTTTGGTCAAGGTCGCAGCCTGAGCCTGAGATTCAGCGCGGCGACCAATTGCAAGGCAATTCATATACCGAGGAAACCCAATCCTGTCTTGAGAAAATTGGGTTGGGCACTGGAATGAGGTTTAAGGAGCATTTATGGATATCAAAGAAAATGTTTTGGACGTCTTACGTGAAGCGGGCCAGCCGCTCAACGCCGGGAAAATTGCCGAACTTGGCAACCTTGACCGGAAAGATGTCGACAAGGCCATGGCACAGCTGAAAAAGGAAGAGAAGATAGTTTCTCCAAAGCGTTGTTACTGGACTCCGGCTTAACTTTCACCGGAAAAAAAGAAAAAGGCCGAAGCCCTAACGGGTATCGGCCTTTGTTTTCTGGCTCCACCTGCTGGGCTCGAACCAGCGACAAGCGGATTAACAGTCCGCTGCTCTACCAACTGAGCTAAGGTGGAATAATCTGTAACGGGGGGAAAATATAAGGGACGGCGGCTTTTGTGTCAAGCCTTTTTTAGCTCCCCTTTTTGAGTTCCATCAGGATCTGTTTGGCGACCGCCTTGACCGTTTCGAAAACCCCTTCGCCAGTCATGGCACAGGCCTCGAATTCGGGGACGCCGTCCGGGTTCAGCAGCTTGCGCAATTCATCCAGCGACGTAACATTCGGCAGATCACGCTTGTTGTACTGCATGACAAATGGCAGTTTTTCCAGTTGATAGCCCTGCTCCTCGAGATTCTCCTCGAGGTTGAGCAGACTTTCAATGTTGGCGTCAAGCCGTTCTTCCTGGGAGTCGGCAACGAAGACGACGCCATCAACCCCTTTGAGAATCAATTTGCGCGAGGCGTCATAAAAGACCTGGCCAGGAACCGTGTAGAGATGAAAGCGGGTCTTAAAGCCGCGGATCTCGCCGAGGGCCAGGGGAAGGAAATCAAAAAACAGGGTCCGTTCGGTTTCGGTCGCCAGGGAGATCATCTTCCCTTTGGCGGTGGGGTCGGTCTTTTGGTAGATATACTGCAGGTTGGTCGTCTTGCCGCACAAACCGGGTCCGTAGTAGACGATCTTGCAGTTGATTTCACGGGAAGCGTAATTAATAAAGGACATACTGCCTCATCCCATCATTTGAAGAGGTTGTCGATGTCGTCGTCGGTAATCTCGGCGAACGGACTTTGCGCATTGCCCGCTTTTTCCAGTTCCTCGGTCTTCTGGGCCAGCTCGACAAAAATCCGAGCTAACTCTTCACCGGCCTTTTTAACCCTCAGACGAACCAGCCCCAGGGAGCTGCGCTGATCGAAGATCACCACCAAGATGACCCGCCCAGCAACGATGGAAATGTGGATATTATCTTTTTCACCCTCGTGAAAGAGGATGGAGAATTCTTTCTCCCCGATCAGCTTCGCCAATCCCCCGGTAGCAGCTATGTTACCGGCCGTCAGGGATGCCAGACTGGTCGTATCCAGGTGTTCTGTTTCACCGACTGAAGAGATCAGCTGCCCGTTCTTATCGACCAGGAAAATGACCTTTGAGTTCGATTCACGCAGTAATTTCTCAAGCACGGCATTGATCTGCGAGAGTTCCTCTTCGTACATGACAAAGGAAGACGATTGAGGACCGAACATGTCTAGGCTCCTTGCTCAGGTTTGCATATCCGTGGTTTTATAGCATCTATCCCCTTAGTATTCAAGGCATTTCCACCTTTGTGCACTGGGCAAAAAAAACTCCCGGCAGGAAATCCTGCCGGGAGTTTGTTGGGGCATTTTACACCTTACTTAGCGGTACCACAATCAGCCTGCATTTCGGCCAGCTTCTTGTAAAGGTCGTAGCGGGTTGCCACATCCTTCGCCGAAGCTTCCAGCAACGCATCGGCCTGTTCGGGGTTGGCCTTCTTCAGAACCCGGAACCGGTTCTGGTTGCCAGCAAACTCGGCGAATCCGATACTCGGATCCTTGCTGTCCATCTGCAGCGGGTTCTTGCCTTCCGCAGCAAGACGGGGGTCGTAGCGGAACAGCGGCCAGTGACCACAGGCCACCGCTTCCTTGCAGTTGTCAATCGCCTTGGTCATGTTGATGCCGTGAGCGATGCAGTGGGTATAGGCGATCACCAACGAAGGACCATCATAGGCATCGGCTTCGATCATCGCCTTGACCGCCTGAGCCGGGTTGGCCAGGTTGATCCGGGCAACGTAGATGTTGCCGTAGGTCATGGCGATCATCGACAAATCCTTCTTCGGCATGACCTTGCCGCCGGCGGCGAACTGGGCCACGGCACCAATCGGGGTCGACTTGGACGCCTGCCCACCGGTGTTGGAGTAGACCTCGGTGTCGAGGACCAGGACGTTGACGTTCTCGCCGGAAGCGAGCACATGATCAAGGCCACCGTAACCGATGTCATAAGCCCAGCCGTCACCACCATGGATCCAGACCGACTTGACAACCAGGTAATCAGCATTGACCAGCAGCGGCTTGGCGGTTTCATGAGTACAGGCACCGAGGATCTTTTTCAGTTGGGCGACCCGACCGCGCTGGGCTTCGATCTCTTCCTGTGAATCCTGTGCCGAGGCCAGAATCTCCTTCTTCAGATCGGCAGTCCCTTCACAGGCCTTGCAACCACAATCGATATTGCTGGTCAGCAGTTCACGTGCATAACCGGTGGTCTTGTCGACCGCCAGACGCATGCCCATACCAAACTCGGCATTGTCCTCGAACAGCGAGTTGCTCCATGCCGGTCCCAGACCATCCTTACGCTTGGTCCAGGGAGTGGTCGGCAGATTACCACCATAAATCGAGGAGCAACCGGTGGCGTTGGCGACCATCATGCGGTCACCAAACAGCTGCGAGCAAAGTTTGACAAACGGCGTCTCGCCACAGCCGGCGCAGGCACCGGAGAACTCGAACATCGGCGGCAACAGCTGGCTCCCCTTGAGGGTGGCGCGGTTGAACAGCGCCTCATCGGTGTCAGGCAGGCTGAGGAAGAAGTCAAAGTTGGCCCGCTCCTTCTCACGCAGCGGCGGCTGTTCAACCATGTTGATCGCCTTGACCCCTTCTTCGGTCT
>DATFMT010000043.1:0-3159 GCA_035266745.1 Geothermobacteraceae bacterium | reverse complement strand
GCACGACCGCCAGTATGTTGTTCCTGAGATCGATGACAGCCTGGTGCTGACGATCACCGATGGCCGTCACCCGGTCGTCGAGTCGATGAGTCTTGACGAAAGGTTTGTTCCCAACGACGTCGAACTCGACACCGAGCAGAATCAACTGCTGATCATCACCGGCCCGAACATGGCCGGTAAGTCAACCTACATGCGCCAGGTTGCCCTGATCACGTTGATGGCACAAATGGGGAGTCTGGTGCCGGCTAAGGCGGCACATGTCGGTGTCGTTGACCGTATTTTCACCAGGGTCGGGGCCAGTGACAATCTCGCTCGCGGTCAGTCGACCTTCATGGTCGAGATGACGGAGACTGCCAACATCCTCAACCACGCCACGCCACGCAGTCTGATTATCCTCGACGAGATCGGACGCGGGACTTCAACCTTCGATGGTGTCAGTATCGCCTGGTCGGTGGCGGAATATTTGCATGATCATGCTCCGGTCGCAGCCAAAACCCTGTTTGCGACCCATTACCATGAGTTGACCGACCTGGCTTTGACCCGCGACCGGGTAAAGAACTATAATATTGCCGTTAAGGAATGGAACGACCAGATCGTCTTTTTACGCCGCATCGTCAAGGGGGGCACCAGCCATTCCTACGGTATCCAGGTCGCCCGGCTGGCCGGCTTGCCGCAGGCGGTGATCGACCGGGCCAAGGAGGTCTTGCGCAACCTTGAGTCAGGTGAATTCGTTGGCGAGGGTGAGCCGCGCCTGGCGAGGGGGAAGCGTGCCGTCCCGACGTCGCCCCAGCTCTCGTTGTTTACGGTAGACGGTCACGATTCGCCGATCCGCGCGAAGCTGGAGGAGACCGACGTCACGGTCATGACACCGCTCGAAGCGCTCAATTTTGTTGACCAATTAAAGAAGTTGTTGTGATGAGAATTTTCAGTGTCTGTTTCCTGGTAGTCCTGTTGCTGGCGGCCGGTGCGGTTGTCCCGGCCCGAGCTGACATGGCCACTGCCGCCTACCAATCGGCGCGGGCCGATTATTACAACCTGAAAAACTCCTCGCGCAAGCAGCTTTACCGGGAAAACTGGCTACAGGTGATCAATAATCTCGTCGAGGTGCAGCGGCGCTTCCCGGACAGCAAGCGGGCACCAGATGCGCTGTTCCTGGCCGGCAAGGCGGGTCAGGGGCTTTATCAGGTCTCGCGGGTCGCGCGTGACGCTGAACTGGCTATAAAGCACTTTGTCCAGCTACAAGAGACCTATCCGCACGACAATCTGGCGGATGACGGCTTGGTGACGGTCGCCAAATTGTACGATGAGGTACTTAAGGACCGCGCCGAGGCCTATCGCTATTACGCCAAGGTCGTCAACTGGTACCCGGACGGTGACATGTTCGCGGTCGCCCAGGGCAAGGTCAAGCAGTTCGCCGCCTTCGCACCGAAGCGGCGCCAGGCCGATCCGGTCAAATCGCAAAAGCCCTATGCAAAACTGCTCACCGATGTACGGCACTGGTCGGACGATCACTACACCCGGGTGGTCTTCGATTTTTCCGACAAGGTCTCTTACAGCTATAATCATCTGGCGGCGAAACCTGGCCGACAGATACCGTCACGCATTTATCTGGATATCGACAACCTGGAACTCGACGCTACTCAGCCTTTCCCGACGGTTTCCGATGCGGTGATCAGCGATATCCGCACTGGAAAACCGAAGCCCGGAATCACCAGGATCGTACTCGACCTGCATGATGATGTTGAATTCAAGGTGTTTGCCCTGGACGAACCATTTCGGATTGTCGTTGATGTGACCGCCACGGGCCCGGTCACATCATCCGGAACTTCACCGCAGATCAGATCGCTGCCGCCGGCCGCCGATAAGATCGCTTCGATCCTCGACCGGGCACCTAAGGATGCACCGTCGCGGGTGCAAATACCGGATCGCAATCCCTCGGCCGGTTTACGCCGTATCGTCGTCGATGCCGGGCATGGTGGCAAGGATCCGGGTGCCATCGGACCGAACAAGGTCATGGAAAAGGACGTCACCCTGGCCATTGCCAAGCTGCTCGCCAAGCGCCTGCGCAGTGAACTGGGCTGCGAAGTCATCATGACGCGTGATCGGGACGTCTATCTCAAGCTGCAGGAACGAACCGCCCTGGCCAACCGGGTCGATGCCGACCTGTTTATCTCCATCCATGCCAATGCCAGCGAAAATAACCGCGCCTACGGTGTCGAAACCTATTACCTCAATTTTTCCAAGAATGCGCAGGCGGTCGAGGTGGCGGCCCGGGAAAACGAGATGTCCCTCAAGGAGGTCGGTAACCTGGAACTGATCCTGTTCGATCTGATGGCCAATGCAAAAATCAACGAATCGAGTCGGCTGGCTGCCGAAATCCAGAACTCCCTGGTGCAGAGACTCAGTCGCAAGTATTCCAAAGTCAAAAACCTCGGGGTGCGCCCCGGTCCGTTTCATGTTCTACTCGGCGCGACCATGCCCTCGGTCCTGGTTGAAACCGCCTTTATCAGCAACCGACGCGAAGAGAAGCGCCTGACCGACCCCGATTACCATCGCCAGGCCGCCGATGCCATCATCGCCGGTGTCCGCAATTATGCCAAAGCCTTTAAATTGATTGCCGCCAAATGAACCAGCTTCGACAACCACAATGGCCGGAATTTTTTTCCGACTCCGCCCTGATCGATCCGGCTCTTGCCTATGAACAAAAGCGCAGTATGACTCTAGAGGCAGCGCGGAATTTTCTTGACTATCACCGCCGGAGAATCCGGCTCGAGCATGAATCCGGAAGTTCCGGACGCCAGGTGGTCGGGAGTCTGACGGCGATGACCGACACCCTGGTGCGCAACCTGTTTCGGGTTGTCGCCAGCGACCTTTCCGCCGATGGGACCGAGCAGTGCGGTCTGGTCGCTTTGGGCGGATACGGCCGGGGCGAGCTGAATCCTCTTTCGGACGTCGACCTGATGTTTCTTTACTCCGGCAAGGACAAGGCCTTTGCCGAAGCTCTTTCCGAGAAGATGCTTTATCTGCTGTGGGATCTCAGTCTCGATGTCGGCTACAGCGTCAGAACATTCGAGGATTGCCTTGATATGGCGGACAGGGAGATCACCGCCCGCACGGCACTGATTGATTCACGGTTTCTGATCGGCAATGAGGTTCTTT
>DATFMT010000042.1:0-28968 GCA_035266745.1 Geothermobacteraceae bacterium | reverse complement strand
AGAAACCCGATGACGATCAGGACGACGGCGACTTGAATCAACGGCATGAACACATCTCCCTTCTCCGTTCAACGACCTCTGCGAGTCCTCTCCGCCTAGATCCGGCCCACCAGCATCAGGATGAGGAGGATCAGCAGAATCAGGCCCAGTCCGCCGCTCGGAGCGTAACCCCACTGCCGGCTGTGCGGCCAGGCGGGCAGCGCACCCAGCAGCAGTAAAACGATGACGACGATCAGGATGGTTGCCAGCATGGTTTTTTTCCTTAAATTGAGTATTGCCAATAAACCAAATCGCAATGAACGTGCCAGCGAAACCCGGTCTTGATGGTGAATGAAACAGACTGAAATCATTGATGAAAATAAAAAATACGTGGGTGAGGTGAAGGGAAATCTATCCGCACCGTCCGTCATATTTGAAGATCCTGTCAAATAAGACGGGATGCTATGGGGGAACGTAATAATCAGCTTAGGGTCATGACCCTATGACCCTAAGCTGATTCTTCGCCATGCTCTTCTTCCCTGCAGGAACCGGGCAACCATCACGACGATGGCAATGACCAGCAGGATACGAATAAAACCTCCCGGCGAGCTGCTGACCAACCCCAGCGCCCACAGAATCATCAGGATGACAGAGTCGGGCCACAACACGGGATCCTCCAGTCCGACTGTCGATGATTGCTTCACCGGTCCGGTCGGCGGCAACGGCACGCTTGATATTTCTGCCCGCCGGGTCAACCCTGCCGGAAGCCTCCGGTTTCCTGCGACCCAGATCCCGCCTCGAGTCACCGGGGGGCCAAGACCCCCCGGTGCAGGTCAGAAGGACTACCTGAGAGGAGGAAGAATGGCGCAGCAGACGATCTCCACTCGGCGGTTTTCGTAGCGACCATTTTCGGTGCTGTTGTCAGCAACCGGACTGGACTCTCCGCCGCCGCGGGCGGCCAGCCGATCCGGGTCGATGCCGAAATTGTCAATCAGGTACTGCCTGACCGCTGCGGCCCGGCGTTCGGAAAGCTTCTGGTTGTAGTCCTCCTCGCCAACCGAATCGGTGTACCCGGTGATGACGATGTAGGGCACATTCTTATTTTTGAGAACAAAGTCACCGGCCGTCTGCAGATCCGCCGCGAATTCCGGCTTGATGTCGGATTTGTCAAAGTCGAAATTGATGTGCAGGGTCAGCTTGAGGGTGCAGCCGTTCTCATCAACGATTTCGCCCTTGGGTGTGTCGGGGCACTTGTCGCGGGCATCGATGACACCGTCGCCATCGCTGTCAAGGGGGCCAGTAGCCGCAACAGGCGCTGCAGCCATAGCTTTTTTACTCAGGAAGACGCGTTCCACAAAGGAAGCCAGTTTGTCGGGTGCGGACAACGAGGCGGCGGTTTCGGAAAATCCGCAGCCGCCGGCCTTGGCGACCTCCTGCAGGAATTTCTCACCGGCAGAATCGCCGCCGACCGCGATGGTGTAGATGCAGAGCTTGTCCCCCAGTTCCCCCTTGAGCTTGGCCGCCGCTTCCGGGGCGCCGCTCATCTGGGCCTCGACCAGGCCGTCACTGACGATTATGAGCGCCGTTTTTCCCTGGGCCCCCTTCAGGTCGCCACTGGCGGCTTCCAGGGCCTCGGGCATGGGGCTGTTCCCCCCGGCATACTTGACGCCGTCCAGCCCCTGCTGCAAACCGTCCCGGGTATATTTCGTCATCCCGTAGACCCGGTCAGTCAGCTTCTCCGATTGTCGGGGGTGGTGGCCGAAGGTGCGCAGGCCGGCAATGAGAGTCGGGTCCGTCGGCAGACTCTGGTGGATGGCGCCGATCACATTCTTGGCGGTCACAAAGTCCCGTTCGCCATATTTCTCCATGGTGTACGAGGCATCCAGAATAAAGAGGGCGTTGTCCACCTTCTGGGTGTATTGCCCCGCAGGAAACGCATGCGGTGTGAACACCAGCGGTGGCTCCTTGGCCTTCATGCCGGCGCAGCCGGCAAAGAGAAGGATGATCGCCGCCAGCAAAAACAGTTGTATGCTCTTTTTTTTCATTTGAAACCTCCGCCTGCGAAGTTTGCCCATAATCGGGCGTTTGCTACTGTCTCGCGCGGTTTGCCAGCACCGTCATACCCGTCGTCCCTGCAGGAGCCCGAGAACCAGGACAATCAGGGCAACGACCAGCAAGATATGAATGTAGCCCCCCAGGGTGTAACTGCTCACCAGCCCCAAGGCCCAAAGGATGACCAGTATGATCGTTATGGTCCACAACATGGTATTCTCCTTTCTCGATTGTTGCTCCCGGCGACCGGATCTTGTCGTAGCGTGTCGACCGGAAGCGATGGTTTAAAAATCAGCCGTGCACCCCTGTTCTCCTCGCCTTGGTCCAGGCGATTCCTGCAGCTGTCAGTAGGGTTTTCAGCCCTTTTTGGTGCCCATGACCAACAGCACGATGCCGCCCACCAGGGCAATCCCGCCCACAATTGGAGGGAGCGGCAGGGTTCTGGTTTTATCCGCCGTCACCTGCAACGGGCCGAGATCGACAACCTTTTCTCTGGTCGTATAGCTGATCCCCTGATAGGCAAAAGCCGCGACGGCGACCACTATCAGGATGATGCCGATTAAGGTATAGGATTTCATGGTGTGCCTCCTCATGAGCTCTGGAGCCGCAGCTTTGCTGGCTGCGCTGGAATCTCGGCAGGCCCATGTGCGGGTCTGCTGATTTCCCGGGTAAAGACGCGTGACCTTAGTTAACAGTCATGTTGTTCTGCACCGATTGGACGCCGTTGACGTCGTTGGCGAGTTTACCGGCCAACGCGATTTCGGCTTTGTTTTCGGCCTTGCCGGACAAGGTGACCACACCATCCTTGGTCGTGACCGCGGTATTGAAGGCGCTGGTCGAGCGATGGCCGAGCAATGTCATCTTGACCATGGTGGTGATGGAGGCGTCGTCAATCTTGTCACCGATCGTTTGCTGCGCTTTGTTGGCAGTTGCCACGGTCATTTCATTCCTGACGTCTTTGACCCCGTCGATATCCGTTGCGTATTCCGTGGTCAATTCCTTTTGAGCCTGGTTGTCGGCAGCACCGCCCAGAGTCACAATGCCGTCCTTCACGTCGACTTTGGTGACGGCACTGACACTGCGGTGAAACAAGAGGGTGGATTTGACTTTGGTCAGCAGCCACGCATCAGACAATTTAGAGGGTTGTTCACCCTTGATGACCAGCTGGTTGTCGACACTCTTGACGTCGGGCAGGTTCGCAACGGTCTCCCCGGCCATGGACTTGTGAGATTCCGTGGCGACACTCCCCGTCAGGGTGACATCGCCGTCTTTAGCCTGGACCTTGATATCATCGTTTTGCAGGTAGTTGGTGTAAACATGCGACGTCCTGGCCGCTGATTCGATGCTGCTGTCCGTGTCCGCCGCCTGCACTGGCAGGCTGAAGGTGAGCAGCGTCAACGCTGCGATAACGACCGGTATGGCATAGACAACATTCTTTGACAATCTTGCTTTCATGATTTCTATTCTTTCTTCGAGTGACTAGTTTCCACATCTTTTCCACAACGGCCTCATGCCCTGCAGGGGAGTGGTTGCATCCCGGTCGTTCGCCACATTAAATGCCGGGTATTAAGAGGAACGGTTGACATCGCTTTCCAGTGAGTCAAGCCGTCTGTCAATGTCGTTTCTCTCCTCAGCGGTCGCATACCGGCCATTTTCTGTCATGCGCAGATAATCCTGACGAATCACATCCAGTCGGTATTGAAAGTCCCGCTCGTCTCTCACACTCCAGCGCCGGGCGGTCCGGCCATCATCAATTCTGCTTTGGAGTAAAAGAATCCGGTCCCCGCTTCGAGAACTTTCCACTGTTGCCGGCCGAATCTTGGCCCGGTCGATCTCCGCATTCAGGGCATCAAGCCTGGCGTGCAGATCAACCCATTCATCCTGAGCAACCGGCTTGTCTCTCAGTGTCAGATCGTCGTTGCGGATCCCCTTCAGGGTGGTCAGGTACATCTGGGATTGGTCGGCGGAGAGCGAACCGGTTTTCAGCCCATCGCCAATCTTTTCCTGGATGACGACGATTTTGCTCTCAGCGGTTCTCTTGTAATCCGGCCATGTTTGTGGAGCGATGCACCCTGCTAAATAGGCTGCCGCCATGATGACCATTCCGGCCAACATCACCAATTTCTTCATTTCGCTGCTCCTGTCGTTGACGGTGCCTTCTGAAGACGGCACAGTTAAGAACCCAAAACCTTTTCGACCCGGCCGACCTTTTCCTGGACTTTTCCGGCGACCTTTTCACCAGCGCCTTCAGCTTCCAGTTGGGTATTGCCGCTTATTTTTCCGGCAACCTCCTTGGCCGACCCCTTAGCCTGGTGAAACAATCCCTTCGCCTGGTTTTTACGACTGTTTTTCATTGCTCCTCCAATTTCAGATATCGCCAGGATGGCGAAGAATGTCCGTCTGCAATCATTTTTCTGTCACTCATGTAGAGCGCAACGAACGTGCCGGAAATGATTTGGTGCGGCGGTAGAGGCAAGTAACTGGAAGTACGGGGGAAACCGGAAAACGCAAAGCCGGCAGGAAAAAATGCCGCCAACCCAACCCGTCACATTCAACAGTAATGCTAAATGTGGCGGATCAGGCGGGCGGCCTTACCGCAGATGACCGATACCGATCTGCCGACGACAACTCCGTCGGCAGACCAATATCCAGCGGGCTGCTCACGCCGTTTTTTCATGTTTGGCTTTTTCGGCGGCGATGGCCTCTTTGCCCGCTTTCACCGCAGCTTTGACGAGATCGGCTTTTTCTCGCAGCAGGTCACGACTGTACTGGGTCACCTGCTTGATCCTGGTTTCCGCTTCCTCGGTCGTTTCATTCAATTTTCCGCGGCTATTCCTCAAGGAGGTATCCTGCCGCCCCGCCGACGCCAGCGCCGATAACAGCGCCAGACACCGCACTGCCTCCGGTCGCCGCGCCAAGTACACCGCCGCCGACGGCGCCGATGCCCGCCCCGCTCAGCGTCGATTGCTGTTTTTTGGACATTCCCGTGCAACCGAGGACAAGGGTCAGTGCGAGAATCATGATCGTGATCGCTAGCTGTTTCATATCATCCTGCCTTTCTAAAGTTATGCTGCATCTTTTGCTGTATCTTGAGCGGCCGTCCGGCGCTACCGGTTTTTGATCAACCGTCTTTTGCCAGATCGGCGTGAACGCCACTTTACCTCACCAGGAAACGACTCCCTCCCGACAACGGACTTTTGTCGGCGGGACAGCAAGGGCTGGGCGGTCTACTGGAATGATATGTCGCAACGAGCGTGCCACCGAAAGGTTGGCGTTGCGACTGGCTCAAGCTGCTGAATTTGCGGGGGAGACTGTAAGGTTCGGGCGCAAGCGGCGGGGAAAGCCGGCAGCGGTATCCGTCATATCCGGCGGAACTGTCAGATGCGACAACTGCGTTGAAAATCCGACGAGTCTCGCGGTTGACTTCACTTCATGAGCCAGCGTTTTTTCATCAAGAACTGTGAAAGATATACAGCGAGCGAACCGACGAGCATTAAATAAAACCACTGGTAAGGCATGTTCGCCAGCGTGCCATCTTCCAGCAGGATGGATTTAAGCGGCTCATAAATCTGGTAGGACGGCAGCAACGGCGCAACGGCGGTCAATTGTTGCGAATACTCGGACAGTGCGGAAGGGAGCAGGTGCGGCAGATAGATGATTACTCCCAGGGTACGGGCGCTTGCCTGCGTGCGGCAGAGAAAACCGAGGGAAATTCCGAAGGCGCTGAAGCAGAACCCGCCGGCGCCAATGAAGGCGACATAGTAGGGGAAATTTGCCACGCCGAAGCCGCCCAGGAGATGGAGAATCGAGACCGCAACGACAATCAGGATCATTCCGGTCAGCACCTTGGCAAGCAACCATTGAACCTCGCTTATGGGCGTCTGCAGCAGCGCCAGGAGCAGCTTTTTTTCCTTCTCCTCGGCAACTTGAGCCGGAAGAATGATGAAACCGACGAGCAGGACGATCATCAATATCCAGGTCGGCAAGGTCTGTCTTTGGATGCCGCCTGCGTAGAGTGCTTCAATGCCGGTGATCCAGCTTTCCCGGCCGCCTTCCGCCGCCTGCTGCAAAGCCGAAAGGCTTTCCACGATCGCCAGGGTCTGAAGCGACTCGCTTTTTAGAACCAGCAGGGTAAGGCTGCCGGGTTCGTGCGTATTCCCGAGCAAAACCCCGTCTATTTTTTTCTCTTTCAATAGCTGTTGACCGTCCATTTCAGTCTGAACCCAGGTCACCGTGATGATTTTGCCGGCGGTCGTGATGTTCCGCCTGATTGCCGGCGCATAGGTGTCATTCCGGATGAGGCCGATCTTTACATTCCCTGCGTTCACGTCGGGTTGGTCGATAAAATCCAGAGAGATGAAAACGAAGAAAGGAATAAAAAGGATCAGGAAGACGGTTTTATTCTTGATTGCCATCGCCAAGTCATTCGCCAGGAGGATAAGAAGATTCCTTAGCATATCGCGTACAGACGTTCATGAATTGCTGATTGAAAATAGTCCGGCGGAGAGCCATCGAAGATCAGTCTGCCCTCGTGCAGAACCATGATGCGTGTCGCCAGGGTTTTTATCTCTTCAGGCCGATGGGAAGTGAAAAAAATCGTTTTTCCGGCGTTATGAATCGTCTTCAACAGCCGGTAAAGTTCTTTCGTCATCTCGAAATCCAGACCTGAGGTCGGCTCGTCACATAGCAGCACCGGAGGATCCGCCAGCAGGGCGCGCCCGATGTTCACTCTTTGCTTCAAGCCTTTGGACAGCTCCTGTATTTTGGTATGGCGAAAGGGGAGCAAACTAAACTCTCTCAAGACGTCATCCACTCGCGGGCAGGAGACCTGAAAGAGCTTGGCGAACAGCTTGAGGTTGTATTCAACGGTAAAAAAGTCAAAAAGATTAGGGACTTCTGGAACAAACCCCACTTTTTTGACGACCGCGGTCCGGTTTTTCAGATCGATCCCGTCAATCACGGCCTGGCCACTGTCCGGAAGAATCCAGTTGGCCAGCAATTTCAGTAGCGTGGATTTACCGGCACCGTTGTGACCGACCACTGCAATCAGTTCGCCATGTTTGACCGCAAAGCTGATTGGCAGCAGCCCTCTTTGGGGAGCGTAGAGCTTGGTCAGATTAAAGAGTTCCAAGTGCATAATGGCAGCCGTGCCGGTGAATGGGTTATGCCGCCCCGGCCGTCACGAGCAAGCTCCTGGTCTGAAAACAGCAGGAACTTTGAACCTGAACCCGCCGCCGAAGGCAAGCTGAAGTCCAACGAGGTCCTCCGTCGGATGAAGCGTCCCGCACCCGGATGCCGAGAAAGACTTTGCTCTCGAGCGTCTCTCCAGATTGGGGAGGAGCTTCCACGCTAGGTGATTCTCAGTAGGACGACGACGAGAATAGCGACCACCAGGGCCGCAATCAAGAATCCCATGACACACTCCTTTCCAGGTTAATTCATTGGCCAAACTGCCAGGTGCGTTAAGTCAATCTCAAGATGAGAACAACGAGGATAGCGACAACTAAAACCCCAATAACGAGCCCCATAATTTCCTCCTGTCTGCGGTGACGGATCATTTCTTCATGAGAGAATTGGTTGGGGGGAAATCTTCCCCGGTTTCCCTGAAGCTCAGCCGCTATTTAATGTTCTGTCACGAAGGATAATCGCAAAGAACGTGCCGCCCGGGAGCTGCCCCTGCCGCGTGCGCAACATGCTGATCATAAACGGTAAAGTGGAAGGAACCTGGGAAATGCTAAGGAGAAGCTGTCAGCGTCGTCTGTCATATCCTACGGTACCGTCACATATGACAAATTAAGCTGATGAATTATGCAAAGGATCGGGGCGTCGGAGATCTTTGTTACCAGAGATCCCATTTTATTTGACTTGACTGCCACATGTGACGAACCTTCAGTGGAAGGTTCATGATATACAAGGGGTCTTTTCTTGCCGGTGACTTGCGTAGACCGACCGAGCGATTCAGATCTGTCGGCACTGCCTCATGCGACAGTGACGAATCGGGTGATCCCTGGATGATGTCGTAGCGGTCCCTCGTTTGAACTGTCAACCTTGTCCTGGGTTAGCTGTTGTCTTTTGCCGGTTTTCGATTCCAGAAATATTCCAGGATCAACACAGTAACGGCTCCCACCAGCAGGATATGGATCAGGCCGCCCATTGTCAGGTTGGCGAAGACCCCAAACAGCCACAGAACGATGAAAAAGACCGCTATTGACGCCAACATGTGATCAGCCTTTCTGCCGGGTTGTATCGATCGAGAAGCTCGAATCGGAAAACATCCCAAGCCTCTTGAGATCGTGCCAGGTAAATGGGCAGCCATGAAGACATTTGTCAGGAGGCTGCTCATGAGCGTGAATGATTTCATGGCGTTGCTTCCATCGGATGCGACGAAGACGCCGGGATATTAAATGATATCGCCAAGCAAAGCCTCAACCCGAGTGTTGGACTCAGCCGGAACCGCGCCCGGCTCACCACGGTAACCAAATTCGATGTGAGGTATTCCTCCGCAGAGATCGACCGGCTGATGAGCCAGATGTCTCCTCAAATGTTGGTTGGGTCGTCGAACAAATTGATCGTCGGACATGATTTACCTCCTTTGCGGGTCAGTCTGGACGTCCAGCTTCAGGGCTTTCACTGCTGATCCCGCCAAACTGTTTGGCTTGCTCATCGTGGGACAGCTCGCAGCCCATTGGGTTTGCGTTTCAATCGAGTCGTTTCTCCCGCCACGTGATGTCTCGTGTGCTTGTCCATCCCAGGTTCCTGCCGGATGGCGGCTCATCTTTGTTTTGGGCCGCTATTTCAGCCTCCCATCGCAGGTTCAACCTGGTCATTCCCTGCGCAGGGAGACCAAAAGTTTACTTGCCTCGGGCCGGTCTGTTAAAGAATTGGACCAGCAGGATCAGCATCGCAAATGCCAGAACCGGCCAGACCCACATCATCGGCCATACTCAGAACAGTGCGCTCGTTTCCAGCATTAAAAATTCCTTTCGTTGCGTCGTGTTCCAGCCTGATTACTCCCGAATGGCTGGTGGATGCGACAGTCTGTATGGCTTATCCTGCGCATTGCAGGTCGGAACTCACCCGGCAGCAGAGAGTTCTCCGGGACGGCTGGTGGAGTTCAATGAGTTATATTCGCAATGAACGTGCCGACGGGGTCCGGAGCAGAAAAGGAGAGCAAGATGCTGATTGTGCTGGGGAAATCAGAAAGAGAAAGCGCCGGGTGGGGGCTGGTCTGAGCGCGGATTCCGTCATATGTGCCATAACCGCCATATGTGACAGATTGTGTTGTTGGTCAGGCCCTCGTGTCGGGCTGACCCTCCCGGGAGGATGACAGGCTCCGGTGGTCTCTGGTCTTCACGGCAGTTATTGCCGGCGGATATCGTATTTGCGCATCCGCGCCCGCAGCGTGCTGGGATTGAGGCCCAGCAGGAGAGCCGCACCTTTCTCTCCCTCGACGCGCCAACCGGTTTTCTGGAGCACCTGGAGGATATGGTCCCGTTCCAGATCGGCCAGTGCTTTGAAGTCCTGGGTATCCCGTTCCCCGTGCTCGCGGAAGATTTCGAACCGGTCGAGAATCTGCAGCGCTGTTCCCTTGCTGGTGATGATGGCCCGCTCGATGACGCTTTCCAGCTCCCGTACGTTGCCCGGCCAGTTGTACTTCTGGAGGGCGTCCAGGGTCGTCTGGGAAATGTTCTCAATCCTCTTGCCGGTTTTCTTGTTGAATTTGGCGACAAAATATCTGACCAGCAACGGGATGTCTTCAAGGCGCTGCCGCAGCGGCGGGATGGTGATGGGGAAGACACTGAGGCGGTAGAAAAGGTCCTCGCGGAACTGCCCGGCCTTGATCGCCTCCTCCAGGTTGCGGTTGCTGGCGGCGATGATGCGGACATTGACCTTGATGGTGCGGGGGCTGCCCAGCCGCTCGAACTCGCCATCCTGGATGACCCGCAGCAGCTTGACCTGCAACTCCAGGGGCATCTCGCCGATTTCATCGAGGAACAGAGTGCCGCCGTCGGCCAGTTCGAAACGCCCCATCTGGCGGGCATGGGCCCCGGTAAACGCGCCTTTTTCCCGCCCGAAGAGTTCGCTTTCGATGAGGTTCGCCGGCAGCGCCGTGCAGTTGACGGTGACCAGGGGGCGGTCCTTGCGGGTGCTGCGCCGGTGAATCTCGCGGGCCACCATGCCTTTGCCGGTGCCGGTTTCCCCGAGCAGCAGGACGGTCGTGTCCTGGGAGGCGACCTGGTCGACGCGGTAGAAGACATAGCTGATGGCCGGGCTCTGGCCGATGATCTCGCCGAAATTGTCGCTCCGGGTGAGTTCCTGCTGGAGTTGGATGTTCTCGGACTTGAGGCGGGCATTCAACTGCCTGATCTCTGCAGTTGCTTCCTGAAGCTTCACTTCAGCATTCTTGTGGTTCTCGATCTCCTGCGTTAGTTGCTGGTTGGCCTGTCTCAACGCCTTGGTCCGCTCCGCGACGAGATCTTCAAGGGTGTCATGGGCTGTTTGCAGCTGGTCTGCCAGATTGCGGCTCTCGGTTATGTCAAAGATCGAGGTCAGGATACATTTTCCGGATTCGCTGTTGACCACGACGCTCTGCAATCGACCATGGATCAAGCTTCCTTCCTGGCCCGAGAGCCTGATTTCACAGCACAGGATGACCTGTTGCTGCAGGACACTTTCGAGGTGTTTGGAAAAGGCCTCCTTCCCTGTGCTATCGGCAATGAACCGAATAAAGGGTTTGTTGACCAGTGTTTGCCGATCCTGTCCGAGCAATTTTGCACCGGCATGGTTGGCTCCCCGGATCAGTCCGTTGGCGTCGAGAATCAAATAGCCGACAGGAGCAAAGTTATAGAGTTGAGTAAATTTGTCTTGCGACAATTCAAGCTCTACCTGGACTCTGCGTAACTCCTCATTCTGCATCTCCAGTTCGAGTTGGTGGACGTGCAGTTCGTGAAGCAGCTTCTGCGTCTCCACTTCTGTTCGGAGTGGCTGTGCCGAGAACTGCTCCTGCAGGTACTCCTCGGCCTTACGTCGCAGTTTGTTTCCGGCGGTTGTCGGGTGCCCAACGTTGTCCAAGCCCATTGTGGCCCACTTTCTCTACTCTCATGCGTCGGTTTCTACCTTCTATTGTACACCCCTTGCCATGTTTAGCCATTTGCCTGGTAAAGGGGGGGTGACATCATCGCCACCATCTGATGGGTTTCTTAATTGCTGGGAGGCTCAGGGGCGGGATTCAGCAGGTCTTTCATAACCCGGGCCATTTCTTCCAGCCGGTAAGGTTTGCAGAGCACGGCGCTGAACCCGTATTCCCGGAAACTGGCCATCACCGGGTCGGTTGCGTAGCCGCTGCTGACGATCGCCTTGACCTGGGGTGCAATCCGTTGCAGCTGGGAAAGGGCTTCTTTCCCGCCGATACCTCCGGGAATGGTCAAATCCATGATGACGACGTCAAAAGCGGCCCCTTCTTCCATCCTTTTTCGATAGCGAAGGATCGCTTCAGAGCCGTTCTCGGTGCATTCAACCTGGTAGCCAAGCGCGGTCAGCATTATCTCCGCAGTGTTCCGGATCACGGCCTCGTCATCCATGACCAGGATCCGACCCTGGCCTCGCGCCAGGTCTGAGTGATCTTCTGAGGGATTTTCAGCGACCGGGGCAGTCGCCGGCAGAGTGATGAAGAAAGTCGTCCCCTGACCCGGGGCCGAGTCCGTCCGGATTTTTCCGCCATGTTTCTTGATGATTGAGTGGCAGACGGCCAACCCAAGACCGCTTCCCTGCGGTTTGGTCGAGAAATAGGGTTCGAAGATTAACTGCAGGTGCTCCTCCGGAATTCCGGAGCCGGTATCCGCGATGCTGATTTTGACAAATTTTTCTCCACCGGAACGTGGTTCGATATTTTCGGCGGAAACGCTGAGTCTGCCACCTTCCGGCATCGCCTGGATTGCATTGATGACCAGATTGTGAATGACCTGACTGATCTGTCCCGCGTCGGCATTGATCGGCCACAGATCTTCCGGAATAACGATCTTGCACTTGGCTGAGGAACCGCATGCCGCAAAATTGGTCGCTTCTCGCAACATTTCGCCGACATTGAAAACCCGCTTGACGGGTTCCCCGCCCTTGGCAAACGTGAGCAGCTGCTTGGTCAGGTCTTTGGCCCGCACAGTCGCACGTTCAGCCTCTTCGAGCAGCCTGGAGAGTTTTTCCGGATGATTTTTCTGATGCCGGGCCAGGGAGATGTTGCCGAGGACCGCCGTCAGGATATTGTTAAAGTCATGGGCGATTCCTCCGGCCAGCACGCCGAGGGATTCCAGCTTCTGGTTTTTCAACAGACCCTGCTTGGCACGGTGCAGTTCGGTGACATCGAGAACGGCAATCCGACATTCCTCCCCGGACTGGCTGACGATGCCCTGGATCTGCACCCGCCGTGGGCTCTCCCCCTCGATTTGGAGGGGCATTTCGCAGCTGTTTTTCTCGGGGCACGAAAAGCTGCTCTTGAGAAAAGCGGCAAAGATCGGCCGGTCATCCCTGCCAAGGAAGTCGGCAAACGGGCGGTCGATAAGTCGCGAACGTTCGATTCCCAGCAAATCGGCCCCGGTCAGGTTGGCACTGCAGATCCGGCCATTGCGATCGAGGGTGAAATGCCCCACCGGGGCGAAGTCATAGAGGTCGGTGTACTTGTCCAGCAGAGTCTCAACCTCTGCCCTTGTTTTGCGCAGCTCAGCGTTCTGCATTTCCAGTTCGAGCTGGTGGACCTGCAGTTCGTGGAGCAGTTGCAACGGATCCGCTGCGGCACCGAGGTCAGGCTCGGCCCGGGAGTTTTTGTCCAGATGTGCTTCGGCACGCTTTCGTAACCTGTCGTCGTGCTCGGGCGGTGTTTTCTCTGCGACCATGACATGCCCCCGTACTTACCGACTCACAGCGGTTGGTCTACTCGGTCAATATCTTGCCAATGTTGACGATGCCGCTCGGCTTGCCCGCCGCGTCGGGAATCGATCGGGCCGTCCACTGGATCGTCTGAGAGTGACCGTCGGACGTCGTCACCTGGGAAAGGAAGGTCTGATCCGCCGGTGCATCCAGCAGTGACTTCAGGTCCTCGGTCACCTGGTTCCGGTCGGTTTTCGGCACGAACAACTCGACGTAGGAATGCCCGAGGACCTCGCTGCGCAGCCGCCCGAGCAGTCTTTCGGCCGCGTGGTTGAATTCGAGGATGCGCCCGTCGGCGTCCAGACAGATGACCAGCGAAGGGACCGTCTGCAGGAGAATTCGGAGCATCTCCCCGGTCTGGCGCAACTCCGTCTCCAGGGCCTTGGCGGCGGTGATGTCGGTGAAGGTCAGCACCAGGCCATCGATCCGGTCCTCGAGGGTGCGATAAGGCATGATGCGGACCACGAACCAGCTGCCGTCGCTGGCGGGGATCTGCTTTTCGGAAAAGACCAGCGTCTGCTGTACCGCCCGGGCGTCGTCGGCCAGCTCCGGGTAGCGCAGGTGGGTCACGATGTCGCTGAGCGGGCGCCCGACATCACCGGGAATCAGTTTGAAGATCTTCACCGCCCCGCTGGTAAAGCGTTGGACCCGGAGTTCGTTGTCGAGAAAGATGGTGATGATGTCGGTACTGTTGAGCAGATTCTTCATGTCGCTGTTGGCACGGCCCAGTTCGTCCATTTTGGCCAGCTGTTCGGCATTGACGGTCTGCAGCTCTTCATTCATCGACTGCATCTCTTCCTTGGAGGTGGTCAGCTCCTCGTTGGTCGACTGCAGCTCCTCGTTGGTCGACTGCAGCTCTTCGTTCATCGATTTGAGTTCTTCCTGCGAGGCCTGCATCCCCTCGCGGGTCGCCTGCAGCTCTTCACGGCAGCGACGGAGGTTCTGCTCCAGTTCGGCCATTCTGGCGCTGGCGGCCGATTTCGGATTGAGTTTTCCAGACGCTGGTCCTTCCTGCGGCAGCGCGGTGTCCTGGAAGAGCACCATCACCATCCCCTGCAGGGCTTCCGGTTGTTCGATCGGCTGAATAATCAGGTCCACGCCCTGCGTGTTGCCATTGATCTCGATCTTGCATCCCGCGACGCTCAGGGTTGCCTTTTGCCGAACGGCCTTCTGGAAGGCATTGCTCAACTCGAAGCGCAACCCCTCCCGGGCCATGGCGAAAATATTCCAGTTGGCCTTGCCGGCTGCCGGTTCCAGATATTTCCCGGTCCGGCCACTGATATAAAGGATGTCCCCCTCGCTGCTGACCAGGACGGCGGGAGGGCTGTGGTCCCGGAGCAAAAGTTGTTCTGCGAGGGACTGAAGATTGACGGCCGGCTTCGGCATTTTGAACTCCTTGTACAGGTCCGGATAGCTGGGGCTGGGCATGGCGGGAAAATTGACCGTGTCGGGCCGCAGGACCGATTCGCGGCGCCGGAACAGGCGGGATTTCGGTTGCAAGGCAGTGAACAGATCGCTGAAGTTGCCGACCGATTCGGAATTGCCCAGGAACAGAACCCCGCCGGGGTTGAGGCTGTAGTGGAACAGCGGCAGCAGCTTTTTCTGCAAGTCCGGTTCGAGATAGATCAGCAGGTTGCGGCAGATGACGATGTCGAGCCTGGTGAAGGGGGGATCGTGGATCACATTCTGGGGGGCGAATGTCACCGTTTCGCGGATCTCCCGATTGACGCGGTAACCGGTCTCTTCCAGGGTGAAATAACGTTGCAGGCGCTCGGCGGAAAGGTCCGCGGCGATGTTCGCTGGGTAAACCCCCCGGCGGGCTTGGTCAATGGCGTCGGGGTCCAGGTCGGTGGCAAACACCTGCAGGGTGCAACGCTGCACCGGTTTCAGCCGTTCCAGCGCTTCCCGGAAGAGGATGGCCAGGGAATAGGCCTCTTCCCCCGTCGAACAGCCCGCTGACCAGGCCCGGATGACCCCGTCGGCCGGCCGGTCCGCCAGCAGGGCCGGGAGGGCCTCGGCGGCCAGCAGGTCCCACTCCTGGGGGTCGCGGAAGAAGCTGGTCACGCCGATCAGCAGCTCCTTGAAGAGGATCTCCACTTCCTGGGAATTGTTCTGCAGAAAGCGAACGTAGCCGGCGATGCGGTCGATCTGATGGATCCCCATGCGCCGCTCGATCCGGCGGTACAGGGTATTCTTCTTGTAAAGCGAGAAGTCCTGGCCGGTCTTGGCCCGCAGCAGGATGATGACCTTTTCCAGCGCGCTCTTTTCCCGCTCTTCCAGGATCGTCCCGGGTTTGGTCAGGACGGGCACGTGACTGAGGTAGCCCAGAATTTTGGCGGGGATCTGTTCGGCCGGAGCGACCAGGTCGGCCAGTCCGGCGGCGATGGCGCTGCGCGGCATGCTGTCGAACTTGGCGGAACCCGGCTCCTGGACCACCACCAGCCCCGAATGGCTTTTGATCGCGCGTAGGCCCGCCGTGCCGTCCGAGCCCATCCCCGACAGGATGATGCCGATACTCAGCTCCTGCTGATCTTCGGCCAGAGAGCGAAAGAAAAAGTCGATGGGAAGCCGCAGGCCGCGGGATTCGGTGGGCTCGAAGAGGTGCAGCACGCCGTGCAGAATCGACATGTCCTTGTTGGGGGGGATCACGTAGACGCAGTCCGGTTGCACCGGCATCCGGTCCTCGACCTGCTGAACTTTCATGCGGGTCGTGCGTTGCAGAAGCTCGGGCATGATCCCTTTGTGGGTCGGGTCGAGATGCTGGACAATGACAAATGCGATGCCGGTCTCTGCCGGCACCTGACGCAGAAATTGCTCCAAGGCCTCCAGGCCGCCAGCCGAGGCGCCGATGCCGGCGATGAACAGGGGACGTTTTTTCTTCGATGAGGATTTCTCAGGGGGAGATTCGACAGCTGTTTTCCGGCGGGCGGCCGGCTTGGCGGGTTTCATCTTCGAATTATACATAAATAGAATTTAAAGTACACTCAGCAGTGTTGGCATGGCCGGTCCGACCTGAAGCTGTCAGCGGTCCGGCGAGACTGATCGTGAGCCGGTTGCTGTCCGGCTCCTCCTTAATATTGGAATCCAATTCATCCGGACGGTTTTCGGGTTGACCGGTAGCGCCACCTGACGACTTGACTGATGTCAGGCCAGAGATAAGCTCAAAGCAGGGCAGGAAAGGACGATAATTGTCGTAGATCTACCCGTTGCCTGCCCGGTCGACCCCGGGATGAAGCAGGTTATGCCAATCCATTCTCGTCATGGACAGCGCCATGTCTAAACCAGTTAAAATGACCCTGTTTATCGTCGGAGGGTTCGTCGTCCTGCTGCTTTTCGCTGCCGTGGCCCTGCTGCTTTTTCTCGATGTCGATTCGTACCAGCCCCAGCTGGAAACGGCGGCTTCGGAGACCCTGGGACTGGAGACCAGGGTCGGTGGCGAGCTGGGGCTTCGTCTCTTTCCCCGGCTGCAGCTCACCCTGGGAGAGGTGCAGCTTGCTCAGCAGGGGGCAGAGGTTGGCACCATCAAGGAGGTCAGGCTCGGAATCGGCCTCCTGGCGCTGCTGGCAAGCCAAATAGAGATCAGGACGCTGACGTTGATTCAGCCGAACATCTTCATCGAACGGGGTCGGGCCGGTAACTTCAACTTCGAGCGGCCGGAAGCAGCGGGCGGCAGTTGGCCCGGCCTGGATTTTTCGAGCATTGCCATCACCGGGGGGACGCTTCATTTCGCGGATCAACAGTCCGGAGCAAGTCTCGAGGCGCTGGACTGCAGTCTGACGGCCGGCCAGTTGCAACTTCCGGGCGGAAACAGCGCGGATGTTCTGCAGACCCTTTCCTTCAAAGCGGGAGTCGTCTGCGGGGAGATCCGGACCCATGACCTCACGGCGACCGACGTCATGTTCTCGGCCAACGGCAAACCTGGCGTCATCGATCTCGATCCGGTCACGATGCAGATCTTCGGTGCCCGGGGCTCAAGCAGCCTCCAGGCGGAATTCTCGGGCGCCGTTCCCCGCTATGAGGTTCGCTACGACCTGCCAAAGTTCCGCATCGAGGATTTCTTCAAAACCCTGTCGCCGCAAAAGTTCGCTGAAGGGTCGATGGATTTCAGCGCCAATCTGACCATGCAGGGCCGGACCTGGAACGAGATAAAATCGTCCATGGCGGGAAAGATTTTGCTGCAGGGCGAGAAGCTCAAAATCCATGGCCGGGATCTTGACCAGGAATTTGACCGGTTTGAATCCAGCCAGAACTTCAACCTGGTTGACGTCGGCGCCATCTTCATTGCCGGCCCGTTCGGCCTGCTGGTCACCAAGGGCTACAATTTTGCGAGCATTCTTCAGGGCTCGGGGGGAGAAAGCGAAATACGTCATCTCAGGTCCGATTGGCAGGTCGAACACGGTACGGCCAAGGCCCGGGACGTGGCCCTGGCGACCGGCCAGCACCGGGTTGCCCTGCAGGGAGAACTCGATTTCGTCAACGAGACGTTCAACGACGTCACCGTGGCCTTGATCGACGCCGAAGGCTGCACCAAGGTGCGCCAGACCATCCGTGGCAGTTTCCAGAACCCGGAGGTGGAGCAGCCGAGTGTCCTCAAGTCACTCACCGGGCCGGTGCGGAAATTGATCAAGCTGGGGCGAGAGCTCTTCCCTGGTGGAGAATGCGAGGAGTTCTATGCCGGTTCGGTCGCTGCGCCGAACTGAGCAATTTGCACAAGAACCGGTGTGTCGAAGCAGCAGGCGTGGTTTTTGCCGAGAAGCAGCCGGTGAGCGGTTTCTCTCCTCCACTGGCATAGCTTTTCGCTATATTCAAGACAATTTACCATTGTCAAAACTTACCATCCATTGGGACAAAGTAGGCCCAACCTGCTTCCCGGATTGGCCTACTTGGTTGGCGGCTGTCCAAAATCACCGGTAGGTGACCAGGACCCTTTTGGCGCCTGGCCATGATGAGGTGATTTCCAGGTATTGCAATGATTGACTTACCAGCAGTCCCTGCGAAAGTTTAACAAACAATCAGAACATGAGCAGAGAAGCAACTTGCTTATAGAGGTGTGATGATGACCGATGAGCAGCCAATAAAGACCAGTACGTCCGGGGGTAGGGATACGGAAACCGATAACCAGTCGCCGGATGAAGGAGCTGTCTGGAAAGAGCGATATCTGCGCTTGCTTGCCGATCTGGAGAACACTAAAAAACGGCTGGCACGTACCTCCGCCCAGGAAGTCGAGGCACAAAGGGAAGCGTTGCTGCTAGATATTTTGCCCGTTGCTGATGGCCTTGATCTGGCCTTGCGGCATATTTCGCAGGACGAGGATAATCGAAATATCTTGCAGGGGATTGAAATGAACCGGAGCCTGCTGGGGAAATTTTTCAGCAAATACGAAGTCAAAGAACTGGAAGCCTTGGGCCAACCGTTCGACCCCGGTTTGCACGAAAGCATTGGTGTGGTCCGGTATCCCGGGACCGCACCCAACACCATCGTGAGGGTCGAGCAAAAGGGTTATCTGCTCAGTGGCAAGCTGTTACGGCCGGCGCAGGTGCTGATCGCATCGAGTTGATTCGTAAATCCGGGCAAGGAACAAAGATGATGCTATCGCAAAAAGTGTCAAATGCAAGGCGCGCAATTGTCGAGCAATGAGGCGTACTTACGTATGTCGAAGCAGCGAGACGATTGCAGCACCGCCGCAGTTGGCGAGTTTTTGCGACGCCATCAAAGATGGACTGTTGAACTTGTAGGGCTAACCCGTCTGGATGCGACTGATTGGAGCCAGCATGGAGTTTAAGGATTACTACAGTATTCTGGGGGTAGATCGCAAAGCGGACGAGCAGGAGATCAAGAAAGCCTATCGCAAGCTGGCTCGAAAATATCACCCGGACGTCAATCCGACCAACAGTGATGCAGCAGCGAAATTTCAAGATATCAACGAGGCCAACGAAGTGCTGTCCGATCCCGCAAAACGTCAGCAGTACGACCACCTGGGCTCCCAGTGGCAAAAGTACCAGCAAGGCGGAGGAAGGCCCGAAGACTTCAACTGGGGCGAGCGGGCGGCAGCAGGCCATCAGAACTACAGTTATCGAACGGTCAATCCCGAAGAATTTGAAGAGCTGTTTGGTTCCGGCGGCGGCTTTTCGGATTTTTTCACGAATCTGTTCGGCGGCGGCGCTCGGCCGCAAAGCCATGGAGATAGGGGCGGTCAGCAATTTTATCAGCAGGCGCGACCGAGGTCCGGGAGTGACCTCGAACATTCACTTCAGGTGCGCCTCAGTGAAGCTTACCACGGTGCCAAACGGGTTTTGGAATGGGATGACGGTCGCAAAATTGACGTCAAAATTCCTCGCGGGGTCCAAACCGGATCCCGGGTAAGACTCAAGGGCCAGGGCGGTGCTGGTACTGGAGGAGGGGGATCGGGGGATCTTTATCTGACCATTGAAGTTTTGCCCGACCAACGGTTTCTGCGCGACAATGATGATCTGAAGACCACGGCTTCGGCAGATCTGTTCACCATGCTGTTAGGCGGCAACCTCTCGGTTCCCGGCATCGACCGCACGGTGAACCTGCCTATCCCACCGGAAACCAGTAATGGGCGGGTTTTCCGATTGCGAGGGCTTGGGATGCCCAACATCAAGCATCCTGAGCAACGCGGAGATCTGTATGTCACCGTGGAAGCCGTTCTGCCGCAAAAACTGACTGCCAAAGAAAAGGAACTGCTTGAGCAGTGGAGATCACTGCGTTAAGCGAAGCGTTCGTGCCCAGTTGTCCAATTCCAGCCCGACTAGTGAGGAGAAGGCTATGAAGAAATATCCCATTTCACCATTCTGCGGGGATCCGGATGCTCACTACGAATATCGGATCGTCGCCAGCATGATAAGGGTCTCAGAGGAGTTCATTCTCCAATGCGAGCATGAAGAGTTGGTCACTGCGCATCCGATGTTACATGGTGCAAAAGGCTTGAGTGCGGCGGATGTCAGCAAACTTAAACTCATTCGCTACCTGCACGAAGATATGGGGCTGGATCTGGAGGCCATAGATTTCGTGCTGCGCTACCGGGAGCGAGTCAAAACGATGGAACGCCAGCTTGAAGAAATGCAGCAACGCCTCCGCAAGAAAGATCAGGAACATCAAGCTGAGGTTCTGAACCTTTGCCGACAGCTAGCTCAGCTCATGGGTGAAGAATAGACTCATTGTTATTTGGGAACAGCCTTGCTTCTCACGACATGTTGAAAACTGACAGCCCAACCTGGTCCCAAGAGGTTGGGCTGTTTTGTATTCTGTGCCACGGGGACACTCAGATTATCTAAGAAAAATGGGGCACTGAACTGTTAATGGATCATCCCGTTGCTCATCTCTTCCTTGCAGGTGGTGAACAACAATCGAAGTGCCAGCCTAAGAATTCTTGACCGCCCTTTCCAGTTCGGCAAGTAGTTGTCGTAACTCACAAATTTCCTTTCTACCGAGAGTCTGATCACGATAAATGGCCCCCCCGTAGATGGCTGCAAACCGGTTGGCCAAGGGCTGCTGCAAGAGCCGTGCGGCCTCGGTGAGCCCGCAGGCGGGCGGTAGCGGGACTGCAGCACCGGCCTTTGCCAGCGCCAGGAAACGTTCCGCCAGATTGCGCGTCGGGTTGTGCCGCCGATACTTGAACAGCCCGTAGCCGATTCCGGCTGCCAGCAGGAGTCCGAGGAGCGGTGCGATCAGCGGCTTGAAAGAGCCGGGTGAATGCCGCAGCACCTGCAGGTTGCGGCGGGCGGTGTTGAGAATTTCGAACTGGCGCTGGAGATCGTAGCTGATGACGGTGCGATTCCACGCGTGGTTGAAGCTGTCGGCCAGTTCAGACAGCCAGGGGTACTGACGCTGCCGTGAGGCGAGCAGCCCGGCTTCGGCGTTGATCGCCAGCCGGGATGGGTCAACCCGCTGCCAGACATTGTCGTCGTCGAGCACCTCGACCCAGACATGGGCCATCTCCTCGGTGACCAGGTAGTAACCGCCGAGCGGGTTGTAGTCGCCCCCCAGGTAGCCGCCGACCAGCCGGGCCGGAATGCCGCTGAGTCGGGCCAGCAGGGCAAACGAGGAGGCAAAATATTCGCAATAGCCGCGTTTTGAGTCGAACAGGAAACTCTCGACCGGGGTCTTGGTAGGTTGCAGCCCGCTGGAGGCGTAGGTCAATTGCTGATTGACAAAGAACTCTTCGAGCTTCAGGCGGCGAGCTTGGCGACTGGCCTGCGCTTGCCGAATCTGCCTGGCAATGTCCTGCAGCCGGGGTGAGATGACAGCGGGAAGTTGCAGATAAGTCTCAGCCTTGACCGGATCGCGTAGCTGCAAGCGACTGCCCGGGCGCGTTTCGACACGATAACGGACCCGGTCCCGCAAGGCACGTCGCGACATACGGACAAAATCGTTTTGGCGGTGTTGCCGATAGTTGCTGACCTCGAGCGGGAAGTCCAACGAAGGAAGAAAACGGTCCTGACGTGGTTCGAGAAACACCAGCTGGCTGACCAGCTGACGGCGGTTCAGTTCGACCCGCTCCTCGGGAATCGTGGTTGCCCGCTCCCAGGTGTTGCCGGTAATCCGGTTGAGAACTATGCCGCGCCAATAAAGCTGCTCCGCTGGTTGTTGCTCCATCTCGACCCGGAAGGCGGTCGCCGTATCGCTCGCCAAGGCGGCAAAGCTGCCCGGCTTGACCTGTTCGGCAAAGCCGGTTTTTGCGGTCGGCTCCGGGTTGAGGAAGTTCCACAGCGGGTAGCTGGTGCGGGGCAGGATGGCGAAAAAACCGACCATCAGCAGCAGCGAACCGACCGGCAGCAGGCTGCTCCAGGAGAGGATCTTTTTCAATTCCCGGGGCTTGAGCTGCATGTCGGGTTCGGCCGCGTAGAAACTGAGCAACACCAGGCCGACGGTCAGGACCAGGGTCAACAGCAGCAGGTAGCCAAGATAGGCCATGCTCAGGGTCAGCAGCGAAGATGAGGCGAAGGCGAACAGCGCCAGCACGAAGATTTGCAGGATGTTGCGCGGGGCCTTGTCGCTGACCAGGCGCAAGGCCAGCAGCAGCACCAGCAGGTTGATCACCGGCAGCACCGGGTTGGCCAGGGAGAGTTGCAGCAGGTAGATGGCGAAGGCCAGGATCGCCAGCCCGGTCGCCGGCAGGGGTTTGAGAAGGACCCGGTTGCGGCGGTCGTTGGCGATTCCGCCAAGCAGCGCCCCGACCGCCAGGAGCTGCACCGGCCGGTCGAGATAAAGAAACACCGGCGCCACGGCGATCAGGGTCGCCAGGTAGCAAAACAGCAGGATGGTCTGTTTAATCCTCAGCATAGAGCGCCAGCTCCTGAAGCAGAATCAGCTTGTGCTTTTGGCCGCCGGCCGCCGGGAGCGTTTTTTCGGCCAGACGCAGACCGACCGGTCGGTTGTCACGCGCCAGGTCGAGGATCAGCTGGCTGGCCCGGGAGAGCCGCTGCTCGAGGTGGCCTGGTAATCTGGTAAGGTCGATGAGCACCGGCGGTTGGCTGAGACCGGCATGCTGCTTCACCTTGAGCTGGTCCTGGCGCGCCGAGAGCTTCCAGTGAATCGCCTTGAGTGGCTCCCCGCCTTGATAGTCGCTGATCGAGCGCAGTTCGCCATCCTGCCCGGCCTGGTGAGAAAGGGTCGCGCCGGGGGCCTGGGGGGCGCGTTCGTCGAAGGGAGTGTCCCCCGGCAAGGGGGTTGGGAAAACCAGCGCCGCTCCAGCGGGCCGGAAACTGAAGCGGCGCCAGAAGAAGTTGACCGGGAAATTTGACCTGAGGGTGATTTCCGGGAGGGGCTGCTCCCCCCGGCGCGTGAAGCAGACTTCAATGGAGCGTTGCGCGCTGACCCCGGCCGGCACCAGCGGGAAGAGCGTCTTCCGGCCGGCGCTGGAGACCTCGAGCAGGAAGCCCGGCAGCCAGCGGCGCCGGTTGCTCAGCCGGATCCGCCCCAGGGTCGGGCGGTCGGCAAAGACTTCTTCCGGCAGCTCGATGTTGACCTCGAGCTTGCCGAGGTTACTGCGGCCGAACAGACCGCTCATGGCCATAAAGCCGAGCAACAGCGACACCAGCAGGTAGAGCAAGTTGTTGCCGGTGTTGACAGCGGCGAAACCGAGCAGCAGGGTGGTGCCGATGTAAAGCGCACCGGCCCGGGTCAGCTTCAGGCCAAAGGAACGGGCAGGTCGTTGACGAGCGATTGCAGCACCTCCGGTTTGGACAGCGCGCTTTGTTCCTGGCGCAGGATCAGGCGATGGGCGCCGACCGGGCTGAAGCCGGCCTGGACATCTTCGGGGATCACGTAGTCGCGCCCGGCGAGAAAAGCCGTGGTCCGGGCGACCTCGGCTAGGTTGATCGCGCAGCGGGTCGACAGGCCGGTCTGGATCATCGAATGCCGCCGGGTCGCCTGCACCAGGGCGTGAATGTAGTCGATCAGCTTGTCGCCGAGATAGACCTTGGCGGCGGCGGCCTGGGCTGCTTGAAAACCCGCCGGGTCGAGCAGCGGCGTCAGCACCTCGAGTTCGTGGCGGATGCCGCCATGGCGGATGATCTGTTTCTCCAGCTCGTCCTGCGGATAGCCGAGCCCGGTAGCGAGCAGGAAGCGATCCAGCTGTGATTCGGGGAGCATGTAAGTGCCGACCTGGTCGGTCGGGTTCTGGGTGGCAATGACTAAAAACGGTTCCGGGAGCGGATAGGTGGTCCCCTCGACAGTCACCCGCCGCTCCTCCATTGCTTCGAGCAGGGCGCTCTGGGTTTTCGGCATCGCCCGGTTGATCTCGTCGACCAGCACGATGTGATTGAAGATTGGTCCCTTGACGAAGCGGAAGCGGTTTGTGTTGCGGTCGAGGATCGACAGCCCGGTGATATCCGAGGGGAGCAGATCCGAGGTGCACTGGACCCGGCCAAAAGAAAGGCCGAGGCTTTTGGCCAGTGCCAGCGCCAGGGTGGTCTTGCCCAGGCCCGGAATATCCTCGAGCAGCAGGTGGCCGCCGGAGAGCAGCGCGGTCATCGCCAGGCGGATTGCCCGCTCCTTCCCCTGCAGAACTTCGCGATTGAGATGGTCAATGACCTGCAGGATCTCCTTGCGGGCCTTAAGTTGAGGTTGTTCCCGTTGTGTTATGCTCGGCACGCCATCTCCTCTGTCGGTTTTGGGTAACGGGACAAGCGGACAATAATGCTGACATTATAGCACTCCTTGCAGTTTGAACCTGCTGCGGAAAAGTGTATGCCAACATCTCTTCGGCCGTCGCTGAAGTGAATCGATTGCCGAACACCTGGGTATCTTGTAGTGGCGGTGGCCCATGCCAGCTTCGGGTAATCGATTATTTTTGTGGGAATATTGATTTTCACATTTATTCCCTATTTACACCTCATTCAGCGGGTATGATGTCAAGCGTAACCGGCAGATCGGCTATCCTTTGTGTGGAACGGCCTGACCGGCAACCGAACCAGAACTTATGTGGAGCATGCGACCATGATTCGAGTGAATCGACTGATGCTTGTCCCCCTGCTGCTGTTGCTGGCACCGTCCGCCTGGACCGCTGAGCATGGCGTGCCGTTGCGCCTCACCCTGCCAGAGGCAGTTTCCCTGGCCTTGACCGAAAACCCCGATTTTGCTCTCACCCGCAACCGCCAGCAGTCAGCAGCGGTCGATGTCGAAGCGGCCCGAGGACGGTTCCTCCCATCCCTGGAGGGGGGCGCCGGAGGCAGTGAGACCTTCCGCCATCAGACCGCGCCCGGCGAGCCGGACAGTTACCAGAACGTCAACCTGAAGCTTACCGCCGGCCTCAACCTGTTCAACGGTTTTGCCGACCAGTCCGGTCTTGAAGCCTCCCGCCAGCAGCTGCAGGCGGCTGATGCCGATCTGCTGCGTCAGCAACAGACGGTCGCTGCCGCCGTCGCTGCCAGCTTTATTGCAGTGTTAAGCGACCGCGAGCTGGTCCAGGTCGCTCAGCAGAACCTGCAGAGCCAACAGGATCTGGAACAGCAGGTCGATGCCTTCTACCAGGCCGGCGTACGCTCCGTCACCGATCTCTACCAGCAGCAGGCGGCCACTGCCCAGGCTCAATTCGGCCTGCTCGACGCCCGCCGCAATCTGCAGGTTGACCGACTGAAGTTACTGCAGGTTCTTGGGCGGACTCTCGGCACCGACATCGAAATCTTGCCACCGGACGGACGAGCGCTGGAGAATGCCTTGCAGCACCTCGATCCGGGCGAGGCCTACCGCCAGGCGCTGGTCACCCGTCCAGACCTGCTCGCCCAGCAGCGGCGGATCGCCGCCGCCCGGGAGCAGATCCGGACCGCCCGGTCTGGCTACCTGCCGAGCCTCGATCTGCAGGTCAACAGCGGCTCCAGCTACCTCAGCAGAGACCGCGGAAATTTCGGCAGCCAGCTCGACGATAACCTTGATACCAGCATCGGCCTGACCCTGTCGATCCCGCTTTTCGACCGTAACCAGACCCGCAGTAGCGTCGCCCAGGCCCGCATCGGCGAGGCCGACGCGGCAACCAACCTGCTCAAACTGCAACAGCAAGTTGGCCTGGAGGTCGGCCAGGCCCTGGCCGATTACCAGCGCGCCGGACAGCAGCTCACCACCACCATTCGACAGCTGGACTACGCCCGTCAGGCACTGGCCGCCAGTGAAGCACGTTATAAGGTCGGCGCGACGACCTGGATCGAACTTTCCAGTGCCCGGAGCGCTTTCGTCCAGGCGCAGGGAAACGAAGTTCGGGCCCGCTATGACCTTCTGCTGCAGGGGTTGAACATCGGCTACGTCCGTGGCGATCTGGAGGCGCTGCTGATGCTGCTCACCGACAAGGAGAACCCTTCATGAAACGGCTTACGCGGACTCTATTGAGTGGCAGTGGTGCCCTGGTGCTGCTCGTGGCAGCCGTCCTGGCGTTGCTGGTGTGGCGGAGCGGCGGTCCGAGCGAAGCGCCCGGCAGGAGCTATCTGACCGCCACCGTCGAGCGTGGCGTTCTACAGCGTACGGTCTCCAGCACCGGTACCCTGGCAGCGGTGGAAACCGTGGACGTCGGTACCGAGGTCTCGGGAACGGTGGCCAAAGTCCTGGCCGACTACAACGACCGGGTGACGGCTGGCCAGGTATTGGCGGTGCTCAAGCCGGACCTGTTCAACGCCGCCGTCGCCGATGCCCAGGGCGTTGTCGATCAGGCGGCCGCCGGTTTGGAGCAGGCTCGGCAGGACCTGGACCGCAACCGGCCGCTTTTTGAAAAGGCCTACCTCTCGTCGCAGGAGTTTCTCCCCTACCGGACTGCCGTGGCCAAGAGCGCGGCAGCGCTCGCCTCGGCCCAGGCGGGGTTGAGGCGGGCGCAGACCAATCTGGCCAACGCGACGATCCGCTCACCCATCGCCGGTACCGTCATCCAGCGTTCCGTCGATGCAGGCCAGACGGTTGCTGCCAGCCTCAACACCCCGACCCTGTTCGTCATCGCTCGTGACCTGAGCCGGATGCAGATCGAGGCGGCGGTTGACGAAACCGACATCGGCCAGATCCGCCCCGGCCAGCAGGTGCGTTTTTCCGTGCAGACCTTCCCGGATCGGAGCTTTTTAGGACGCGTCCGTCAGGTGCGGCTGCAGCCGACCACACTGCAGAATGTGGTGACCTACACGGTGATCGTCAGCGCCGATAACGAGCAGGGCCTGCTGCTGCCGGGGATGACCGCCACCCTCGACTTCGTCGTCGAGGAGGTCAGCGACGCCTTGCTGGTCCCCAACGCCGCCCTGCGCTTCCGACCCGAGGCGGCAAAAGGTCGCGGGGCAGCAACCGCAACCGCTAAGCCAGGCGACAGCAGCCAGGTTTTCATCGAGACCGCCGCCGGCACCCTGCAGCGAGTACCGGTCAGCGTCGGCAGCTCCGACGGGATGCTGACGGTGGTCTCCAGCGACGATCTGCAGGCAGGCGCCACCGTTGTCACCGGCTATAACCCCGGTGGCGACAAGCCTAAGGCGGGGTTTTCCCTGTTCGGAGCCATGCGCGGGAGGCCGCGGCGATGACCGAGACCCTGCTGATCCGCGACGTCACCAAGGTCTTCGATCTCGGCGACATCCAGGTCAACGCCTTGCGCGGTGTGACCCTCAGTGTTGACCAGGGTGAATTCGTAGCCGTCATGGGCAGCTCCGGCAGCGGCAAGTCGACGCTGATGAACATTCTCGGCTGTCTCGATCTGCCCAGCTCGGGCGACTATCTGCTCGACGGCATCCCGGTCGCCTCTCTCGGGCGTAACCGCCTGGCCGATCTGCGCAACGAGAAGATTGGCTTCGTCTTCCAGGGGTTCAACCTGCTGCCACGCACCACGGCGCTGGAGAACGTCGAGCTGCCGTTGCTTTACGACCGCAGCCAGCGCATCCGCAAGCCGCGGGAGAACGCCGTCGCCGCCCTGACCCGGGTCGGCCTCGGTGATCGCCTTCACCACCACCCCAACCAGCTCTCCGGTGGTCAGCAGCAACGGGTCGCCATCGCCCGGGCGCTGGTCAACCAGCCGGCCATCGTGCTGGCAGACGAGCCGACCGGCAACCTCGACAGTCGCACCACCCTGGGAGTGCTGGCGTTGTTTCAGCAGCTCAACCGCGAGGGGCTGACCCTGGTGCTGGTCACCCACGAAACCGAGGTTGCCCGCTACGCCTCGCGCCTGGTGGAGTTACGTGACGGCCGGGTCCGCCGTGACGAGGCGATCGCTGCTCCCCGCGATGCTGCCGCCGACCTCGCCGCTCTGCCCGTGGAGGAGGCATCATGAAATGGCGCATGTTGCTTAAGGTGGCACTGAAGAGCATTGCTCGCAATAAGATGCGCAGCCTGCTGACGATGCTCGGCATCATTATCGGGGTCGGCGCGGTGATCACTCTGGTCGCCCTCGGTCAGGGGTCGCAGCGGGACATCGAGGGGCAAGTCGCCTCGCTCGGGACCAACTTGATGATCATCATGCCCGGCAGCAGCCATTTCGGTGGTGTCCAGGGCGGAACCGGCAGTCTCGGCACTTTGCAGCTGAGTGACGTCACGGCGCTGCGCCGCAACACCACCCAGCTGGCGGCGGTCTCCCCCGAAGTGCGGGTCCAGAGCCAGGTGGTCGCTGGCGCCAACAACTGGAACACCAGCATCATCGGCGGTGATCCCGACTACTTGGCGATCCGCAATTATCAGGTCGCCAGCGGTCGGAGCTTTTCTGAGCGGGAGTTGACCGCCCGGGCCAAGGTTGCCCTGCTCGGGCAGACCGTGGCCGAGCAACTCTTCCCCGGGGAGGACCCGGTCGGCGCCCGCATCCGCATCCGCAATGCCCCGTTCCAGGTGGTCGGGGTGCTGGCCAGCAAGGGGCAGTCGGCGATGGGGAATGACCAGGACGATGTCATCCTCGCTCCGTCCACGACCGTTCTTTACCGCCTCGGGGACGGCAAGACCCTGCGGGCCATCGTCGCCAGCGCTGCCAGCGCGGAGCAGATGGAGGCCGCCAAAGCCGACGCCAGTGCCGTGCTGCGCGAGGCCCACCGCCTCGCCGCCGGCAGCGAAGATGATTTCCACCTGCGTGACCAGACCGAGATCAACCAGATGGCGACCCGCGTCACCGGCACCTTGACCTTGCTGCTGTCGGCCATCGCCGGGGTATCGCTGCTGGTCGGCGGCATCGGTATCATGAACATCATGCTGGTCTCGGTCACCGAGCGCACCCGAGAGATCGGTATCCGCCTGGCGATCGGCGCCCGGCCCCGCGATGTTCTTGCCCAGTTCCTGGTCGAGGCCGCCACCCTCAGCCTGTGCGGCGGGGTGATCGGTATTGCCGGTGGCATCGCCGGCGCCGCCCTCGGCGGTCAGCTGCTCGGCATCAGCCTGGTGATTGATCCGGCGATTATCATCGTGGCGGTCCTTTTTACCGGTGCGGTCGGGATTTTCTTCGGTTTCTACCCGGCCCGCAAGGCGGCCAACCTTAATCCGATCGATGCCTTGCGCTACGAGTAAAGGGACCACCCACGAGGGGGCTCTCTTTTGAAAACCGACGGTTCGCATATCGGTGCG
>DATFMT010000041.1:0-7451 GCA_035266745.1 Geothermobacteraceae bacterium | reverse complement strand
CCTGGTGCGTCGGCGGGATGCCGGGGCCGCGATCGGCGCAATGCAGCTCGATGCCGTCAGGCGTGGCTGCGAGGGTGAGCTGCAGGACGCCGCCCTCGGCGGCATACTTGATGGCGTTGTCGATCAGGTTGAGGACGATCTGCGCCAGGGCGTCGCGGTCGGTCTCGAGCGGTTCGTCAGGGGGACTGAGTGCGAGCTCCAGCTGCATGCCGGCCTCGCTGAGCCGAACCTGCTGGGTCGCCAGCAGCTGCGGCAACCACTCGCCAAGCTCGATCGCCTCGCTCGCGTACTCCTTGCGCCCCTGCTCGAGGCGGCTGAAATCGAGCACGTTGCCGACCAGCCGGGTCAGCCGCTGGCTCTCGCGGACGATGGTCTGCAGGTAGCGACGCTGCTTCTCCGGTTCGCGGATCGCCCCTTCGCCGAGCATCTCGGCATACATGCGGATGGTGGTCAGCGGGGTCTTCAGTTCGTGGGAGATATTGGCGACGAAGGAGGATTTTTGCTGGGCGTCGCGCTGATGGCGCCAGGCCTGCCAGAGCAGCAGCGAGCCGCCGAGCAGGATGGCGATACAAAAGCTGCCGATCAGCAGGGACCCGACGATCATGACTCCGCCCGTGCCGCCCGCTGCCGTCTGGCGGTAGACGCTGACCTGCCAGTGAGGGAGGCTGGAGATCGGCGCCGAGGCCAGCGGTGTCTGCGCAGCGCTGGAGTCGACCTGGCCGGTCTGGTGGATCAGCCGGCCGCTGCCGTCGCGCAGCTGGTAGGCTTCGCCGGGTGGCGGGGTGGCCGGCAGGTTGCCGAGCAGGCGGCTGATCAGCCCCATCATCTCAATTTCGAGGCCGTAGCGGAGTCTGCCGCTGTCCGGAGCGAACCAGCCGAGCAGGTGCAGCTGGTCATCGGTGTACCAGCTGCGCCAGCCTGATTGTCCGGTCTGCGCAAGTGGCGCTGCCGCCGGGGCCGGCGCCGCAGCGATCCCGGATGACACCAGGGAGTCAGCGCTCGATTCGGCGGCGACCGGTGCGCGCTTGGCCAGTTGGCGCAGCTCCTGGCGTTCGGCGAAAACCTTGCTGACCGCGGGCGCAGGCTTCGGGGCCTCCTCGCTGCTGGGCGCATTCCAGCTCGACTGATCGGCGAACAGGGTCAGGTAGCGGCGGATGAAGATCGCCTCCTCGTCGCTGGCCGGCTGCTTCGGGTCGGGAAAGACCAGCCCGCGCCCCTGCTGCCAGATAAAGGCATTGCGCACCAGCGGGTTGCTGCGCTTCCAGGCGTCGAGCTGCTCGGCCAGGTTCTGTTGCGGCAGGGAGCGCAGGGTCTCCTGCAGGCCGTCCTTGACCTCGCTGACCGCCAGGTCGATATTGCCGGCAATCGCCAGCGCCCGGTCACGGGCCGTCTCCCGGCTGCTGTCGGCCAGCCGTGCCTCCTCGCTCTGCAACAGACGCAGTGCGCCGAGGCCCAACAGCAGGGTCGGGATCAGCAACAGCAGCCAGGCGAGGATGATCAGTTTCGACTTGGTCATGTTGAGAACACTCATCAGGAAACCACGCAGGGCACGAAGAAAATCTTTAACAATGGTTTACCACAGAGTCACAGCTGAGACCGAGGAAAACCGAACAACCTTCAACCGTTTGACGCGGATCACATCTGACCATTTCGGATAAGATCTGATCAGGCTCTTGAAGCGGTTAAATCCGAACTTAATCAGACGTTATCCGAAGTTTATCCGCGTGCGACGTCTTTCCCGCTTTACCGTTTGATTAAAATTCTCAACCGTTTCACGCGGATCAAATCTGATCAGTTCGGATTCACATCTGATCAAGCCTGAGTCCGGGGATTGAGGCCGAATTGATCAGACGTTATCCGAAGTTGATCCGCGTGCGACGTCTTTACCGCTTTACCGATTGTTTAAAATTCTCAACCGTTTCACGCGAATCAAATCTGATCAGTTCGGATTCACATCTGATCAAGCCTGGGTCCGGGGATTGAGGCCGAACTTAATCAGACGTTATCCGAAGTTGATCCGCGTGCGACGCCTGTGAGCGCTTTTGAATTCACCGAGCAGCGCAGCGACCCGCGATCGCTGCGCTGCTCGGTCGTGAATGCGCTCACGGTCAGTTCTTCTGCTGCTGGCGCACCTTGTAGCTCTCCGATCGAATCTCTTTTTTCAACGCACTCGGCAGACTCGGCGCAGCGAAGGTCGCCGCGTCTTCTTCCAAGGCGCCCGCCTTGCCGGAGAGGTCCGAGAAACCGAGCGCTTCGCTTTGCACCTGGAGTTTCTGCTTGCTGCGTTGCAGCTCCTGGACCGCTTCGTCCTTGCGCCCGGCGTTGTAGAGATCAAGGGCCCGGTCGCGACTTTCGGCCATTTCATTTTCGACCACGGCCTTGAGAACCGGCTTGTTGGCCGATTTGACCACCTCGTCGTGACGCTTGGAGAAGCTGACGCTGGCCAGCGCAGTCGAGTGTTCCTGCCGCTGGGTCAGGGTGTTTTCGTAGGAACAGCTGGCGCGGGCAATCTCGCGACTTTGCTCCGCTTCGCCCGGCGCGACCTGGACCTCGATCAGGGCGTACTTCTCCTGGCCGCCGTAGAGCTGGTTGAGGTGCAGCTCGACCTTGTTGCCGCGAATCCGTCCTTCGCGACCGATGATCCGCAGCGGCCGCACTCCGTCCGGGCAGTCGATCTCGATGATCACCTTGCGCGCGGCGATACTCAGCACGTCGCCGAGCTCGAGGGCGAAGATCCGTGGCAGGTCGCGGCTCGACTCGACGAAGTAGTGGTTGCCGTCGCTGCGTTCGGCGAGACTGGTCATCAAATCCTCGTTGAAGTCGTTGCCGATGCCGATGGTGGTGACGGAAATGCCTTCCTTGAGCAGGGCGGCGCCGAGCCGCCCCAGGTCGGCCGGCGAGCTCGGGCCGACGTTGGCCAGCCCGTCCGAGAGCAGCAGCACCCGGTGGACGTAGGCGCCGCCAAGGTTCTTGCGCACTTCGGCGGCACCCTGGCTGACCGCGCCGAACAGGGCGGTGTTGCCGCCGGTGCCGATGCCGCGGATCTGCGTTTCAATCCAGTCGCGGTTGGCGGTCGGACTCTGCGGCGGGACTAGGGTGCGCACCGTATGGTCATAGACGACCAGCGAGAAAAGATCCTGCGCGCCGAGGCGATGCAGCGCGGTTAGGGCGGCTTCGCGGGCGCGGGCGATCTTTTCTCCGGACATCGAGCCGGAGCGGTCCAGCACCAGGGTCAGGTTGACCGGCGGCCGGTCGCTCTCTCGGGGAATTTCCGGCACCTGAAGGGCGATCTTGATGATGGTGGTTTCGGTCCGGCCGGCCGGAATGACCGTGCGGTCGAGAGAGAGGTCGCAGTTGACCAGCGGGCGGGCCAGGGCCGGGACGGCCAGGGCCGTCAGCAGCAGGGCGGTGAGCAGGGTTGTCAGAGGGTGTTTCATAATGAGCTCCTTTTGTCAGCGGTTCGTTCAAGGGGTCGAAAGTTGACCTCAGTAAAACACCGCCGCAAAAAGGAATGGTCATGCCGGCGTCAAAGGTTTGTAAAAAAAATGTCATGGATGCGGCAGGCGTGCAATGATTTTTTGCCGCGTGATAAACTTGACAGACGTTACGCCCTGAAGGAGAAATTCTGCTGCAGATGGAAGGCCGCAGCAGGAATTTTTTCTAAAACAACTTATTAGACAAGGCTCTACAACTGCATGAAAAATAAAGGAAAAACAAGCAAACTGATTCTCATCCTGTTCGCAACCTTCCTGCTCGGTGGCTGTACCTCGCGGGACTGGTATTATGGTTTCCAGGCCCAGCAGCGCAAGGCCTGTCTGGAGGTGCCTGCGGCTGAGTATGCCGCCTGCATGGAGCAGGCGAACCGCAGCTATGAGAGTTACCAGCGCGAGCGAAATGAGCGGTATTAAAGTCCGCTCAAGAGTAGTCGCCGGGACACCGAGAAACAGCCCGGATGACCGGTTGCTGACCACTCGGATCGATCCGGCGGGTTATTTCAGCTCAGAAGCTTCCTCCTGAATCGTTTCCACGTAGGTGTCGGCGGCCTTCAACCACTGCTCCAATTGCGCTTGGGTGACAACTTCGGCATCGTAGCTGACCCGATCAACTTCACGCCCTCCCAACCACCCCCTCTGTACGGAAACAACGCCAGGTTGTTGCTCCAGCGCCTGGGCGCCGACGTCGTAACAATGCACGACAAAAGTCACCTGCTTGAGGTCCGCAGCATTGACGGCCGGGACCAGAAAAAGCATCAAGCACCCCACGATGAAGCTGGCGAATAACTGGTTCATAAGTTCCTCCCGTTGACACTCAGTTTGCTTCCGGCATCAGATCCGGTGAAGGCGCCGAACGACTGTCGACTTGCCTGCATCCTAGCAGAGCGAGATGAACGTCACGAAAAGGGGAGGTAAAGTCCGGGTAAAGATCAGGCCGGCAGGGTAAACCAGATGCAGGTCTCCGTGGCGTCGCTGGTGGCGCCGACCGTGCCGCCATGCGCTTCGATCAGCCCCTTGACGATCGACAGGCCGATCCCGGCGCCGCCGGCTTCCCGGGAGCGGGACGGGTCAGCGCGGTAAAAGCGCTGGAACAACAGGGGGAGGGCCTGGGCCGGAATCGGCGGACCGCTGTTGCGGAAGTTGACCTGGATTCCGGGAGCGATCCGTTGGCTGTCAATCCGGATGCGGCTGCCAGCCGGGGCGTAGCGGCAGGCATTGTCGATCAGGTTGCGCACCGCCTGCAGCAGCTTGTCCCGGTCGGCTGAGACCTGGCTCGCATCTGCGGCGAAGGAGGTTTCGACGGTCTGCTCCCTGGCCTCGTAGACCGGCCGATAGAGATCGAGCATCTGGTCGACGATTTCCGGTAGCGAGAGCTGCTGCCGTTGCAGATAGGCGCCGGCGGCTTCGGCCTTGGTCAGTTGTTGCAGGTCCTCGACCAAGTGAACCAGGCGCAAAATCTCCTGTTGCAGCATGTCAAAGGTCTGTTTGGAGGGGGGGACCACTTCGTCGCTAAGCGCTTCGAGGTAGCCGCGCAGATTGGTCAACGGGGTACGCAGCTCGTGGGCGACGTCGCTGACCATGTTGCGGCGCAGTTGCTCAAGTTGCGCGAGGCTGTCGGCCATGCGGTTGAAGGCTCGGCCGAGCTGGCCGACCTCGTCCTGGGAGCTGACATTGACCCGCCCGGCAAAATTCCCCGAGGCGACTTCGTCGGAAATCTCGGTCATTCTGGCCAGCGGCCGCAGCACCCGTCGGGTCAACAGGTAGCTGAGCAGCAGGGCCAAGGCCAATCCGGCCAGACTCGCCCAGATCAGGTAATGATGAATCGCGTCGAGAAAGGCCCGGTGGGTTTCGGTCGGCGCGACCATGTACTTGTCCATCAGGACCATGAAATAGTTGGCCGCCAAATGGTCGATCGCCAGCCAGATCACCAGCACGATGGTGCCGATGACCGGCAGGTTGATCAGCAGCAGTTTCCAGAGCAGGCTGCGTTTCATGCGTCACCAGCGCTGAAGCGATAGCCAAATCCGCGCACGGTCTCGATAAATCTTGGTTGCGTCGGGTCGTCGCCGAGCTTCTGGCGCAGCTTGCCGATATGCACATCGATGACCTTGTCGATGACGGTTTCGCCGTGCTGGCAGAAGCGTTCCAGCAGTTCATCGCGGGCAAAGACTTTGCCCGGGGTCTGCATGAGGCAGTGCAGCAGCCTGAATTCGGCGGCGGTCAGTTCAACCGGCCGGTTGTCCAGGGTCACCCGGTGCTCGACCGGGTTCAAGGTCAGTGGCCCGCTGCTGAGCGTCGCCGAGTCGAGGGTCGGGGCCTTGCGGACCCGGCGCAGGATCGCCTTGACCCGCTCCACCAGCTCGCGGGGGCTGAACGGTTTGACCACGTAGTCGTCGGCTCCCAGCGACAGACCGAGAATCCGGTCGATTTCCTCTTCCCGGGCGGTCAGGAACAGGATCGGTACCTCGGAAAATTTGCGCAGCTCGCGGCAGACGTCCCAGCCATCCAGTCCGGGCAACATCACGTCCAGAATGACAAATCCCGGCTTTTTGCGCTCTGCCAGCCGGAGCGCCTGTTGCCCGTCTCTGGCGATCAGGGTCGTGAAGCCTTCGCGTTGCAGATAGGTGGCGACCAGGGATGCGGTGTTCGGGTCGTCTTCGACAATCAGGATGGTATGCTGATCTTGGTTCAATGGCATTCTTCACTCTTTCGCTGTGATCATGATGTGACAGTATAGCAAGATTTCGGGGCTGCAGTTCCGCCTGAGGTTGCAGGGTCTTCTCAAGAACGGGATGAAAGCACAGCTAGAATGACATGGATTAGAATGATTTCCAGATTGTTGCCTGTTCAAAGTCCTGAATTTACGCTAATATTTATCGCGTTTGCAATGGCTATCCAGATCTTGTTTTCATCCGGTTGGTTGAACGGGGGATTCGGCCGCTTTCGGCCCGGTGAGTTCGCGGCCGGACTGTTCTGACGTTCCAGACTAATGACCGGTCAATATCCCGATGACTCACATGTCCGCTTCTGGTCATGATTTATATGTTCAGGTTGGGAGGATTTATGGCGGTTAGGAAAAGATTTGGTGAGATTCTCATCGATGCCGGTGTCTTGACCGAGGGGGGGCTGAGAAGCGCCCTGACGCTACAGAAGATCACCGGCAAACGCCTTGGTCAGGTTCTGGAGGAGCGGAATATCATCACTGAGCGGGATGTCGCAATCGTCCTGGCCCGGCAGTTCGGTCTGAAGACGGTTTTCGACATTGCCAAAAACAGAGTTCCCGATGATGTCCTCGAAACGGTGGACAGTGACGAAGCATTGAAAAAGCTGATTCATCCGCTTCGACTTGAGGGCAATATACTTTCGTTGGCAGTTGCCAACCCGCTGGACATTTCCACGATCGATGACCTCTCCTTTCGCACCGGGTTGCAGGTTGTGACCTATGTAACGACCGCGGAAGAGGTGATTGCCGGGGTCAACGCCCATTATTTACGCAAGGACGTCGATAAAGTTTCCGGAGTCTGGCTGGTCATGGTGGTCGACGAAAAAGCCGGGGCCCGTACGGTTCTGGCCAATGCCCTGAAAGAATTCGGCTGTCAGGTCCTGCAGGCTGATGACGGTTCGCAGGCGCTGGAAATGATCATAGAGCATCCACCCCACCTGATCGTTACCAGCACTCTTCTCGATGGGGTCGACGGTTTTGAATTGATGCGAACTCTGAAGCGGAATCGAAAGACAGAAAAAATTCCGGTGATCGCACTCTCCTACAAGGCGACCGTCGAAGAGGAAGTCAAGGTGCTGGAGTCCGGTTTTTTCGATTTTATTACCAAACCGGTCAATCCGACCCGACTGCAGATTCGCGTTAAACGGGCATTAGAGATTGTCTATGGAAAACAGCTCGTAGGGTTGACCTGATCCCATCCAAGCTTGTTCCACTTTTCGAGTTGATCCGATGCG
>DATFMT010000040.1:0-5378 GCA_035266745.1 Geothermobacteraceae bacterium | reverse complement strand
TCACCGGTAATCTCACCCGGGGCGCCGAAGGCCTTGCCGTGAAAAACCCGACCATCGGCCAGGGCCAGAATTGCTTTCATACGAATTGAACTCCCTCTTCTTTCAGGTTGTACCGGCCGCGCCGGCGCCAGAACTCAGTCTCTTTGGTAAACGATCTGACCGGCGACCAGGGTCATGCGGGGTGCACCAACCATCTCTTCACCCAAAAACGGACTGTTTTTACTCTTCGAGTGCAGGGTCTCTGCCGTGACCGTCCACTTGAGCTCAGGATCGATCAGGGCGATATCGGCGACCTGGCCGACGGCGAGGCTGCCTCGCTGCAGGCCGAAGGCGCGGGCCGGACCGCTCGAAAGCAATTCGATGGCGCGCGACAGGGTGATGACCCCCTCCTTGACCAGCCGCAGGGTCAGCGGCAGGGCTGTTTCCAGTCCGACGATCCCGTTCAAGGCGATGACAAACTCGACGTTCTTCTCATCATAGTGATGCGGGGCATGATCGGTCGCGATCGCATCGACGGTGCCGTCAGCGAGTCCTTCGCAAATCGCCGCGACAGCCTCGGCAACACGCAGTGGCGGATTCATCTTGGCGTTGGTCTGGTAACCGCGCACCGCTTCTTCGGTCAGGGTGAAGTGATGCGGGGTGACCTCGCAGGTGACGGCAACGCCGCGCTTTTTCGCATCGCGGACCATGGCGATGCCGCCGCGGGTCGAGACGTGTGCCACATGCAGCTTGCCGCCGGTATATTCGGCCAGCATGATATCGCGCGAGGTCATGGCATCTTCGGCGACCCAGGGGATCCCCTTCAGGCCAAGCTCGGTAGCAACAAAGCCGTCGTTCATGACTCCCTTACCGGCAATGCTGAGATCCTCGGCGTGGCTGACGATCGGAAAACCGAACGGCCTGGCATACTCGAGTGCACGGCGCATCAGTTCACCGCTGGAGACCGGCAGACCATCATCGGAGAAGCCGACTGCACCCGATTGGTGCATTTCGCCCATTTCGCTGAGGGTCTCGCCAGCCATCCCCTTGGAGACGCTGCCGATCGGAAAAACGTTGCAGCTCCCCTCTTCTCTGGCTTTATTGATAATGTAGCGGGTCACGCTCTGGTTGTCGTTGACCGGCTTGGTATTCGGCATACAGGCCACAGAAGTGAAGCCGCCAGCAACCGCAGCCTTGGTCCCGCTGATGATATCTTCCTTGTATTCCAGACCCGGATCACGCAGATGGACATGCAGGTCGATCAGACCTGGAACCACCAGCAGTCCCTGGGCATCGATCAGTTCGGCATCGGCGGCATGCAGGTCCTTGCCGACTTCGGCGATGACGCCATCCTTGACTAGCAGATCGAACTGGTCGTCTATCGCTTGAGACGGGTCGATCAGTCTGCCGTTTTTAATCAGTATCGTCATATCCCTATCCTTTTCCGGTAAGTACGTGAGGTTCAGAATTTATTCCGTCGGCTTGTCGCCGCCCGAGACCAGGTAGAGCAGAGCCATCCGCACCGCGACGCCGTTTTCGACCTGGTCGAGGATCACGTTTTGCGGGCCGTCGGCGACGACCGAGGAGATCTCGACGCCACGGTTCATCGGCCCGGGATGCATGACCAGCGCGTCCGGTTTGGCCAGCTTGAGGTTGTCTGGGTTCAGACCGTAGAAGCGGCTGTATTCCCGCAGGCTCGGCAGCATGGTATTGCCCTGCCGTTCCAGCTGGATCCGCAGCATCATCACGACGTCGGCGCCACGGATCGCATCGTCGATCGTGGTGAACACCTTGGCCCCGAGTTTTTCGATCCCCGGCGGTACCATGGTACCGGGACCGGCCAGGCGAACCTCGGCGCCGACCTTGTTGAGAGCATAGAGGTTGGAGCGGACGACCCGGCTGTGGGTGATATCGCCGATGATGGCGACCTTGAGTCCTTCGAGGCGGCCCTTCTTTTCCCGCATGGTGAAGAGATCGAGCAGGGCCTGACTGGGGTGCTCGTGGGCGCCGTCGCCGGCGTTGATAATCGAGCAGTTCAGCCGCTCCGCCAGGTAGTGCGGGGCGCCGGAGGCCGAATGGCGCATGACGATGATGTCAGGCAGCATCGCTTCAAGGTTCTGGGCGGTGTCCTCCAGGGTTTCCCCCTTGACCACCGACGAGGACGAGGCGGCTATATTGACCGTGTCGGCCGAAAGTCGCTTGCCGGCAATCTCGAACGAGGTCCGGGTCCTGGTGCTGGCTTCGAAAAACAGGTTGATGATGGTCTGGCCGCGCAGGGTTGGGACCTTCTTGATCTCCCTGCTGTTGATCTCCTTGAAGCTTTCCGCGGTATCGAGAATCTGGATAATGTCTTCCCGTGAAAGCTGTTCGATCCCGAGGATGTGTTTGTGGGCAAATGGCATCTGGACCTCCGCAGGCTAAGGCTTGACCAGGCTGACTTCGACCGGCACGTTTTGCGCGTCGAACACCACCTGGATATTCTCTTCTTTGGCCGTCGGCACGTTGCGACCGACATAATCGGGGCGGATCGGCAGTTCGCGATGACCGCGGTCGATCAGTACCGCCAGCTGGATGTTCTGCGGTCGGCCGAGGTCGATCACGGCGTCCATCGCCGCCCGGATGGTGCGCCCGGTATAGAGCACGTCATCGACCAGGATCACCTGTTTGCCGTCCAGATTGACCGGAATGTCGGTCTTGCCGACCGGCAGGTTGCCGCGCGAGCTGATATCGTCGCGATACATGGTAATATCAATCGCCCCGAGCGGCACTTCGACCCCTTCGATGCGGGCGATGCGCTGCTGCAGCTCAGCTGCCAGCAGGTCGCCGCCGGAGCGGATTCCGACCAGAACCAGATTTTCGGTCCCCTTGTTGCGTTCAAGGATTTCATGGGCAATGCGGGTCAGGGCCCGTTCCATGCCGGACTGGTTGAGGATCACGGTTTCGGGATTAGCCATGAACACCTCCTGGGAAGACTGCGGGAATAAAAAAATACCTTTCCGCGGCGCGCGCAGAAAGGTACAGGTATGGTTTTTGGGGGTTTTGCTAGGTGCATGATAGCCGCCTTTGTTAACCTCTCTGGATTAACTTAAAAGGGACGCGTGAAACAATTTTTTCGATACTACATTCGGGTCAATATGAAGTCAACCGCTAAAACACTTTTCTTGGTCATCGGCTCCCGACTCTCGAGATACGATGGCTGCCTTGGTTCTTCCAACCGGGCAACTAATGGATCAGTCGACCGATCCGGTTCCAACGCGGCATATTCTCGTTCGAATCCCAGGACCAGTACTTGATAAAGGCCTTGCCCTTGATGTTCTCCATCGGAACGAAGCCCCAGAAGCGGCTGTCATAGGACCGATCGCGGTTATCCCCCATGACAAAATAGTGACCTTCCGGCACCGTGACCGGTTCCATAAAATCACGCGGGCCATACTGCGGACCGACGGTGGTCGACTCCTTGTGGACTTCCGCAGGAATCACGAAGGGTTTACCGTTGACATAGACCGTCTTGTTACGAACTGCAATCGTGTCTCCCGGGGTGCCGATGACCCGCTTGATGAAATCACGTCGTTCGAAGTAGGATTTGTTGCGATCTTCCGGGAACTCGAAAACGATGATATCACCTCGTTCCGGATGTTGCAGTTCCAGAACCCGTGTGTCGGTGAACGGAATCGGAATCCCGTAGCTGAACTTACTGACCAACAGATGGTCGCCGATCAACAGGGTATCCTCCATCGATCCTGACGGAATCTTGAATGCCTGGACGATGAAGGTCCGGATGATCAAAGCCAGGATCACCGCGACGACGATCGCTTCGATCCACTCCCGGGTCTTCGACTTTCTGACGATTTCCCCGGTCGGAGCCGGTTTCTTCCAGAACAATAAATTCATCATTTCTGCTCTTTGACTTTCAGGATGGCCAGAAAAGCTTCCTGGGGAAGTTCGACACTGCCGACCTGTTTCATCCGCTTCTTCCCCTCTTTCTGCTTTTCCAGGAGTTTACGCTTGCGCGAAATATCACCACCGTAACATTTGGCGGTCACATCCTTGCGCAGCGCCTTGACGGTCTCACGGGCGATCACCTTGTTGCCGATAGCCGCCTGGATGGCGACCTCGAACTGTTGGCGTGGGATAAATTCTTTCATTTTGGCCGCCAGTTCGCGGCCTCGATACTGGGCCTTGTCGCGATGCACGATCAGCGACAACGCATCGACCACTTCACCGTTGATCATGATATTCAGGCGGACCAGTTCACTCAGACGGTAATCGATCGGCTCATAATCGAGCGATGCATAACCGCGCGTGATCGATTTGAGCCGGTCATAGAAATCGAGTACGATCTCGTTGAACGGCAATTCGTAAACCACGGCAACCCGGGACGAGGTCAGGTACTTGATCTCGCGCTGGATACCGCGCTTCTCTTCGCACAGTGCCAGCACCGCGCCGACAAACTCATTCGGCACGTGAACCGAGGCGAGGATAAAGGGTTCTTCGATCTTGTCGATGTACTGCACGTCCGGCAGCTTGTTGGCGCTTTCGACCCGGATCAGCTCACCCTTGGTGGTGGTCACCTTGTAGACGACGGTCGGAGCGGTGGTAATCAGGTCAACGCCGAACTCCCGCTCGAGACGTTCCTGGATAATTTCCATGTGCAACAGGCCGAGGAAGCCGCAGCGGAAACCAAACCCAAGCGCTACCGAATTTTCCGGTTCGAAGGTAAAGGAGGAATCGTTCAGTCGCAGCTTTTCCAGAGCATCGCGCAGGTCTTCGTAGTCAGCCGTGTCGACCGGGTACAGACCGGAAAAAACCATCGGCTTGACTTCCTTGAAGCCTGGCAAGGCAGCATCGGCCGGCTGGTGCAGATGGGTGATCGTGTCGCCGACTTTGGCATCCTGAACGACCTTGATGCCGGCAATAATAAAACCGACTTCGCCGGGACCAAGCTCGGCAACCTCGACCGGGTGCGGCGAAAACACCCCGACCTTGAGCACCTCGTAGCTGCGCCGGCTGGCCATCAGCTGGATCTTCTCGCCCTTGCGGATGGTGCCGTCGAAGATCCGGGTCAGGACGATAACCCCCTGGTAGGAGTCATACCAGGAGTCAAAGATCAGCGCCTTGAGCTTGCCGGAAGCCTCCCCTTTCGGCGGCGGCACCTTCCGGACGATCGATTCGAGGATATCCTGGATGCCGATCCCCTCCTTGGCGCTAGCAACCACGGCGTCCGAGGTATCGAGACCGATAATCTCCTCGATCTCTTCTTTGACCCGTTCCGGCTCGGCACTCGGCAGGTCGATCTTGTTCAGAACCGGGAAAACCTCCAGGTCCTGGTCCAGCGCCAGGTAGACGTTGGCCAGGGTTTGCGCCTCAACCCCCTGGGAGGCATCAACCACCAGCAAGGC
>DATFMT010000039.1:0-4661 GCA_035266745.1 Geothermobacteraceae bacterium | reverse complement strand
GAGATCGGGATCGGCGACGAGATGTACCAGGTCGGCGCGGGGGACGTGGTCTTCATCCCGGCCAACATGCCGCACTGGTACAAGGCGCTGGGAGAGGAACCCTTCCAGTTTCTCTGCCTGGTCCCGAACCAGCCGGATAAGATCCGGATTGTCGGCACGGAGTAGTCGGTCAGTCAACCGTTGCACCGCTGAGGAAGCGACGAAGATGCACAAAGCAATGTTTCAGGAAGCTATCGGTGGTGAGCGGGTCCGTTGCGGACTCTGCCGCTTCTGCTGCTCGATCGCCGCGGGGCAGCGCGGACTCTGCGGGGTGCGCGAGAATCGGGACGGCGTACTCTATTCGCTGGTCTACGGCAAGGCGGTCGCCGAGAATGTCGACCCGATCGAGAAAAAACCGCTCTTCCATGTCTATCCCGGCAGCCTGAGCTACTCGGTCGCGACGGTCGGCTGCAACTTCCGCTGCCTGCACTGCCAGAACCACCAGATCTCCCAGTGGCCGCACGAACAACAGAACATTGCCGGGGCCGAGGTCACCCCGCGGCAGCTGGTCGAGCGGGCCCTCGCCGCCGCCTGCCGCAGCATCGCCTACACCTACACCGAGCCGACCATCTACTTTGAATACGCCTTCGAGACCGCCAAGCTCGCCAGACAGGCCGGGCTCGCCAACGTCTTCGTCAGCAACGGCTACATCACCAGCGCAGCGCTGGAAACCATCGCCCCCTATCTCGATGCGGCCAACATCGACCTCAAGGGCTTCAGCGACGACTTCTACCGCGAGATCACCGGGGCTTCCCTGCAGGGGGTGCTCGACTGCCTGCGCGACTACCGCCGGCTCGGCATCTGGCTCGAGGTGACGACCCTGCTGATCCCGGGGCGCAACGACGACCCGGAAGAGCTCCGGGCGCTGACCCGCTTCATCGCCGAGCAGCTCGGCCCGGAGACCCCCTGGCACGTCACCGGTTTTTATCCGACCTACAAACTGCAGGATGCCCCGCCGACCTCGCTCGCCTCACTGCAGACCGCCCGCAAAATTGGCCACCAGGCCGGCCTGAAGTTCGTCTACACCGGCAACCGCGGCGATGCCGACAGCGAGTCGACCCGTTGCCCGGCCTGCCGTAAGCTGGTCATCGAACGCAGCGGCTTCCAGCTGGTCACCAACCACCTGCAGCAGGGACAGTGCCCCTGGTGTGATTATCTGGTCGAGGGTTGTTTCAGCAATTCATCGCAGTAGTACAGAGGGTCCGAGCGGACTGTCTATTGGGAGAGGGGGCAATCGTTGCGGTTCGTCAGCGAGAGGGGAGCGGCCGGTTTGCGGACCGGGAGCATGGAGTTCAGTGCGTGATGTTGACTAGGGTTTATCAACCGTGGGAGGCATTGTCGCCAGCTGCAGGTTGGCGACGATATAACAGGGGGTTTCGCAGGGCCCGGAACAGACGCCGTAGGTCTGGCGAACCCTGGCGCAGTTTTTCGGACAATCCGGATTGAACCCGCAATTTGAATAGCAACTGTTCTTGGCGTCGGTTCTTCCGATCACAACATCCCCTCCTGACTCTGTTGGTGGCAGACAACATAACCCAGGGGCATTGAGCCAATTTTCTGCAATGCAAACTACGCTGACCTGGACTGATCAAATGCTGCGACATTGCTTTTGTCTAATGTAAATATCTTACAAGCCAATGAAAATAAATCAATCCTGGCCAGATCATTTACTGAGCTGATTTCAAAAAAGCGGAGCAACAAGAGCCGGACTTTCAGGCCGTAGATCACTGCAAGAAGAATTCAACATGGTGATCCGCATCAGGGACCGGTCTCCGTTCGCCCCGGGGTTGGACTGGCAGATCAATGCTGACCTCGGTATATTCTCCCTCCACGCTGTCGATGCTGAAACGTCCGTGGTGCTGCTCAACAATCTCGTTACAGATGCTCATACCGAGGCCGGTCCCCTGCCCGGATGGCTTGGTGGTAAAGAACGGCCTGCTGATCCTGCTCAGCACTTCGGGCGGCATCCCGACGCCCTGGTCACGCACAATGATGCGGCAAAAATCAGCGTCCTGGACCCGTACCATGCGTGCGGTAATCGACAGGCGTTTGTCCGGGTGGTTCTCCGGATATTTTTCTTCAAGCGCATAGCGGGCATTGCTCATCAGATTGATCAGCACCTGTTCGATTTTCTGCGATATCACGAAGAGCGGCGGCAGATCGGCCGCAATGTCTGTTTCGACCACGATGCCGTGCCGGGCAATGTACTGGCGGGTCAGGGTCAGAACCGACTGTACCAGCTGCTCCAGGCTGCAGTCTGAGAACTCGTCCTTGCTGTCACGGGCGAAAAACAGCAGCTCCTTGACAATCACAGCGACCCGGTCGGCCTCCTTGATAATCAGTTCGAGAATTTCATCGCTCGACTTGCCGGTCTTGGTGCGATTCAGCAGTAGCTGGGTATAATTGATCACCCCGTTGATCGGATTGTTGATCTCATGAGCGACCCCGGCCGCCAGCTGCCCGATCGAAGCCAGCTGAGCCGAGCGCAGGTTCTGTTGTTCCATCTGCCGGCGCGCGGTGATGTCGCGGGTGATGCTGAGGATGCAGGGTTCGTTATCGATCTGGAGGAGGCGCGCCGACATCAGGCCGACCAGCATTGTGCCGTCCTTGGTTCGGAATCCTGCCTCGAGATTACGAACTTCCCCCGTCTCCTGCAGACCCCGCACCAGGGACTCACGGTCTCGCGGATCGCACCAGATACCCAGTTCGAGAGAAGTTTTCCCTTGCACCTCTGCTTCCGTGTAGCCGGTCATCGCAGTAAAACCATCATTGATCTGCAGAAACATGCCGTCTGAAAAGCGGTTGATGTTGATTCCATCCGGCGAGACCTGAAACGCGGTGGCAAACTGTTCCCGAGAGTGTTGCAGAGCCTGCTCGGCGTGCTTGCGGGCGCTGATATCGCGACTGATCGCCATAACCCTAGTCTGACCGTCCAGGGAGATTTTCCGCATGCCGACTTCGATCCAGACCAGTTCGCCGTTTCGATGGCGGGCTTGCCACTCAAAGCGCTGCGGTTCTCCGGCGGCGGCACGCTGGATCAGTGCCAAGGCCTCTCGCTGGGAGAAGGGTGCCGTTCCCGCGCTGAGCTGACCAACCTCCCGGGCGAGGATTTCCCGACGGCTCAAACCCAGCAGCTCGCAGGCTGCCCGGTTGGCGTCGAGGATCGCCCCGTTGGTTGCGTCGTGGATCAGGACCACGTCGCCAAGCCCCTCGAAGATCGTCCGGAAACGCGCTTCTCTTTCCAATGACAGTTGGTGGACGGAGTTAAGCGTCTTGGTGTAATCGACGATCAGAAGGTAAAGCAGCAGGCTGCTGACCAGGATGAAAATAAAGCCCTTGGTGCTGGATATCCCGACCAGCAGTTGTGGAGAAAGACCAAGATTGAACAGAACCAGATCGGAGAGGTAAATCCACAACAGGCCGAAGACCGCATAGACGGCAACAACCTGCAGGGTACGGACCCGGAATTGGCTTTTCCTTTTCTCATTCATAACGGCCGCTCCAACATGTCAGCTACATTCTTTCCGGAAACCGGACTGGCCAGCCGGGATCAGAATTACCTCCCCCCTCGCCGGATGTCATCGCAACCGTTCACAGCATTGGAGCTGGAGACCCATATACCCTACCAAATAACCAGCGCCGGTCAAAACGGTTCCCACGGCTATTGGAACAACGACAGCGGTTGACCGTTGACCTCCAGCTTACCCTGCCTGAAGGTCGCGCTCGACCTGATCATGTCGCCGTCGCGAACCACCAGCGCCTGGGCCAGAACCGTCTCGAGCTGGGCGTCCGTCTGCCGGGCGGCCAGCTCGGCGAGATCGGCATCGCTGAACGACTCCGGGATCTGCCCGTTGAGTTTTGCCGCGGTCAATACGTTCTTGAGGTTCTGCTTCATCAGCAGCTTGACCAGGTTCTCGTGGACCACCAGGTCGGCGCTGGCGTCGAGCGCCTGCAGCATCGCCTGCGGGTTCCGGGTATCGACGCCCTGTCCGCTGTCGTATCTGATCAGCAGGCGACCGTCGATGTTCCCCTGCGGCGTGGCAAAACTGAAGCTGCTGATGTTGAGCTCCGGGCTCTTCTCCAGCAGCCCGGTCAGCAGCTGGGTGTAGAGCGGCAGCAGCTGACCGATCAGTTCGTCCGGGTTGCTCACCTGGCCGCTGCGATACAGCTCGCGAACCTGGGCTTGGAAGCTGCCCAGCAGTTCGCCATCGAGGTTTTTCGCGTCGATGACGCAACGCCCCGGTCCATAGGTTTCACCGTCGACCAGCACCCCGCCGAATTCCATGGTCTGCTTGACATTGACCAGCTTCTCCCGGCAGTCGCTGCGCGAGGAGAGTTTGAGGCCTTTCAGTTGCATGGCCTGCTGCGCGCCGTCCTTGTCGCTGGCGAAGGCCATCTTCATGTTTCCGAAGCTGACATCGGTGCTGCCGACATACAGCAGCGGCAGCGCCTCAACCAAATCGAGCGTGCCGTGCAGCCCCTGCCAGGTCAGCTCGCCGTCTGCATCGCGGATTTCCAGGCGCGGCATGTCGAAAGTCCCGACGATGGTCTTGTCGCCCGGCGCGTAGCTCGAATCTACGCTCAGCCCGCCCCACTCAATCTGTGCCTGACCGATGCTGGTC
>DATFMT010000038.1:0-3742 GCA_035266745.1 Geothermobacteraceae bacterium | reverse complement strand
TTCGGCGGCGGCCGGCATTGTCATCCTCTCTCCCTATGGTGACATCCTCGAAGTCAATCCGTTTTTTTGTGCCTTCACCGGCTACCGCTCCGGCGAGCTGATCGGGCGGAATGTCGCGAAGGTGACCCATCCGGATGATCGTGAAAAAACGGCAAACTACATTGCCTCGTTGCGCGAAGAACCGAATCCGATCGTCAACATCGAAAAACGCTACCTGCGCAAGAATGGACAGCTCCGCTGGGGGCATGTGTCCGTCGCCATTGTGCCAGGGCTGGACCCGAGCGAGACCTACTGTATCGGCCTGGTTCAGGACATTACCAGGCACAAGGAAGCCGAGGCGAAAATGCAGGCCGCCTGTACCGAACTCGACGCCTTCGTGCATACCGTTGCCCATGACCTGCGCAATCCGCTGACGCCGATCATCGGTATCGCCGAATTCCTCCAGGAGCACGCCTCGGGAACTCTCGACCGAACCGCTCTTAACTTTCTTGCAGATATAGAAAAGTCCGGGTACCGCATGCTGGCGCTACTTGAGGACCTGCTAACCTTGGCCCGGGTCGGACATGTTCCGCGGCCATCTGTTCCGATCAACACCCGCCAGGTGCTCGATGCGATACTGCTGAATCTGGCCGGCCCGATCGCCGAGGCCGGGATCGATCTCCAGGTCGGTGAATTGCCGCCCCTCTGTCTGCCGGAAACACTGATCGGCCAACTGTTCGACAACCTGGTCGGCAATGCGGTGCGCTATGCCGGCGCTACGGGAAAACCGATTGAAATCGGTGCAAAGCACCTCGAGAATCGCGTCATTTTATTTGTCCGCGATTACGGCCCGGGCATTCCGGAAGACGAGATCGAACACATCTTCGAGGCTTTCTACCGCGGCAGGATCAGCAGCCAGGTCACCGGGACGGGGATCGGCTTGGCCACCGTGCGAAAAATCGCCCGGCTCTACGGCGGCGATGTTTGGGTCGAAGCGACCCCGGGCGGGGGCTGCACCTTCCTGGTTGAATTCCCGGTCGTGGTCCTTTCCTGCACGCCGGACAGTACTTCTTCCGCCGCTTGATTCGCCGCTGATGCGGCCACCTGCCAGGATCAAGCCCTCCGGAAAAGGGGAGTAGCAGACCGGATTGACGCCATCCGGTCTGCTACTCCCCACAACCATGACCATCCCATCCTGTTAATCGGCAGCTTTGCAAATAATCTCCTGCTGCTATTCTTTATGCATACGGGGGAGTTATGCAAATCCGCGCAAAGTTACTGGTCCTGCTGCTGGTCATCGCGCTGGTTCCACTCGGCTTCAGTGCCGTCCTGAACCAACTCGCCCTGCAGCGACTCGGCGACCGGCTGACCACCGACACCCGCCATCTGCTCGATGAAACCGCCCAGCAGCTGCTACTCAGCAAAGTCGAAGATTACCGGCGGATTCTGCAGCGGGATCAACAGACCCTGCGGCTGGCCCTTGACTTCCAAGCGAGGGAAGTCGAGCGCTTGCTAGCAGCTCCGCCTCTCCCAAGCGCACCGGTTTACCTGGCGGCCAGTTATGATCGCGCCGACCCGGCACCACCGGGACTGCAGCCGTCCGAGCGATATTTCAGGCTTGCACAGGGGGGAGTTTTTCAGCCGATGTCGATCAGCTACCAGGAGCAGGTCTTGCTGCTGGTGGAAAAGCACAACATCCAGCTCGACGCCGACCTGGCACGCGTCTCGCGTCTGACTGACGTTTACCGGCGGATCAATCAGGTCCGCCCCAAGCTTTTCTTTTGGCAGTACACTGCACTTGAAACCGGCATCCACAGCAGCTACCCGGGTCATGGCGGTTATCCGGTCGGTTACGACCCGCGTCGGCGCAGCTGGTATCTCAAGGCCCGGCAGCTGCACACCCAAGTGCGTCAGGTGGTGACCGACGCCACGACCGGTAAGCCGATTCTCACCCTGTCACAGCCGGTCTATCGACCGGACGGAACCTTTGCCGGCGTCACCGCCATCGATGTCGCCTACGAACAACTCTTCTCCGACTGGGAAATACCCGAGAACTGGCGCGCTGCCTCGGAAACGCTGGTTGCAACGCTCCAAACAGACAATCCGCGGAAAGTCAGCATCGACATCCTGTTAAGGGCTCATCAACAGGGAGCCAACGCGGACTGGCAACGGCCGCCGGAGCAACAAGTCCTCGAGTCCCCCGACCATGAGCCGCTGCTTGCCCTGCAGCAGGATATTTTTGCCGGACACAGTGGGACAAGGGAAATGCGCTGGCAGGGAGAAAAAAGCCTGGTCGCCTATAGTCCGGGGATCGCCGGCGAACCGTTTCCGCTGGTTATCGTTCCTGTCAAACTGCTGCATGCTCCGGCGGCCAAGGTCGAGGGTTATCTGCGCGGGAAAATCGTCTCGGCACTTGAAATGAGCAGTTTGTTGCTGCTGGTCGTTTTTGTCTGGGTGGTTCTGACGGCATATTTTCGCGCCCGGACGCTGACCCGGCCGGTCAAGGTGCTGGCCAACGCGGCCAGCCAACTCGCCAAAGGCGACTACACGGTCAAGGTCAAAATCGACACCGGCGACGAACTGCAATCTCTCGGCGAAACCTTCAACGAAGTCGGTCCCCAACTGCAGGAGCGTGAAACGCTCAAGCGGTCGTTGCGGGCCGCCAGGGAAATTCAGCAACTGCTCCTGCCAGCGGCTGCTCCGCAATTACCGGGGTTCGACATCGCCGGCAAAACCAGCTACTGCGACGAGACCGGCGGCGACTATTTTGATTACATCATCATCGACGAGCAGCGACTTGCGCTGGTGGTTGGCGATGTGACCGGACACGGCATCGGCTCTGCGCTGCTGATGGCCGCCGCCCGGAGCGTACTGCACTCGCAGACCACTCCGGACCTGCAAGACGCCGGGGGGCTGCTTGCCGACCTGAATCGGCACCTCGAACAGGACACCTCGGACAACCTGTTCATGACTCTTTTCTACGGCATCCTGGATGCCGGCGCCAGAACCTTCTGCTGGGTTTCTGCCGGCCATGGCCCGGCGTTTCATTACCACCGTCACGATCGTCAGTTTGAGGAACTGGCAAGCACCGGCATCCCACTCGGCATCCTCGCCGATACCGGCTTCGGCTGCTCGGGACCGAATTTTGTCGAAGCTGGTGACATCTTGCTGATCGGTACCGACGGTATCTGGGAGACCCGCGCACCGGACGGTGAGATGTTCGGCGTCAAACGGCTCCAGGAGATCGTGGCAGACAATGCGTCCGGAGCAGCGGAGGAGATTCTTTTCGCGGTGGTCGATGCAGCCAATTGCTTCCGTGGCGAATTGCCGCCGGAAGACGACCTCACCCTGCTGGTGGTCAAGGGATAGTGACACGTCGAACCTGCCGCTGGATACAAACCATCAGTTGCGTCGAATTTACCCATATTCATTCTGCGAACGGAACGCTGCTCACGCACATGAAACTGACCTACACAATTTCACATCCAATTTCGATTGACGAACCCCACTCGCTCCCCGTCAAACGGCGGTTTGTAGAATGTCGATTTTCCTGCCCGGGCGGTTGTCCGAACGTCTTGATGGATTAAAATGTACTTAACGCAGGGTCTTTCCCGCTTGCCTAGGACAGGAGGCGCCATGACACACGCTTTAACTGTTTCGAGAAATGTTCGCATCCACATGTTTCTGTTGATCGCGAGCCTGCTCTGGATCATCGTCCCGGCGATCAACAAGGCCCCTTCGCAGGAAGTCAGGGAAGCTTCCA
>DATFMT010000037.1:0-16982 GCA_035266745.1 Geothermobacteraceae bacterium | reverse complement strand
AGCCTGTCTCCGGTCTCCCCGAGCCAGGCCTTGAGCGCAATCCGGGAAAACTGGTCATGTTGCCCTCGAATGCTCGCGTCAGGCATCCGATTGTTGAGCAACGTATCCTCGATTTGGAGGAATGGGCCTGCAGCCAGGGTTTCAATCGCGTGGAAGCAGGTGACAAGAGTGTCGGGGTCATCGCTTCGGGAGTCGCCTATCAGTATGCCAAGGAAGTTTTTCCCGAGGCCAGGGTGCTCAAACTCGGCATGGTCTATCCGTTGCCGAAACAGTTGATCCGCGATTTTGCTGCTTCAGTCGATAAGCTGTATGTGATCGAGGAGCTTGATCCTTTCATCGAGGAGGCGGTCCGGTGCATGGGGATCGAGGTTATCGGCAAGGATGTTCTGCCGATCTGCGGCGAATTGACCCCAGAGCGCATCGAGAGCGCCATCAGCGGCAAACCTGTCGAGACTGCCCATAAAGTCGATGAGGTTTTGCCCGGCCGGCCACCGATGCTCTGCCCGGGGTGTGGCCACCGTGGAGTTTTTCACGTCCTCAAGCAGCTCGGGGCGTTCGTGACCGGAGATATCGGCTGCTACACTCTTGCGGCCTTGCCGCCGCTGAGTGCCATGGACAGCTGTGTCTGCATGGGAGCCGGCATCAGCACGGCAACCGGTGTCGCCAAGGTGCTCCCCGAGACCGAACGGCAGAAGGTTGTTGGCGTCATGGGCGATTCGACCTTTCTGCATACCGGCATCAACAGCCTTATGGACCTGGTCTACAACAAGTCGACTGCCACGGTTGTCATTCTTGACAATGCTGCGACCGGCATGACCGGTCGCCAGGACAATCCGGCCACCGGTTACACCCTGCAGGGCAATGAAGCTCCGAACGTTGATCTGGAAACCCTCTGTAAAGCCCTCGGAGTCAAGCACGTTAGAACCATCGATCCCAATGATCTCGCTCTGACCCGCGCAACTCTGCAGGAAATGATGGCGATTCCTGAGCCGTCAGTCGTGATCGCCCGTCGGGTTTGTATGCTTGAACGACACGGCAATGCTCAAAGGACCAGCCCTCTGGTTGTCCTTGAAGACAAGTGTGTCGGCTGTCGTGCCTGCCAGAAAATTTGTTGCCCGGCCATCTCCTGGCGCAAGGGGACCGGTAAAAACGGCAAGGGACAGGCCGTTGTAGATGCGCTGCTCTGTACCGGTTGCGGGGTTTGTGAACAGGTCTGTAAATTCAATGCCTATGGAGTCATCGATGGCGAATAATGTCAAAGGGATATTATTGGCGGGTGTTGGCGGGCAGGGGACCCTGCTGGCCAGTGAGATCCTGTCTGAAGTGTTGATGCTGGCCGGATTCGATGTCAAAAAAAGCGAGATTCATGGCATGTCCCAACGCGGTGGCAGTGTCACGTCGCATGTGCGCTGGGGCGAGAAGGTTTATTCTCCCCTGATTCAGCAAGGAACTGCCGACATCCTGTTTGGATTTGAATTGCTCGAAACTTATCGGTTTTTGCCGATGCTGCGTAAGGGTGGGGCGATTGTGGCGAACGACCTCAAAATTGCTCCTGGTCCGGTTGCCAGCGGCATGGACAGCTATCCGGAAGATATCCCGGCCAAGCTAAAGGAGCAGGTCGCTGATCTCCTGCTGGTGAACGGGATGGAGAAGGCCCAGCAGGCCGGCAACTACCGCACCGTCAACACCGTCCTGCTCGGTGCGCTTTCCAGACGGATGGATATCGCTTATGACTTATGGCTCAAAGCGATTGAAAAACTGGTTCCTGCCAAGTTTCTCCAGGAAAATCTCAAGGCCTTTGAACTTGGTCGTCAAGGTTAAAGCTTTACCTGAAAGGTTGGTGTTAACTTATGATGTGGAATGAAGAATTCGAAACCCTGCCACGAGAAGCCTTGGAGTCGTTGCAGCTGAAACGTTTGCAGCAGACCGTCGCCAGGGTCGCCGAATCGGTGCCGCTCTATCGCGACAAGTTCAAGCAAAGCGGTATCAGCGCCGACAAACTGACCACGCTTGAACACCTCCGGGATCTGCCTTTTACCGTCAAGCAGGACATGCGCGACAACTATCCTTACGGCCTGTTTGCCGTGCCGCTGGAAGACATTGTCCGCATCCACGCCTCCTCCGGCACCACCGGCAAGCCGACCGTGGTCGGCTACACCCGCAAGGACATCGACAACTGGTCGGAATTGATGGCGCGTTCGTTCGTTGCCGCCGGCACCCACAAGGGCGACGTCATCCACAATGCCTACGGCTACGGACTGTTTACCGGCGGACTCGGAGCCCATTACGGCGCCGAGCGGGTCGGGGCCTCGGTGATTCCGATGTCGGGCGGCAACAGCAAAAAGCAGCTGATGATCATGCAGGATTTCGGTTCGACGGTGTTGACTTGCACACCGTCCTACAGCCTCTACCTGGCCGAAATCGCCGCGGAAGAGGGGATGGACATCCGCTCCCTGAAGCTCAGGGTTGGGATCTTTGGTGCCGAACCCTGGAGCGAGCAGATGCGTGGCGAGATCGAAGATGCTCTCAATCTCAAGGCGATCGACATCTACGGCCTGTCCGAGATCCTTGGCCCCGGGGTCGGCATCGAATGCATCGAGGCCCAGAAGGGCCTGCACATCTGGGAAGACCATTTCATTCCGGAGATTATCGATCCGGTCACCTGTGAAGTGCTGCCCCTGGGCGAGCAGGGAGAGTTGGTGATAACCACGATCACCAAGGAGGGGATCCCGTTGATCCGTTACCGGACCCGGGATATTACCCGGGTCATAGCCGAGCCCTGCGTCTGCGGCCGCACCCACCGCCGACTGGAACGGATGAGCGGTCGCAGCGATGATATGATGATCATCCGCGGGGTCAACGTCTTCCCGTCACAGATCGAAGCGGTACTGTTCAATATCGAAGGGGTCGAACCTCATTATCAGTTGATAATTGATCGGGAGGGGATTCTCGATACCCTCGAGGTGCAGGTCGAGGTTCACGAGCGAATTTTTTCCGACGAGGTCAAAAACCTGCAGCAACTTGCCAACCGAATCCGTAAGGAGATCAAGGACCTACTTGGCGTCACCTGCCAAGTGCACCTGGTGGAACCGAAAACCATCGCCCGCAGCGAGGGGAAGGCCAAACGCGTTATAGACAACCGGAAACCATCGAACTAAGAAGAGGAGCGAGGCTTATGAAAGTGCAGCAGATTTCCATCTTCATCGAGAACAAGACCGGCCGTCTGGCCGAGGTCTCGCGAGTCTTGGGCGAGCAGGGGGTCAATATCCGCGCCCTGTCCCTGGCCGACACCTCCGATTTCGGTATCTTGCGGCTGATTGTCGATCAGACCGAACTGGCCAGGGAAGTTCTGAAGAAAGAGGGTTTTACCGTCAGCAAGACCGAGGTGATCGCTGTCGAGGTGCCGGACCGCCCCCTGGGGCTGCATAGTATCCTGGATATCCTCGATCAAGGCAAGGTCAATGTCGAATACATGTATGCTTTCGTCGAACGTTGTGGAGAAAACGCTGTCATCATCTTCCGCTTCGACAATCTTGAAGAGGCCATCAGGGTTTTGACTGCAAGCAATGTCCATGTCCTGCCGGGCGAGCGTATCTACGGAATGTAATCATTGCATGGACACGGTTGAACAAATAAGTAATGCCCCGGAAAAAGGGCGGATCTGGGATCCGGTCAACGAATGCCTCGATCGCCAGGAGCTTGAGGCCCTGCAACTGGAACGGTTGCGGAGCACGGTTCGGCGGGTTTTTGACAAGGTCCCTTGTTATCAGGACAAGTTCAGCCTGTTGGGGCTGCAGGCTGGAGATATCCGCTCGCTGTCCGACCTGGCCAAGCTCCCTTTTACAACCAAGGAGGATCTGCGTCTCAACTATCCATATGGCATGTTTGCCGTCCCCTTGAAGGAGGTCGTGCGGATCCACTCGTCATCCGGCACTACCGGCAAACCGACCGTCGTCGGTTACAGCCGCCGGGATCTGCAGACTTGGACCGATATCGTCGCCCGTTTCATGACTGCGGCCGGGGTCACCGAAGAGGATATCGTGCATATCGCCTTTGGTTATGGGCTTTTTACCGGCGCCTTCGGGTTACATTACGGTGCTGAACGTATTGGCGCCTCGGTGATCCCGATGTCGAGCGGCAACACCGAAAAGCAGTTAATGATCATGCAGGATTATCGCTCAACCGCATTGGTCTGCACACCATCCTATGCATTGACCATGGCGGACAAACTGGCCAGACAGGGGACCGACCCGGCCAGCCTGGCACTCCGAATCGGGTTATTCGGGGCCGAGCCCTGGAGCGAGGAGATGCGGCGTGAGATCGAATCCCGTATGCAGATCATCGCGACCGATAATTATGGTCTGTCCGAGCTCATGGGCCCGGGTGTCGCCGGGGAATGTCTCTACCGATGCGGCATGCACATCTGGGAGGATCACTTCATACCGGAAATTATCGATCCCGAAACCGGGGAGGTGTTACCGGAAGGTTCAATTGGTGAACTGGTCCTGACCTCGATTTCCAAGGAAGCTTTCCCGATGCTTCGCTTTCGGACCCGTGACATTACTCGGTTGAATTACAGCAAATGTGACTGCGGCCGTACCCATGTCCGGATGCAGAAGACTATGGGCCGCACTGATGACATGCTGATTATCAAGGGGGTGAATGTCTTCCCCTCACAGATAGAAGAGGTTTTGTTTCAAGTTGAAGGTTGCGAACCCCATTACCAGTTGGTGATCGAGCGGGTTGGCAACATGGATGTTCTCGGAGTTCAGGTCGAGGTTAACGAAAAAATCTTCTTCGACGAGATGAAAAAACAGCGCGCCTTTGTTGACCGCGTGGAAAAGCGCCTGGCCAGCATCCTGGGGGTCGGCGCCAAGGTGAAGCTGGTCGAGCCCACCTCGATGCCGCGCCATGAAGGGAAGGCCAATCGGATCATCGATAAACGTCACTTGTGATTGTTAACCTGGCGAAGTTACAGGACATTTTAAATTCCCTAAAGTTGCTGGTGTGGGTGTTTTTGCTTGACTTTAAAGAACAACTCAAAGATAATCTCAGCTCGTTGATTGACGGGGCGTAGCGCAGCCTGGTAGCGCACGTGCATGGGGTGCACGGGGTCGGAGGTTCAAATCCTCTCGCCCCGACCAACGAAAAAAGGGCCAAACGAAAGTTTGGCCCTTTTTATTTACAAAAAATAATCTGATTTCAGCTTGGCGACACTGCTGAATTCTTTATAATAAGGATGATTGTAGTTATATATGAAAGATATGGTGACCAAAATTCTGCAAACTTCCACATTTCTCTGCATGATGCTAAGTGTAGCGATTCTGACTTGTTACGCTGGGGAAGCAAGTACGGTCAAATCTGCGTCGCACATCATCGATGACTCCTCAGCCGCCGAATTTCGCATGGGAATGGAAGCCTACCAGAAACAACAATACAGCAGTGCACTTAAATTTTTTCGCCAGGCAGCTGGCCAAGGAGACGTCGAAGCCATCGTCCAGATGGGCCTGATGTACGATTTCGGACGAGGCGTCTGCCAGAATTACAATGAAGCCATGCGCTGGTATTTGAAGGCCGCCGAGAAAGGTGAGCCGCGAGCCATGTATCTGGTCGGGCATATGTATGAATTTGGCGAAGGAGTTTCGGTCAACACCGATGAAGCATTTTCCTGGTACCTGAAATCAGCACGCCTAGGTCATGCCAGCGCCCAATTTGAGATTGGCAAGGCTCTGACACGCTCCAGCCCAGACACGCATCGCTACCAGGAAGGCATCAAATGGCTGCAATTGGCCGCTGGTCAGTGCCATCCTAAAGCAGCCGATCTTCTCCAGTCAGTTACGAATCTTCCATTTGACACCAGCATCTGTGCGGGTGGTTAAGCTCGTCCATTTTTGAAGTTTCTATCAACTGACTCCCAGATCGATCGCTCAAACATAATCGGGCTCGAAATTTGGCCCCTAAGCGATTTTCCCGATCAAGCGCAGGGTAAGGCCAGGGGTCCGGTTAATTTGTCACAGCGCAAATCGTCCAACTAACTCAATGTCATGACAGGGGTTGGCAGTTTATCAAGGCGACCTGTGGCAGGGCGGGTATAACGTTGGCCGGGGGTCAACATGACAATGACCACCAGGACGCTTTATACGTAACGTCGCATAAGATATATTATGTAAACTTATGGATGTAGGCTGATGAAATTAGTCGTGGTCGATGAACATACGACGAGTATCCCCTTCTTGGAAAGAAAAGTCCTACGTTTGCATCTGACAAGTATCATCGCGAAGCCGAACGCACCAGACGATCATGCCGCATTTTCTCCAGGCATAATCAAGCTGCGATAATGAAACTCTTTGAACAATTCCTTTATTCCGGGACTCTTTTGACGGTACCGATCGCAATCATTTCATGAAGGCTGACAAGATTAGCTCTCTCCTCGGAGGCGTCTGTCCTCTCTGCGGCAGAATGTTGTGGTATTCCTTGCCCGTGAACATGCCATCTTCAATCGCCTTATTCACCAAGTCCATGAGCTTGTCGGTTTCTATGCCATGATCATCCCAATCGCAATCATTGTCAGAGGGATTCAACTTGTTTCCGAGGAGTGGCGTGGAGACTCTCCCGAATTTGACCAGTCGATCGATTATCAACTGAATACGGTTGTCCTCTCCTCGCAGGTTTGGTTCGTCGTGAAAAATTTTATTAAGACCGTTCCGATTAGCAAATTGACAGTTATCATAAGATGACCGCCGGTCGTATTGCCTTACTTTTCGTCCGACTGGAATTGCGCTGGAGCCAGCTCGATGCCCTATTGTCAAAGTACGGACAAACTCATGGCCCGCCTGGAGACTTCTCCCGAGGGGCTGTCGTCTGCAGAAGCCGCCCGCCGTTTGACGAGGGACGGGGCCAATCTTTTGGAGCGGGTCAAGCCGGTTAATCCTGTTCAGCTGTTTTTTTCCCAGTTCAAGAGTTTCATTATCTACGTCCTGCTTTTCGCGGTCGGTCTTTCGGTCCTGATCGGTGAATGGGTCGACTCCCTGATTATCCTCGCCATCCTGATCGCCAATGCGCTGATAGGTTTTTTCCAGGAACTTACCGCCCATCGCTCACTGGAGTCCTTGAAAAAGATGGCCCCATTGAATGCAATGGTTAGGCGTGACGGGAATTGGCGTGAGATCCGGGCGGCGGAACTGGTGGCCGGTGACCTGATCCGGGTCGTGGCCGGCGATAAGGTGCCAGCCGATGCCCGGCTTCTTTCAGCAGTGCGACTCAAGGCCGACGAGGCCAGTCTCACCGGCGAGAGCATCCCGGTTGAAAAAGAACCTAAGGTGATCGACAGCGAAGTGCCACTAGGTGAGCGGTGCAATATCCTCTTCGCCTCGACGGCGGTTGTGTCCGGGAATGGCCTGGCGCTGGTGACCGCCACCGGCATGAACACAGAGATTGGCGCCATCAGTCGACTGATCGGGACCACCATTGAGTCACCTACCCCGTTGCAGCTCCGTCTCGACCGTTTCGGGCGGAAGCTCGGCTACGTCATTATTATCATCTGCCTGATCATCTTCGCTGCGTCCCTCGTCAGGGGTTGGCTGAGCGGGACCTTGAGCAGTGAAACCCTGGTCGGCCTGATCTTGGTCTCCATTAGCCTGGCGGTGGCTGCAATCCCCGAGGGGCTGCCGGCCATCGTCACCATTTCCCTCAGTATTGGGGTAAAACGGCTTTTAGCCAGGCAAGCTCTGGTGCGGCGGCTGGCATCGGTGGAGACCCTGGGCAGTTGCGATATCGTCTGCACCGACAAGACCGGCACGCTGACGAAAAACCAGATGACCGTCCGCTATGCCTGGACCGCGGATGCTGAAGCCGAAATCTCCGGATCCGGCTACGAGCCGAAGGGAGAGGTTTCCGCGTGTATCGACCCCCTGCTCTTCAGGATCGGCCTGGTCTGCAACAATGCTTCCCTGGCGGAAACAGACGGGGCCTGGCAAATCACCGGAGATCCGACCGAAGCGGCGCTTCTGGTCAGTGCGGCCAAGGCCGGGGTCATGGCATGGGGTGAGCGGCTGGACGAGTTGCCTTTTGATTCAGACCGCAAGATGATGAGTGTCCTGGCCGAGGAGGATGGAGGACTGCTTGTCATGTACTGCAAGGGGGCGCCGGCCGAGCTTCTGCTCCGCTGCGATCGAATGTGGCTGGGTGGTTCGGAAGTTCCCCTGACCGCCGAAAGGCGAAGGGAAATACTTGAGCGGAACGATCATTATGCAGCCGGCGCCTTGCGGGTGCTGGGACTGGCCTTCCGGCTCGTGCCCGATGCTGATGACTTTGCCGAGGAGAACATGATCTTTGTCGGACTCCAGGCCATGCGCGACCCACCCCGGCTGGATGTGGCGGCGGCAATCGGCCGCACCAGGGAAGCCGGCATTAGGGTAATCATGATCACCGGCGATTACCGGGAGACCGCCCGGGCCATTGGCGCCGAAATTGGCATCAGCGGCGGCAGTTGCACCGGATCGGAACTGGACCAGATGAGCGATGATGAACTGGTCGGAGAGCTGAAGAAGGGAACCAATATTTTCTCCCGGGTGGTCCCTGGGCACAAATTGCGGATCGTACAGGCCCTGCAAATGTCGCAACATATCGTCGCCATGACCGGTGACGGTGTCAACGACGCGCCGGCCTTGAAAGCTGCAGACATCGGGGTGGCAGTGGGCAGCGGCACTGAGGTTGCCAAGGAAGCAGCCGATTTCGTGCTACTGGACGACAGTTTCACCCATATCGTCAACGCCATCGAGGAGGGGCGTGGAATCTACGACAATATCCAGAAGGCGATCATGCTGCTCCTCTCCGGCAACTTGACCGAAGTGCTGATCATCTTCCTTTCTGTGCTTTTCGGGATGAATCTTCCGCTGACGGCTATACTGCTACTCTGGATCAATCTTGTCACAGATGGCGCCCCTGCCCTGGCCTTCAGTGTTGATCCCTACGGAGACAACCTGATGTCTCGCCCGCCGAAACCGAAAGCCGAGGAGCTCATGCCTCCCGTCAAACTCGGACTGATCGCATTGCTGGGACTGGTCGGCACTGTTATTGCCCTTACCATTTTTGCTCTCACCGGCGGACGGGCCCAAGATGCCGAAGTCATCAGGCATGGCCAGACCATGGTGTTCAACTTCTTAGTTGTCTACGAGATGGTTATTGCTTTTGTCATCAGATTGGAATATCGGGTGGGGTTGTTCGCCAATCGCTGGCTTTGGGGGGCGGTGGTTCTCGCTCTTGGATTGCAGGGGGTGATCATGTACACCCCACTGGCCCAGGTCTTTCAGGTGGTTCCTCTCGCAGGTAGGGAAATCCAGGTTTTATTCGCCGGTGGCCTGCTGATCTGGGGGATTGCGTTGGTTTTCTATAAATTTCTTCGGCTAAATTCCAAATAATATATTCTTCGGCGAGTCTCCTTGTGCCTGTCCAAAAAGTTACATCTTTCAATCTGGATGTTACTTATCAAGGACAAAATTGCTGCCACTTTCAATAATGGCAACCTCACAATAAATAATATTGCTTCGTTGTACGATGGAAGCAATTGGTCGAAAAAGGCCTCACCCAGCCGACGCGAGTTGCAGTTTCTGCCCCCAGCGAAGCTTGAGAACTTGCATGACTTCTTCTGGAACTGATGCCCCGGAGCTTTGGATAAGTTCGAAAGCGTCTTGACGTGCCTGTTCCAGCAAGCGACCGTCACGCAACAGGCTGGCGATACGAAAGTCCGGCAGTCCGGACTGCCGGGTGCCGAGGAAGTCTCCCGGACCGCGCAGTTTCAGGTCCTCTTCGGCGATTCTGAAGCCATCCTCGGTTGCAGCCATAACTTTCAGGCGCTTGAAGCCATCCTCGGTACAATGTGCAGAGCGAATCAGCAGGCAGGTACTGGCCGCCGCACCTCGCCCTACTCTGCCTCTGAGCTGGTGGAGCTGTGACAGGCCGAAACGTTCGGCATGCTCGATGATCATGCAGGTCGCATTCGGTACGTCGATGCCGACCTCGATGACCGTGGTGGAAACCAGCAACTGGATGCGCTGCTGTTTGAAGTCGAGCATCACCGCCTCTTTCTCCTCGGGGCGCATTCTGCCGTGGATCACCCCCAGGCGGTAATTAGCGAAGATTTCATGTTGGAGTTGATCAAAGGCCTGGGTTGCGGCCAATAAATCGGATTTCTCAGATTCTTCGACCAATGGGTAAACGATGTACCCCTGGTGTCCTGCATCCAATTCGCTGCGGACGATATTCCAGGCCTGCTGTCGCTGTGCCGCGGAAATGACCCTTGTTGTAATCGGGGTGCGGCCAGGCGGCAACTCGTCGACGACCGATAACGTCAGGTCGCCAAACAGGGTCAGGGCCAGACTGCGTGGAATGGGTGTTGCCGTCATAACCAGAATATGCGGATTGGAACCCTTCTGGCGCAAGACCAGGCGTTGCTCAACGCCAAACCGGTGCTGTTCGTCAATAATTCCGAGGCCAAGACGCTGGAATTCAACCCCCTGCTGCAAGACCGCATGGGTTCCGACCACAAGATTGACTGCGCCCTGCCTGATCTGTTCAAGGGCTTGTTTTTTGGCTTTTGTTGACATGGACCCCTGCAACAGGACGGTCTTGAGACCTAATTGTTCGAACCAATGATGAAACTGCAGATAATGCTGCTCGGCGAGAATCTCAGTCGGCGCGACGATCGCCACCTGGTATTGATTCTCGATGGCGATCAGCGCCGTCATCAAGGCAATCAGGGTTTTGCCGCTGCCGACGTCGCCCTGAACCATGCGATTCATCGGCTGACCGCTGAGCAGGTCCTGTTTGATTTCTCCCAGCACCCGGCGTTGCGCGCCAGTCATCTTGTAGGGTAAGAGCTTGCTGAGCGGCAAGGTGTATTTGTGCTCAAGAGACAATCTTATGCCCTTTTGTAAAACAATGCCTTGCCGCTTAAGAGCTAAACCGACTTCGAGGTAAAAAAACTCATCATAAACCAGCGCCTGGCGGGCCGAGTCAGCCCCTGCGTTGAGCTGCCGGATGTCACTGCTGTTGGCAGGCAGATGGGCCTGTTGGAAAGCAAGCGGTAACGGCAGCAGGTTGCGCTTCCGCAGCAACTCTTCCGGCAAGGCGGAGTGAGCATAGGGCGCAAAATCCTTGACGACCCGCTGCATGATGCGGCGCATGCTTTTCTGGTGCAGGCCATCAGTCAGCGGATAAACCGGAAGAATCCGGCCATAATTTTCCGGGTCGAGTTCGGTCCAGTTCTTGAGATCGGCACCGACGGCGAGGAAATCGGCATCCGGATGGTGAATTTCGCGCTGAGCCCCGAAACGTTTTAACTCACCGGAAAAAATTGCCCGGGCGCCGATCTGGTAACGTGACTTCATCCAACTGGCCCGGTAATGGAACCACTTGAGTGAAATCGTTGCGCTGCCGTCACCGACGACAACTTCGTAGATCCGCCGGCCACGCCGGCCAGTGCGTGCTTCGCCCGCGGCCAGCACCTCGCCGTAAAACACCTCCTGCTCCCCTTCCCTGAGCTGAGCGATCCTGCGGATCTCACGCCGATCCTCGTAACGAAATGGCAGCGTGTAGAGGGCGTCCTCGACCGTGTTGATATGTAGTTTTGTCAGTTTTTCCAGGATCTTGGGGCCGACACCCTTGATCCGGGAGATCGGCGTGGCGAGCAGTTCACGACTGCGTTTGAAATCAACCTGCAGATCCATCGCCGCTACCGGGTACAAAAATGGCGGAAAGAATGACTCTCCGCCAAGGTGGAAATGAATGGTCTGCCTGGTTTGACTCTCTCAGAGTTGCCGGCCAAAGACGGGTTCCTTTAGAGATATTTGATATCGGTCACTTCGTAAATCTTGACACCAGACGGAACCTTGATCCGCACTTCGTCATCGATAACGTTACCAATCAGCGCCTTGCCGACCGGTGAGGTGACCGAGATTTTGCCCGATTTGATGTCCGCCTCATCTTCGCCGACGATCTGGTAGGTCACTTCATTGTCGGTGTCTGGATCGAACAGGGTCACGGTTGCGCCAAATACGATCTTTTCCGAATTTAAAGCGGCCGGATCAATGACTTGGGCCCGGGCGATTTTGTCGTTCAGCTCAAGAATCCGTCCCTCGATAAAAGCCTGGCGATCCTTGGCCGCATCGTACTCGGCATTTTCCGACAAATCACCATGGCTGCGCGCCTCAGCAATATCCTGGACCACCTTGGGTCGCTCAACCCGGATCAGGTTTTTGAGTTCGACCTGCAGGCGGTCGTAACCGGCACGGGTCATGGGGATTGAACTGCTCATCTGTCTCGTCGTGTCCTTGTAAAATTAACGGGCGGGTTGCCCCGCCCAGACTGGTTGCGTAGAAATAGAAATCACGCCCGTTAGGCGTGTTAACCGGGATAATACTCCTGAAGCGGTACGGCGTCAAGTGTTTCCCTGCGCATGGCCAAAATCCCGTCAACAGCTGCCCTGGCACCCGCCACGGTGGTAAAATAGGCCAAGTTGTTCATCAGCGCCGAACGCCGAATCGAATAGGAATCAGCGACCGACTGGGCACCGAAGGTGGTGTTGAAGACCATACAGAATTCGTGGCTCTTGATCGCGTCGACACAGTGCGGCCGCCCTTCCTTGACCTTGTTGATGGTCTCGACCCGGACCCCCTTCTCTTCGAGGAAGCTGGCCGTGCCGCGGGTGGCGACGATGGTGAAACCGGCTTCGTCGAGTTTCTGCACGGCGTCCAGCAGCAGGCGCTTGTCGGAGTCCTTGATGCTGACGAACACCTTCCCGGCCAGCGGCAACTTGACCCCGGCGCCGAGCTGGGCCTTGGCGAAGGCCTTGCCGAATTCCCAGTCGATCCCCATGACTTCACCGGTCGATTTCATCTCCGGCCCCAACAAGGTGTCAACCCCCGGGAACTTGACGAACGGGAAGACCGCCTCCTTGACCGAGACATGCCTGGGGACGATCTCCTCGTTGATCCCGAGTTCGGCAAGGGTTTTGCCGGCCATCAGCCGTGCGGCGATCTTGGCCAGCGGCCGGTTGGTCGCTTTCGAGACGAACGGCACGGTCCGGCTGGCACGTGGATTGACTTCGATCAGGTAGATCGTCCGGTCTTTGATCGCATACTGGATATTCATCAGACCGACGACGTTGAGCTCGAGCGCCAGTTCGACGGTCTGACGGCGGATTTCATCGACCAGCTCCTGGTCGAGCGAATACGGTGGCAAGGCACAGGCCGAATCGCCGGAATGGATCCCGGCCTCCTCGATGTGCTCCATGATACCGCCGATCACCACCTGCTTGCCGTCGCACAGGGCGTCGACGTCAACTTCGATCGCCGCTTCGAGGAACTTGTCGATCAGAATCGGATGCTCCGGGGAAGCCTTGACCGCGTTGGTCATGTAGCTGCGTAGCGCATCGACATCGTAAACGATCTCCATCGCCCGACCGCCCAGCACGTACGACGGTCGCACCACGACCGGATAGCCGATCCGCTCCGCGGCCTTCTCCGCCTCCTCGAAGGACCTGGCGATACCATTGTCCGGCTGCTTGAGGTCGAGCTTGTGCAGTAGCGCCTGGAAGCGCTCTCGGTCTTCGGCCCGGTCGATGGCGTCGGGGCTGGTCCCGATGATCGGTACGCCGGCCTTCTCCAGCGCCACCGCGAGCTTCAGGGGGGTCTGGCCGCCGAACTGGACGATCACCCCTGCGGGTTTTTCCAGGTCGACAATTTCGAGCACATCTTCGAAGGTCAAAGGCTCGAAATAGAGCCGGTCGGAGGTATCGTAATCGGTCGAAACGGTTTCCGGGTTGCAGTTGACCATGATGGTCTCGTAACCATCTTCGGCCAGGGCGAAGACACCGTGCACGCAGCAGTAGTCGAATTCGATCCCCTGCCCGATCCGGTTCGGCCCGCCACCGAGGATCATGATCTTCTTCCGGTCGCTGGGAGCCGCTTCGCACTCCTCTTCATAGGTCGAATAGAGATACGGGGTGTAGGCCTCGAATTCGGCGCCGCAGGTGTCAACCCGCTTGAAGACCGGACGCACGCCATGCTCGATCCGCATCGTTCTGACATCCTCGGCGGTGATGCCCCAGATGACTGCCAGTCGCTGGTCGGAAAAGCCGTATTGCTTGGCTTCGCGCAGCAGTTCGACCAGCTCCGGACCCTCCGTCGCGACCAGGTGATGCTTGACCAGCAGCTCGGCTTCCTTGTCGATGATCTGCTTGATGTTGGTCAGGAACCAGGGATCGATGCCCGTGAGCCGGTAAATCTCACCAAGCGCCAGGTTGGCCCGCAGGGCGTCGGCGAGATACCAGAGGCGCTCCCAGTTGGGAACCTGCAGCTGCCGCCGCAGCAGATCAAGTTCGCTGTCTGTCAGGGCCCGGCGGTACTCTTCCGGGGTTGCGAACAGCCGACTTTCAAATCCATGCGAGTCGATCTCCATCGAGCGCAGGGCTTTTTGCAGGCTCTCCTTGAAGGTCCGGCCTATCGCCATGACTTCACCGACTGATTTCATCTGGGTGGTCAGGGTGGCATCCGCCTGCGGGAATTTTTCAAAGGTGAAACGAGGCACCTTGGTCACCACGTAGTCGATGGTCGGCTCGAAGGAAGCAAAGGTCTCGCGGGTGATATCGTTAGGGATTTCATCCAGCGTATAGCCGACCGACAATTTGGCGGCAATCTTGGCGATTGGAAAACCGGTCGCCTTGGAGGCCAGCGCCGACGACCTGGAAACCCGTGGATTCATTTCGATAACCACCAGGCGGCCATCCTTCGGATTGATGCCGAACTGGATGTTCGACCCCCCGGTTTCAACACCGATCTCGCGGATGATCTTGATCGAGGCATCGCGCAGGATCTGGTACTCCTTGTCGGTCAGGGTCTGAGCCGGGGCGACGGTGATCGAATCGCCGGTGTGAACTCCCATAGCATCGAAGTTTTCAATCGAACAGATGATCACGACGTTGTCGGCCAGATCGCGCATGACCTCGAGCTCGAACTCTTTCCAGCCGATCACCGATTCCTCGATGAGGATTTCATCGGTCGGCGAGGCGTCGATGCCGGCCAGCGCCATCTGCTCGTATTCTTCGCGGTTGTAGGCGATGCCGCCGCCGGTGCCGCCAAGGGTGAAGGACGGCCGGATGATTGCCGGAAAACCGACATAGTCGATGATTTCCATCGCTTCCTGATAACTGTGGGCCAGTCCGGAGCGGGGAACGGCAACGCCAATCTTTTCCATTGCCTGCTTGAACAGGGTCCGGTCCTCGGCCTTCTCGATCGCCGGCAGCTTGGCACCGATCAACTCGACGCCATACTTCTCCAAGGTGCCGTTCTTGGCTACGGCGACGGCGGTGTTAAGGGCTGTCTGGCCGCCAAGGGTCGGCAGCAAGGCATCCGGGCGTTCTTTCTCGATGATTTTTGCCAGGGTTTCAGGGGTCACCGGCTCGACGTAGGTGCGGTCGGCAAAATCCGGGTCAGTCATGATGGTGGCCGGGTTGGAGTTGAGCAAAACAACCTGGTAGCCCTCTTCCTTCAACGCCTTGCAGGCCTGGGTGCCCGAGTAGTCGAATTCACAGGCCTGACCGATAACAATCGGTCCGGCGCCGATGATCAGGATCTTCTTGATATCTGTACGTTTAGGCATTGAATTCCTCTATATTTATCCGCTAAATTGCTTGAAATATTTTCTTTAACTAGCTGTTTTTATTAGCTTCCATGAGATCAATAAACTCTCCGAACAGGTACTTGGCATCATGCGGACCCGGTGAAGCCTCCGGATGATACTGCACCGAAAACGCCGGAATCTGCCGATGTTTCAAACCCTCGACGGTGTTGTCGTTGAGGTTGATATGGGTCACCAGTGATTCGTCATTGAGCGTCTCGGCGGCGACGGCGAAGCCGTGGTTCTGCGCGGTGATTTCGACCGAGTGACCCTCTCCGCGCCGCACCGGCTGGTTGCCACCCCGATGACCGAATTTCAGCTTGTAGGTTTCGCCACCCAGGGCGATCGACAAGAGCTGATGCCCGAGGCAGATGCCGAACATCGGCGTCTTGCCCAGCAGTTGGCGGATAGTCTCCTGAGCGTAGGTAATCGGTTCCGGATCGCCGGGGCCGTTGCTGAGAAAGACCCCGTCCGGTTTCATCGCCAGCACCTCTTCAGCCGACGTGTCGGCCGGAACCACCGTGACGTCGCACCCGGCAGCGACCAGGTTGCGCAGGATGTTGCGCTTGATGCCGAAGTCGTAGGCGACTACCTTGTACTTGCTTGTGGCGGCTGCCTCTCGGTAGCCGGTGGACAAATCCCAGGGACCCTCGCTCCAGTGATAGGACTTGGCCGTGGTCACATCCCTGACCAGGTCCTGGCCGACGATGGACGGAGCCTGGCGCGCTTTTTCGACCAGGCTGACCGGGTCGAGATCAAGCGTCGAGATGATGCCGGTCTGCGCACCCTTGTCGCGGATATGGCGGACCAAAGCCCGGGTATCAAGCCCCTGAATGCCAACGACGCCGTGTTCTTTCAGGTAGGCATCCAGGGTCATCTCGCTACGCCAACTGCTCGGTTCCTCACAGGCCTCCTTGACCACGAAACCCCGCAGATGGGGTTTGCCTGACTCGACATCTTCAGGGTTGATCCCATAGTTACCAATCAACGGATAGGTCATGGTGACGATTTCACCAGCGTAGGAAGGATCGGTAAGGATCTCCTGGTAGCCGGTCATACTGGTGTTAAAGACCACCTCTCCGGTAATCTCACCCGGAGCACCGAAGGCCTTGCCGTGAAAAACCCGACCATCGGCCAGGGCCAGAATTGCTTTCATACCAACGAACTCCCTCTTCTTGGTTCAAGTTATGCCGGCAGTACCGGCAATTACTTAGTCTTTTTGGTGGACGATTTTCCCGGCGACCAGGGTCATGCGAGCCGCGCCGACCATTTCCTCGCCCAGGAACGGACTGTTTTTACTCTTCGAG
>DATFMT010000036.1:0-12743 GCA_035266745.1 Geothermobacteraceae bacterium | reverse complement strand
GTTGATGCCGTTCATCGGCTGCATCGACACCATCTCCGCTTTGCGGGTACCGAGTTTTTCGATGACCGTACCCTGGAATTCTTCCGGAACGTCGATCATCAGGTATTCCATCGGTTCGCTGAGCACGCCGTTGATCTCGCGAAAGATGACCTCCGGTTTCGAGACGCAGAGCTCGAAGCCCTCGCGGCGCATGTTTTCGATCAGGATCGACAGGTGGAGTTCCCCGCGGCCGGAGACTTTAAAGGTGTCCGAGTTGCTGGTTTCCTCGACCCGCAGCGAAACGTTGGTGCGCAGTTCTTTCATCAACCGGTCACGGATGTTGCGCGAGGTAACGTACTTCCCTTCCTTGCCGGCAAACGGCGAGTCATTGACAATAAAATTCATCGACAACGTCGGCTCGTCAATGGCGACATAGGGGAGAGCCTTGGGCGCCGCCGCGCTGGCCAGGGTCTCACCGATGCTGATCTCCTCGAAGCCGGCGATGGTGACGATGTCGCCGGCAGCGGCCTGCTCCAGCTCGATCTGCCGTAGGCCCTCGTAACCGAGCAGCTTGGTGATGCGGCCGCGGCGCAGTTCGCCGGTCTTGTCGATATGCACGACGGTCTCACCCGTCTTGACCTGGCCGTTGAATATCTTGCCGGTGGCGATCCGGCCGATGTAATCGTTGTAATCGATACTGGTCACCAGTAGCTGGAACGGCGCATCCGGGTTGCACTCCGGGGGGGCGACGCGTTCGCCGATCATGGTGAACAGCGGTTCGAGATTGTCGCTTGGCTGTTCGAGCTCGCGCATGGCGTAGCCCTGCTTGGCGCTGGCATAAACGATCGGGAAGTCGAGCTGCTCCTCGTTGGCGTCAAGTTCGCAGAAGAGGTCGAAGACCATGTTGACGACTTCTTCCGGACGGGCGCCGGGGCGATCGACCTTGTTGATGACGACGATCGGCTTGATGCCGAGATCGAGCGATTTTTTCAGGACGAAGCGGGTCTGTGGCATCGGTCCGTCGAAGGCGTCGACCAGCAGCAGAACCGAGTCGACCATCTTCAGCACCCGCTCGACTTCGCCACCGAAGTCGGCATGTCCCGGGGTGTCGACGATGTTGATTTTCAGGCCGTTGTGTTCGATGGAAAGGTTTTTCGACAGGATGGTAATGCCACGTTCCTTTTCCAGGTCGTTGCTGTCCATGACCCGTTCGGTGATGGCCTGGTTCTCACGGAAGACCCCGGATTGTTTCAGCATGGCGTCAACCAGGGTGGTCTTGCCGTGGTCAACATGGGCGATAATGGCGATATTACGGATATGATTCATAATCGGTTTTCCTGCTGGTACAGCCTGATTTGGTGGTCCGCAAGGACGTTAACGTTGCGAATAAGCCGCGGGTGACCCCCGCCAGTTTGCAAAACCCACCGAATTTAAGCGCAAACCGGATGGATTACCAGTAAAAAATGATTGTTCTCTTCTCATGAACTCCTGGCCGGCCGCCGAGAGTCTTGCACCGCCTGGCAAATCACATTAAGCTAGGTAAAGGTCGCAATATTTCTGCGGCAGATCACCAGAAGCGGAGGATTTTATTCTATGTCTGCCTGTGTCACCAAGTGCTTGCTCCTGCTGACGATTTTGCTCCTGGCCGGCTGTGCGGTCAACCCGGTCACTGGCCGCCAGGAACTGGCGCTGGTGGCGGTCTCGACCCAGGAAGAGATCGAGCTGGGCCAGAAGACCTTCCCGCAGGTCCTGCAGAAGATGGGGGGCCGCTTTCAGGATCCGGAGCTGGATCAATACCTGCAGCGGATCGGGTTGCAGTTGGCGCGGGTCAGCCATCGTCCGGAGCTGCCCTATCAATTCAAAATCGTCAATGATTCGGCGCCAAACGCCTTTGCTCTGCCCGGCGGACAGATTGCCATCAGTCGCGGTCTGTTGGTCGCCATCGATAACGAGGCCCAACTCGCCTCGGTCATCGGTCACGAGATCGGTCATGTGACGGCCCGCCACGCGGTCCAGGGAATGCAGCGCGGAACCATGCTTGGACTGGGGCTTTCGGTGCTTTCCGGAGCGACCAGCAACAGTTCCTATGGCGAGTTGACCCAGAAGGCCGGCCAACTGGCCGCCAGCCTGATCGATAATACCTACAGTCGCGATCAGGAGAGCGAGGCGGACCGGCTCGGCATCGACTACATGGTCAAGGCCGGCTACAACCCCCTCGGGGCCGCTCAGTTGCAGGCCTATTTTTACACCCAGGTAGAAAAGGGCGCCGATCCGAACTGGTTGACCGGATTGTTTCGTACTCATCCCTTTTCCAAGGAGCGGATGATCGCCAATGAGCAGTATGTGCGTTCCCGCTATGCCGAAGAACTGAAAACCGCACCGTTTTATCGCGAAGAATTTCAGCAGGCGACGTTGCGGGCCCGTCAGCTCGAGCCGGGCTATGAAATGTACGAGCAGGCTCGCAAGCAGGAGGCCAAGGGTGACTTGCGCGGTGCCATCAGTACCTATTTGAATGCCGCCGCCCTGGCCCCGGAACAACCGCTGATCATGACCGGCTTGGGGATGGCCTATCTCAAGGCTGACGATCTTAATTCGGCCCGTCATCACCTGTCTCGTGCGGTATCACTTGACCCGAGATATTATCAATCGCGCGTGGGGCTCGGTTACATTTACCTTGAAGAAGGACGTACCGATCTTGCGGTCACCCACCTGCAAGTCGCCATGGAGCTGCTGCCGACCGAACAGGGGGCGTTTCTGCTCGCGGAAGGGTTTGTCAAACAAGGGAAGAAACAACAGGCCTACGAGCTTTACCGGCAGGTCGCCAAGGCTGATCCGAACGGCCAGCTCGGTAAGGCGGCAGCGGCCCGCGCCCTGGCCCTGGGGCAATGAGCATGGATTGGAACGGACTGTTGGAAGAGGGTGAACAGCTGCTCTGGTCCGGCCGGCCGGCACCACGCTGCTATACTTTTCGCAACTGGAAACACTCGCTGGTCGGGTTATTGTTGGTCTTGATCGGAGTCTGGTGGCTGGCGATCGGGCTGCAGATGGCGGCACTTTACCAGGTGCCTTATCTGGCGTGGATCCCGTTACCGGTCTGCCTGGGCGGGATGTATCTCGCTTTCGGTCATCTGCTGAAGTCACGTCTCGAATGGGAATATCTCTTCTACGCGGTCACCGATCGGCGGCTGTTGTGTCGCCATGGGAAAAAGGCCCGTCTGCAGCAGCTCTCACGGGACGCGGTGACCTATTTCCGTCTAAAACCCTATTCCCCCCAATTGGGCAGTCTGGCCATCTATGCCGGCAGCGCCGAACAGCGGCTCGATTTCAAATGTATCGAGCTGCCGCGCCAGGTCACGGTGCTGCTCGAGGAATCGCTGCGCGTCAACGGCCTTCTGGCCCCGGAAAGCGATTGACATGCCGATGACCTGCCGTTACCATCAGCGCCTTATTCCAGGCCTGACTGAGAGCTGTTTCGATGTGTAAGCATTTTTATCTTGAGACCTTCGGCTGCCAGATGAACGTGGTCGATTCCGAACGGATCGTCACCCTGCTCAACGGTATCGACTACCGGCAGGTCGATGCTCCGGAGGCTGCCGACCTGATTCTGCTCAACACCTGTTCGGTGCGCGACAAGGCCGAGCGCAAGGTGTTCGGCCACCTCGGCCGCTTCAAGCCGATCAAGGATCAGCGCCCCGACCTGATTATCGGCGTCGGTGGCTGTGTGGCCCAGCAGGAAGGGGAGCAGTTTCTTGCCAAGGTGCCGTACCTCGACCTGGTCTTCGGGACCCATAATATCCATAAGCTGCCGGAAATGGTTCGCCAGGTCGAAGCCGGTCGCGGGCGGCAGCAAGAGACCGAGTTCCTTGACCGGGAGACCCGGCTGAGCCTGTTCCCGGAACGTTCCGAAGGCGACAGCTGTACCCGCTTCGTGACCGTCATGCAGGGCTGCGACAACTTCTGCTCCTATTGCATCGTTCCCCATGTGCGCGGTCGCGAAGTCAGCCGGCCGAGCGGGCAGATCATCCAGGAAGTGCGCGAGCTGGCCGCAATGGGGGTCAGGGAAATCACCCTGATCGGCCAGAATGTCAATTCGTACGGTTGTAAAGAGACCGATGAAATCAGTTTTGCCGAACTGTTGCGCCGGGTGCATGCGTTGGAGGGCGTCGAAAGGATCCGTTTCACCACCTCGCATCCCAAGGATCTGTCGGATGAACTGATCGAATGTTTCGGTGAACTCCCCAAGCTCTGCAGCCACCTGCAGCTCCCGGTGCAGGCCGGCTCGGACCGGATTCTGGCTCAGATGAATCGCGGTTACACCCGGGACCAGTACCTGGCCAAGGTCGAACGTCTCAAACAGGTCTGCCCCGCGATCCGTCTGACCACCGACCTGATCGTCGGTTTTCCCGGCGAGACCGAATCTGATTTTCGCCAGACCCTCGATGTGGTGCGCCAGGTCCGCTATGCTGACGCCTACACCTTTCTTTATTCACCCCGGCCCGGAACTGCGGCAGCGGAACTCGACAACCCGGTCTCCACCCTGGAGAAGCAGCGCTGGTTTGATGAGCTGCTCGCAGTCCAGAACCAGATCAACCGCGAGATCTGGGCGAGCGATGTCGGTTCGACTCTCGAGGTGCTGGTCGAGGGGGAGAGCAGGCAGAAGGGGGGACAGCTGTTCGGCCGCAGCGTCTGGGGGCGTATCGTCAATTTCGCCGGCGACAGCTCGCTGATCGGCTCCCTGGTCAAGGTCAGGATCAATCGTTCACTGCGCAACTCGCAGTTGGGTGAACTGGCCACGGCCGCGGCCATGTAAGTATTTTCAGTTGAGTTGACTAGTTCTGTCGCGAGTCGTGGTAGAATCGGCAGGACATCGTACGCGTCTCTTTCACATCGAGTTCCGGAGGCATCATGATTGATCTGCATACCCACACGATCTTCAGTGACGGCGAACTGATCCCGGCCGAACTGGCCCGGCGCGCTGCCGTGCTTGGCTACCGGGCCCTGGCCATGACCGATCATGGCGATGGTTCCAACCTTGACCTGATCATCCCGCGGATCTGCCGCGTTGCCAGGGAACTTGGCGAAGCCTTCGGGCTGACGATCGTACCTGGCATTGAGCTGACCCACATTCCTCCCGCCCAGATTGCCGGGGCGGTTGCCGAGGCCCGCAGTCTCGGGGCCAGAATCGTGGTGCTACATGGCGAAACAATTGTCGAGCCGGTGGCCTCCGGAACCAACCGGGCCGGGATTGAAGGCGGCATCGACATCCTCTCGCATCCTGGGCTGATCACTCCGGAGGAAGCTGCCTTGGCGGCCGCCAAGGGTGTCTGCTTAGAAATTTCCACCCGCAAAGGGCATTCGCTCTGCAACGGCCATGTCGCCAGCAGCGCACTGGCGGCCGGGGCCAAACTTGTCGTCAACAACGATGCCCACGCTCCGGGGGACCTCTTCCCATTGGAAATGGCCCGCAAGGTGGCGCTGGGTGCCGGATTGACTCCGGAGCAGTTTGAACAGACCCGACGCAACAGTGAAGAGCTGGTGGCCAGGGCTCAGCAGGGATAATCGATGACCGACAACGATTATCAGCTGCTCGAAGAGTTGATCGCCACCCCGAGTCCTTCCGGCCACGAACAGGCGCTGCAGAAGATTGTCCGCCGTGAACTTGCCCCTATCGCCCAATCGGTTCAAACCGACATGCTTGGCAATCTGATCGCAACCTTGCCGTCGAGTGCGGAGCAACCAACCCGGGTCATGCTGACCGCCCATTGTGATGAGATCGGTTTTTTGATCAAGTACATCGACGAAAACGGCTTTCTGTTTTTTGCCCCGGTTGGCGGAGTCGATCCGCACCTGGTGCCGGGACAGCGGGTCCATCTCCACAGTGCGAACGGACCGTTGCTTGGCGTAGTCGGCAAGAAGCCGATTCATCTGCTCGATGCCAAGGACAAGGAGCGGGTGATACCGTTCACTGAGCAGTTTGTCGATATCGGTTGCTCCGGTCGTGAAGAAGCGCAGGCCCTAGTGGCGATCGGCGACCCGATGACGATCCGGGTCGGTCTGGAACGCCTGCAGGGGGACCGGGTGACCGGGCGTGCGTTTGATGATCGCGTCGGGGTTTTCGTCATGCTGCGTGCCGTTCAGCTGGCTGCCCGCCAATCGCTCCCTTGCCAATTGTCGGCTGTCAGTGTGGTCCAGGAGGAACTCGGCTTGCGTGGTGCCCAGCCGGCCAGTTATGGGGTCGAGCCAGATGTCGCCCTGATCATCGAGATCGGCCATGCCTCGGATACCCCGACCAACGATCCGAAGGTCGTCGGGGAGGCCAGCTTGGGCTGTGGCCCGGTCCTGTCGCGCGGACCGAATATCAACCCGGCGCTGTTCGCCCTGCTGCAGCAGACGGCGAAGGAGGTGGGGATTCCGGTGCAGGTGATCGGTGAACAGCGGGCCACCAGCACCGATGCCAATGTCATCCAGCTCTCCCGGAAAGGGGTGGCGACGGCGCTGGTCCGGGTGCCGACCCGCTACGTCCATACCTCGTCGGAGGTTTTATCCCTGGCCGATCTGGATGCCGCAGTCAGATTGCTGGCCGCCACCGTCGCTAAAATCAGTGACCGCGAACACTTCATTCCCGGCTGATTCGCTGCCAGCTTGGCACCGCCCGCCCGGGAAAATTCTCTGTGGTTTTGGGCCGATTCAGGTTGACTCGAGCGGTGCTCTGACCTAGAATCCGCAGTTATATTTTTTCCACCGAGACGTTTTTAAAGGAGTCCGTCATGCTCGAATCCGAGGTTCGCGAAGGGTTGACCTTCGACGATGTTCTGCTGGTTCCCGCTCATTCGCAAGTCCTGCCCAAGGAAGTCGACATCTCGACCTGGATTACTCCTGAAATCAAGTTGAATATGCCGCTGCTCTCGGCGGCGATGGATACGGTGACCGAAGCGCGGGCGGCGATCTGCATGGCGCGCGAAGGCGGTCTCGGTATCGTCCATAAAAACCTGACTCCGGACGAGCAGGCGCTCGAAGTTGATCAGGTGAAAAAATCCGAAAGCGGTATGATCGTCGATCCGATCACCATGCACCCGGATCAGAAGATTGCCGACGCCCTGCAGGTGATGAACAAGTACCGGATCTCCGGGGTGCCGGTGACCAAGGACGGCAAGCTGGTCGGCATCATGACCAACCGCGATCTGCGCTTTGAAACCAAACTCGATCAGCCGATCTCCAATGTCATGACCAAGGAAAACCTGGTTACGGTCCCGCCCGGAACCACTCTGGAAGAGGCGAAATACCATCTGCATAAGCACCGGATCGAAAAGCTGCTGGTGGTCGATGACGAGTTTGTGCTCAAGGGGCTGATCACCATCAAGGATATCGAGAAGGTTCGCAAGTACCCCAACGCCTGCAAGGATGACATGGGGCGGCTGCGGGTCGGCGCGGCGATCGGCGTCGGATCGGATCGCGAAGAGCGGCTCGCAGCCCTGGTCGGCGCCGGTGTCGATGTCGTGATCATCGACACCGCCCATGGGCACTCCCAAGGGGTGCTCGATGCCGTCATCGATACCCGCCGGCTCTATCCGAACCTGCAGTTGATCGCCGGAAATATAGCGACCGGCGCCGCTGCCGAGGCCCTGATCAAGGCCGGCGTCAACGCGGTCAAGGTCGGCATCGGACCCGGTTCGATCTGCACCACCCGGGTGGTCGCCGGTGTCGGCGTACCGCAGATCACCGCCATCGCCAACGTTTCCCAGGTGACCCGCAAGCATGGTATCCCCCTGATCGCCGATGGTGGCATCAAATACTCGGGCGAGCTCCCCAAAGCGGTTGCCGCCGGGGCCGACGTCATCATGATCGGTTCGCTGTTTGCCGGTACCGAGGAGTCTCCCGGCGAAACGATTCTCTACCAGGGCCGGACCTACAAGTCGTATCGCGGCATGGGGAGCCTTGGCGCCATGAAGGCCGGCAGCAAAGACCGCTATTTCCAGGCCGATGTCGAGGCCGATGTCAAGCTGGTTCCGGAAGGAATCGAAGGCCGGGTGCCGTATCGCGGCCCGCTCTCCGAGAATATCCACCAGCTGCTCGGCGGCCTGCGGGCCGGCATGGGTTACACCGGTTGCCGGACCCTGAAGGAACTCCAGGAAAAGGGCGAATTCCTCCGGATCACCAACGCCGGCCTGCGCGAGTCCCATGTCCATGACGTGGCGATTACCCATGAGGCTCCGAACTATCGCATCGAACGCAGCAGTAACTGATCCGGAAAGCAAACATGACCACAGATATCCACCAGGAACGGATCCTGATTCTCGATTTTGGTTCCCAGTACACCCAGTTGATTGCCCGCCGGGTCCGTGAAGCCCATGTCTATTGCGAACTGCATCCCTATGACATGGAGCTTGCGGCGATCAAGTCCTTCAACGCCAAAGGGATCATCCTTTCCGGGGGGCCCAAGTCGGTCTATGAATCGGGCGCACCGGAGATTGCCGAAGAGCTGTTCGAACTGGGGGTTCCGGTCCTCGGGATCTGCTACGGCATGCAGCTGATGAGCCGCCATTTTGGCGGCGAGGTGGTGCCGTCCGGCAAGCGCGAGTACGGCCATGCCGAACTGCACTCACTGGGCAATCCGGGACCGCTGTTCGACGGGTTTTTCGTCGCCGGGAAGAGCCCAGTCTGGATGAGCCACGGTGATCATGTGGAACAGATCCCGGCCGGTTTTGAGGTCGTGGCGCAGACGGACAACGCGCCGGTCTGTGCCATCCAGGAGATAGGCCGGAATCTCTATGGGGTGCAATTTCATCCCGAGGTCAACCACACTCCGCGCGGGGAACTGTTGATCGACACCTTTGTCCGCAAGATCTGCGGTTGTGGTGGCAGCTGGACGCCGGGCCAGATCATCGAGGATGCCGTGGCCCGCATCCGCCAGCAGGTCGGCAGCGACCAGGTGATCCTCGGTCTTTCCGGTGGCGTCGATTCTTCGGTGGCGGCAGCGCTGATCCATCGTGCCATCGGTGACCAACTCAACTGCGTGTTTGTCGATAACGGGCTGCTGCGCCTTGGGGAAGGGGACCAGGTCATGGCCACCTTCGCCGAGAATCTCGGCGTCAAGGTGATCCGGGTCGATGCCGAACAGCGGTTTCTCGACAAACTCGCCGGTGAAACCGACCCGGAGAAAAAACGCAAGATCATCGGCAACCTGTTTGTCGATATTTTCGAAGAGGAATCCAAAAAACTCAAGGATGCCAACTGGCTCGCCCAGGGGACCATCTATCCCGACGTCATCGAGTCGGCTGGAGCCAAGACCGGCAAGGCACACAATATCAAGAGTCATCACAACGTCGGCGGTCTGCCCGATTACATGAAGCTACAGCTGATCGAACCGCTGCGTGAACTGTTCAAAGACGAGGTGCGGGCGATCGGCGAAGAGCTCGGCCTGCCGCACCGCATGGTCTGGCGGCATCCGTTTCCCGGACCGGGACTCGGGGTGCGGATCCTCGGCGAGGTCAAAAAAGAGTATGCCGATATCCTCCGTCAGGCCGATGCCATCTATATCGACGAACTCTACCAGGGCGGTCACTACGACAAGATCAGCCAGGCTTTCGCCGTGTTCCTGCCGGTCAAGAGCGTCGGTGTCATGGGGGATGGCCGGACCTACGAATACGTCGTCGCCCTGCGGGCCGTCGAAACGAAAGATTTCATGACCGCCGGCTGGTATCCGCTGCCCTACGAGGATCTGGCCCGTATCAGCAGTCGGATCATCAACGAGGTCAAGGGGATCAACCGGGTGACCTACGACATCTCGAGCAAGCCGCCGGCGACCATCGAGTGGGAATAGGGGCGATTTTCGCTCGTCTTGAGAAATACCTTCAGGCCGCCTGGAAATCCGGCGGCTTTTTGCTCTTTTCAGCATTGTTGCCGCCCAGAATGTCAGCGGCCGCAGATAGCTATGCCGAGGCGTTGCCTTTCACGCCGAATTCCATTAAATTATAAAACATCGGTCTGACCCCCGGTTTTGACTTGGAATTCTTGTGCATGAAACGTCTTGCCTGCCTGATATGCCTCGGTGTGAACCTGCTTCTGCCCGTGTCTCCGCGAGCTGCAGATGGACCGGTCGTTACCCCTTTTCAGTTTAAGTCGTTTGCCGCCAACTGCCTGCAGTTGCTGCAAGCGGAAAAATGGCCAGAACTGGCCGGTCTCTATCATGTCCCCCCCTCGGCGGATTTCGATCCTGCACGCGAGCGCGAAGAGATCGCTACGACCCTGAGTGCCCTGGGAACCGCGTTCGGTCATCCGGTACAGGCCGAATACACCGATGCGGTCGTCGAGATCGCGCAGCTCACGGTGGAGGGGCTTGACCGGGCTTATTGGCAGGACCACAGCAAGTCAGTCCAGGTCAGTTACCGAGCCGCATTTTCAGAGATGGGACAGGGCTACGTCAGCTTCAGTATCGTGGTTTACGCCAACCATATGCAGTTGCGATCGGTCTCTTTCGGGTTTCTCGCCGCCGATCCCGAGACGCCCGGACGCATGAAGGCGCTCAGGAAGTTGCTGGGGGGCTGAATCTTCGGCTGACGTTATCTCGGGGAGACAGCCCCGGTTGATTTTCCTTGTCTGCGGGTTGCGAATGCAGCGTCAGGCGAGGCGCATTGCATTTGACTCGATTTGGAGGGTATGAGTGGGTAAAATTGGAAAACCGGCCAAGAAATACAGCCAGGCTGCTCGGCTGCATGACGTGATCAGGTTGCTTGAAGCCCGCTACGGGGCGACCGTCGACGAGCTTGCCGAAGAGTGCGCGGTGCATCGCCGCACCATCTATCGAGACTTGCAGGCGATCATGGATGCCGGCTACCCGTTGATCCGCGAAACCGAAGCGGACGGCCGGACTCTGTACCGGTTTCTGACCGGATTCAAAAAAATCCCGCCGATTACCTTCTCCCTCGAAGAGCTGATGACCCTCTATCTCTGTCGTGGCCAGCTCGCCTTTTTACGGGGGACGCCATTCCAGGACGACTTGGAAGCGATCTTCGGCCGATTGCGCTCCAGCCTGCCACCGCGCAGCGTGGCACACCTCGAACGAATCGCCTCGGCTGCCGCGCCCCGTATTCAGGGGGTGCGAGACTACCAGGGAAAACAGCAGCTGCTTAAGGAGTTGCGCCGGGCATTGCTGTACCAGTATCGCTGCCGGCTGTTCTACACCCCGCCACGGCGCGAGACTGAAGAGTACCTGTTCGATCCCTATACGTTGCTGTTTTTCAACCAGTCACTCTACCTCGGTGGCTACGCCTATAACCGCAGCGGACTACGTCTGTTCCTCATCGACCGCCTGGAGCGGGTCGAACTGCTTGAAGAGCGCTTCGAGGTTCCGGACGATTACCACTCATCCGATCTGACCGGGAGCGCCTTCGGGCTGATCGAGGGTGAATCCTTCGAACTGCAGGTCGAGTTCGCTCCCGAAGTGGCCCACCTGATCCGCGAGCGCAGCTGGCATCCATCCCAACACCTTAAGGAAACAGACGAGGGGAAGCTGCTGCTGACCATGCAAGTGAGCGGCGAGAAGGAAATTCTGGCCTGGCTCTATTCCTATCTTCCATTTGTTCGGGTGCTCGCCCCCACAGCCTTGCAAAAGTCCTTTCGGATTGGCCTGGAAAAGGCATTGGCAGTCGGATAATTCAGTTGTGTGACATATTCTGTCCAGTTGTTTGTTATATTCAACCTAACAAACAAGGAGGCAGACATGATCTACATCGGAACGACAGAATCCCCCGGGCAGGCTATTTATCTCGATATCCATGCCATCGAGCAACAGGGTAACCAGACCAGTGTTTCGGCACTGGTAGGCGATGGGTGCTACGAGGGGGAAGTGCTGATTGAGTTTGCAGACCAACCTGCCGTGACTTATGCCGATACCTGGCTCGGCGGCGCCGGTCTTGATGAATTTCTCCAGCGGGCCGGACAAGCCTGGTTGCGGAAGCAACTTCTCGACAGCGTCCAGGATCACCTCGCCGTGACAAATGTCTCACAGAAAAAAAGCCAAGGTGTTGATTATCCGCATCAGATGCCACTTCCCCGGGGCCGGGTAGCCGAAGCCAAGCCGATCTGGAATCATCTGGCCTGAGCGGTTGCAATCCGGGCGTGGCTGGGGTAAAAATGAGGGCAAAAATATCCTGGAAGGTTACTTGTGCGCACCCTCGTTCTTGCTTCAACCAGCCCCTATCGCCGCAAATTGCTCCGTCAACTCGGACTACCGTTTCTGGTTGCCTCGCCGCGTTTCAGCGAAGAGCTTGACCAAAATGTCGCCCCCGAATTGCTGGTCAAACATCTGGCGACCGAAAAAGCCAAAAGCCTGGTTGAGCTCTATCCGGATGCCCTGATCATCGGTGCAGACCAGGTGTTTGTCGACCAGCGCGGTCGCGTCATCGGCAAGCCCGGTACTGTCGAGCAGGCAATCAGACAGCTCAAAGGGATGGTCGGCCGAACTCATACCTTTTATACCGGCCTTTGCGTGGTGGACAGCCGCAGCAACCAGCTGGTGGCAGATTTCGATACCTTCAACGTCACCCTGCGCAATTTGAGTGATGCGGAAATTGAAACCTATGTTAAGCGGGAGAGCCCCATCGACTGCGCCGGATCTTTCAAGATCGAGGGCCTGGGCATCGCCTTGATGCAGGAAATGAGCGGGCAAGACTACAACAGTTTGATTGGCTTGCCGCTGATAAAACTTATCGATATTCTTGAACAATTCTCACTTCATCCACTGCTGACCGTGCTTTCCTGAGCCG
>DATFMT010000035.1:0-3727 GCA_035266745.1 Geothermobacteraceae bacterium | reverse complement strand
TCTCGCCGGGCATTTCCCCGGACGCAACCGATTGATCAGTGCGCTCTCCACCGGGGTCCTGGTCGTCGAAGCGGCGACCGGCAGCGGTTCGCTGATCACTGCCGACTTTGCCCTGGAACAGGGACGCGAGGTGTTTGCCGTTCCCGGCAACCCGCTCACGGCAACCAGCAGCGGCACCAACCAACTGCTCAAGGACGGTGCGCACCTGGTCACTGAAGCCCTTGACATTATTGAGGTAATCCTCCCAGGGCAGACCCTCTGCAGGGACCGTGAAGCGCTGGATTTCATCCCGAAAAATCTCAGCGACAACGAAAAAAAACTTTTTAAATCATTAACTTTCGAACCCCTGCACATCGATGAGCTGTCCCGGAAAAGTGCCTTGACACTCATGGAGGTTTCAGATATTTTACTGCACCTAGAACTGGCAGGCTGGATCGAACAGTTGCCGGGGACGCGCTACTTGCGCTCCCGCGCCCACAAATAACCACTCTGTCTGAAAGGGATTCCTTTGCGAGAGCGGGTTTTAGCCATCGTCAGCATCATCGCCCAGTACGTCATCGAAGACCGGGATTTTCTGACCGAAAACGATATTGTCGAACAACTGTTGGCAGACGGTTTCGATGCCGACGAGATTGATGCCGCCTTCTCTTGGATGGAGAGTCTCTCCATGCAAAGTCGTTCCACGGCGGCGTCCCGTGAACTGAGCCAGCCGACCTACCGGATTTTCACTCCGGAAGAGAGTCAGATCCTCACCCAGGATGCCATGGGTTTTCTGATCCGTCTGCGCACGCTTGGTATTCTCGACAACGATCTCCAGGAAGAAATCATCGACAAGGCCCTGCGCATGGCCGAGGAAGAAGTCACGCTCAAGGAGATCAAGGCCCTGACCGCCCTGACCCTGTTCACCCGGTCGCAGGACGACTGGCACCGTGAAGTCGACTGCTTCATGGAAGATGACTGGTCCAGGATCTGCCACTGATACTGACATCAGGCTGCAGGAGGTCCCTGCAGCCTTTTTGCTTTGAATTCGACAACGCCTGCACCCCCTGCAGGCGTTGTCCTGCATAAAACAACCGAGGTTTTTATGGCAACATCTCTGGTCATCGTTGAATCACCGGCCAAGGCAAAAACGATTGAAAAATTTCTCGGCCCCGGGCACAAGGTGCTGGCCTCCTACGGCCATGTCCGGGCCCTGCCGAGCAAGCAGGGTTCGGTCGCCATCGAAGCGAATTTCGAGCCCCACTACCATGTGCTACCGGAGAGCAAGAAACATATCCAGGCCTTGAAAAAAGAGCTTAAGAAGGCTGACCGGCTGATCCTCGCAACTGACCCCGACCGCGAAGGAGAAGCGATCGCCTGGCATCTGCTCGAAGCGCTCGGGATTGACGAGAACAGCAGCAAACCGGAAGTCAAGCGGGTGACCTTCCACGAAATCACCAAGGACGCGATCTGTCAGGCGATGGAAGACCCGGGCCAGATCTCGCGCAACCTGGTCGATGCCCAGCAGGCCCGCTCGATCCTTGATTATCTGGTCGGTTTCAACCTCTCGCCGTTTCTCTGGAAAAAGATCCGCTACGGCCTTTCAGCCGGTCGGGTCCAGTCCGTCGCCCTGCGGCTGATCTGTGACCGCGAAAAGGAAATCGGTGCCTTCGTCCAGCAGGAATACTGGTCGATCGATGCCCAGCTGAGCAACGCTGCCAAGCAGTCATTCAGCGCCCGGTTGCAGGTCGTCGATGGCAACAAACTCGGCAAGTTCGATATCCCTGACGAAGCGCGCGCCAAGGAACTGGCCGAAGCGATCGGCCAGCAGCAGTTTGTGGTCTCAGCGATCACCCGTAGCGAAAAAAAACGTAATCCTGCCCCTCCTTTTACCACCAGCACCCTGCAGCAGGAAGCGAGCCGCAAGCTCGGCTTCTCGGCGCGCAAAACCATGTCGGTTGCGCAGAAGCTTTACGAAGGAATCGATATCGGTGCCGGGGCCGTCGGCCTGATCACCTACATGCGAACCGACTCGGTGGCCCTCTCGCAAACCGCGACCACCGAAGCCAAGGAGCTGATCACCGGTAAATTCGGGGCGGAATACGCCCTGGCCAAGCCGCGGGTTTTCAAGAACAAGGCGAAAAACGCCCAGGAAGCCCATGAAGCAATTCGGCCGACCCAGCTCGACAACGAGCCCGATGCCATCAAGAAACACCTCAGCCCCGACCAGTTCAAGCTCTATCGACTGATCTGGCGGCGGACCCTGGCCTCGCAGATGGCCGCGGCGATCCTCGATGCGACCGCGGTCGATCTCGACGCCGGGCCCCGCTTCCGCTTTCGCGCTACCGGCCAGGTGCTCCGCTTCCCGGGCTTCATGAAGGTCTATATCGAGGGAACCGATGAGCCAGAGGAAGAACAGGAAGGCCTGCTGCCGGCCCTGCAGGAGCAGGAGGCGGTCGCCCTGGAAGAGCTGCTCCCGGAGCAGCACTTTACCCAGCCACCGCCGCGATTTACCGAAGCAAGCCTAGTCAAGACCCTCGAAGAACATGGCATCGGCCGGCCGTCGACTTATGCCTCGATCATCCAGACCCTGGCGACCCGCAAATACGTGCGGATCGAAAAACGCACCTTCTTCCCGGAAGATGTCGGCATGGTCGTCAACGACCTGCTGGTCAACCACTTCCCGCGCTACGTCGATTACACCTTCACCGCCCAGCTCGAGGAGGACCTCGACGCGATCTCGCGCGGCGAAGAACAATGGCAGCCGGTGCTCAAACAGTTCTGGGAGCCGTTCATCGCCCTGCTCAAACAGAAAGAACAGGAGATCCAGAAGAGTGACGTGGTCAATGAAAAGACCGATCAGAACTGCCCGGACTGCGGCAAGGAGATGGTCATTAAACTTGGACGGCGCGGCAAGTTCCTCGCCTGCAGCGGTTTTCCCGACTGCCGGCATACCGAACCGTTGAAAAATGGCCAGGAGCAGGAGGTTGAAGAGCCGGTCATGTCGGACCAGACCTGCGACAAGTGCGGCGCCGGGATGCTGATCAAGAACGGCCGCTACGGCAAGTTCCTCGCCTGCAGCGCCTATCCCGACTGCAAAAACATTCAGCCGCTGGTCAAGCCGAAAGCGCTGGGAATCAGCTGCCCGCAATGCCAGGAAGGGGAACTGCAGGAGAAGAAAAGCCGCTACGGCAAGATCTTCTACTCCTGTAACCGTTACCCGAAATGCAAATATGCCTTGTGGGATCTGCCGCTCGAACAAGCCTGCCCGAAGTGCGAGTTTCCGCTCACCGTTGAAAAAACCACCAAGCGCGAAGGAACCGTGCACAAGTGCCCGCAGGAGGATTGCGATTATAAAGTCGTCATCTCCCCCCCCGCGCCCAAAGCCACGGCGAAGAAATAAACCGCAACAACTTAACAAGGCCGGGTCTCCCGGCCTTGACTTTTTGAGGAACCAGGATGAATCAGGAACTGACCATCATCGGCGCCGGACTGGCCGGTTGCGAGGCGGCCTGGCAGGCAGCCAGACTCGGCATCCGGGTGCGGCTGATCGAAATGAAACCGGCCCGTTTTTCAGCCGCCCATAGCTCGGCCGAGCTGGCCGAACTGGTCTGTTCCAACAGCTTTCGCGGCGTCGGCTTCAACAACGCCGTCGGCTGCCTGAAAGAGGAATTGCGGCGCTGTGACGCCCTGTTCATGCAGGCGGCGGACGCAACTGCGGTACCGGCCGGTGGCGCGCTGGCGGTGG
>DATFMT010000034.1:0-8150 GCA_035266745.1 Geothermobacteraceae bacterium | reverse complement strand
GAAGGCTTTCCCGCCGCCCGGGCCGGGGTCAAGACTGGTGACCGGATCCTGGCCATCAACGGACAACCAATCAGTTCCTGGTACGATGTGCGACCCCTGGTATTGGCGGCCGGTGGTTCTGAACTTCAGCTACGACTTCAGCGAGGAGACGAGCAGCTCGTACTGAGCATGACACCGGAAAAAAGCGACTCCTCGGATGATTATATTGTCGGGGTCTCCCCGGAGCAACAAACCGCTCTCAAACGTTATGGCCCGATCAAGGCGATCAAGGCCGGTTATGACCAGGCCCTTGATCTGATCAAGTTGACCCTGATCTTCATCCAGAAGCTGTTTAGCGGACAGGTGTCGGCCAAGAATATCGGCGGCCCGATCATGATTTTCCAGGTGGCCGGGCAGGCGATGCAGACCGGGTTTTCGACCGTTCTGACATTCATGGCATTCATCAGCATTCAGCTCGGCATTCTCAACCTGCTCCCGGTACCGATTCTCGACGGCGGGCACCTGTTTTTTTATCTCTTTGAAGGTATCTTCCGGCGGCCTCTGTCGATGCGGGCCCGCGAAATACTTCAGCAGCTTGGATTGGTGCTGATCGTGATGTTGATGGTGTTTGCTTTTTACAATGATATTGTCAAATTTCAGCTATTTAAAAACCTGTTCGGCTGGTTCCGGAGCGGTTGATGGCCCTGCTGCTGACCCTGGATACCACAACCCGCTCCGGAGGAATCGCGCTCAGTCGCGGTCCTGAGCTGTTGGCCGAGTACAGTTGTCTGGTGCCCGGGCATCACACCGACTGGTTGCTACAGGCCATCAAACGGACCCTGGCGGATACAGGTTTGACTCTGCAGCAACTCGACGGTATCGGGGTCGTGCGCGGCCCAGGCGCTTTTACCGGACTGCGGGTTGGCATGGCGACCGCCAAGGGGCTGGCCATCGGACTGGGGCTGCCAATGGTTGGTGTCTCGAGCCTGCAGGCCCTGGCAGTCGGCCTTTGCACGGAACTGCCGGTGTGTGCCCTGCTCGATGCCCGCAAGCAGGAGGTCTATGCCGGGGTTTACCAGGTCGATGAATTTCCCCCCCGACCGCTTGGTCCGGAACGGGTGGTCGGACCTGAGCAACTCCTGGCAACTCTGACGGGTGAAATCCTGTTTGTCGGCGACGGCGCGGTTGCCTATCGGGAGCAGATTGAGCACTGTTATGGTAGGCAGGGGAGGTTTGCCGCCGGCCCGGCTGACCGCTTGCGACCCGGGGCCGCGGCAGCCCTGGCTCATGCCGCCTGGGAAAGCGGTGAAGCTTGCTCTCCGGCGGTATTGAACCCCTCGTATATACGGCCGTCAGAAGCTGAAATCGCCTGGTCGCTCAAGTCCCAAAATGCCGCGATTCAAGGTTGACATCTGTCTGCCCCTTGGCTATTTTAAAAAGACATTTTCGGCTCTTTTTTCACTTTTAATCCGGGAGGTATGCGATGGTAGAAACAGATCTGGCTCTGGTTGAGAAGCTGTGCGATGAAAACCCCCGTTTTCGCAAGTTGTACGAAGAGCATTCGATATTAGAACGACAACTAGACGATCTCGACCAGCATGCATTTCTGAGCCCTGAGCAGGAAGTGGAACGTAAGAAAGTCCAGAAACTTAAATTGGCAGGGAAGGACGAGATGGAAAGCATTTTGCGATCCTATCGGCAATGACCATTAGCGATTGAAGAACCGCAAAGGGTTTGAGCCAACGGCTTGAGCCCTTTGCTTCTATTTAGAGCTAGTCCCTTCCGGGGCCATTGCGCTGTTAGCATGCGGATGGCCCCGGTTGTGTCTTTCACGCAGCTGCCCAAGGAGTGAAAATCGTATGACCGCCAAACGAAGTGATGCCATTACCAAAGGTTTTGAACGTACTCCCCATCGCGCCCTGTTGCAGAGCACCGGGGTACCGAGTGAGCAGATGGATCGGCCGTTTATCGGTATCGCTTCGTCGTTTACCGATCTGATTCCAGGGCACACCGGAATGCGCGACTTGGAGCGTTTCATCGAGAAAGGCGTGCACAGCGGCGGCGGTTACTCGTTCATTTTCGGTATTCCCGGAGTCTGCGACGGCATCGCTATGGGGCACAAGGGGATGCATTATTCTTTGCCGACCCGCGAACTGATTGCCGACATGGTCGAATCGATCGCGGAAGCCCATCGACTCGACGGGCTGGTGCTGCTGACCAACTGCGACAAGATTACGCCCGGCATGCTGATGGCCGCAGCACGACTCGATATCCCGGCCATCGTTGTCACCGCCGGTCCATCGATGACCGGGGCGGGAGATGCCGGCAAGCGCTTCTCCTTCGTGACCGATACCTTCGAAGCGATGGCCCAGTACAAGGCCGGCGTCATCGATGATAACCAGTTGAAGATCTGCGAAGACAACGCCTGTCCGACCGCCGGCTCCTGCCAGGGGTTGTTTACCGCCAATACCATGGCGATACTCACGGAAACCATGGGCATGAGCCTGCCGCGCTGCGGGACGGCGACGGCAGTCTCTTCCCTGAAGCGGCGTATCGCCTTTGCTTCCGGTGAGCGGATTGTCGGGCTGGTCAAAGAGAATATCACCCCACGCCAGATCATGACCCGGGCCGCGTTCGAGAACGCCATCCGCGTCGACCTGGCCCTGGGCGGATCGAGCAACACCGTGCTGCACTTGTTGTCGATTGCCCGTGACGCAGGGGTCGAACTGCCCCTCGAACTGTTTGACGAACTCGGTCGCAGCACGCCGCAACTCGCCTCGATGAATCCGGGTGGCATCCATTTCATGGAAGATCTCGACGCGGCCGGCGGTGTGCCGGCGGTGCTTTACCAGCTGCGCGACCGGATCAGCGACAATCCGACCCTGATGGGGTTGTCGGTGGCGCAGCTCGCCGCCAGTGTCGCCTCGGTTAACGAAGAGGTGGTGCACCCGGTCAGTGATCCGGTGCGTGCCGAAGGGGGGTTGGCCATCCTGCATGGCAACCTGGCACCACTCGGAGCCGTCGTCAAGCAGTCCGGCGTTTCGGATCAGATGATGGTCTTCGAAGGGCGGGCCCGCTGCTTCGATTCAGAAGAAGCGGCCATGGATGCCCTGATGTCCGGCAAGATTGTTGCCGGCGATCTGGTGGTGATTCGTTACGAAGGGCCGAAAGGTGGCCCTGGCATGAGGGAGATGCTCGCCCCGACCGCGACCCTGATGGGGCTCGGTCTGGGCGACAGCGTCGCCCTGATCACCGATGGTCGGTTCTCCGGTGGTACCCGCGGTCCGTGTGTCGGCCACATCTCACCGGAAGCCGCGGTCGGCGGACCGATTGCCCTGATTGAAGAAGGGGACATGGTCCGGCTGGACATCCCCAACCGTTCCCTGGAATTGCAGGTCAATGATGAGATCCTCGAACAGCGCCGTGCCGATTGGTCACCCCCGGAGCCGAAGATCAAGACCGGCTGGCTGGCCCGTTACGCCAAGGTTGTGACCTCGGCCAATACTGGAGCGATCTGTACGGCAGACTGAAAAATGGTCTCGATTTACCTGTGCCAGGAATTTATGTGTAGATTTAAAGTTGTTTAAATATATTGAGTTAATGGGGATCGTCGAGAATCAACTTTAAGGTACGGAGGAGGCTTTCGTGAAAAAAACCGGTTCACAGATTTTACTGGAATGCTTGAAAAAAGAAGGCGTGGACACTCTGTTTGGCTACCCTGGCGGTGCGGTTATCAACATCTATGATGACCTGGTCGATTATCCGGAGATCAAGCATATCCTGACCCGTCACGAACAGGCGGCGGTCCATGCGGCCGATGGTTATTCCCGCGCCACCGGTCAGGTTGGTGTCGCGCTGGCGACCAGTGGTCCCGGTGCCACCAACACCGTCACCGGCATCGCCACTGCCTACATGGATTCGATCCCGATGGTGATTATTACCGGTCAGGTGCCGACGCCCCTGATCGGCAACGACGCCTTCCAGGAAGCCGATATGGTCGGGATCACCCGGCCGGTCACCAAGCATAATTACCTGGTCAAGGACATCAAGGACCTGGCCCGGATCATCAAGCAGGCTTTTTACATCGCCCGCACCGGTCGTCCCGGACCGGTCCTGGTCGATCTGCCCAAGGATGTCCAGGTTGCTACCACCAAGTTCGTGTATCCGGAAACCGTCGAACTGCGTGGCTACAAACCTACCATCAGCGGCAACGCTCGTCAGATCGAAAAGGCCGCCAAGATGATCCTTGCGGCCAAAAAACCGGTCATCTACGTTGGCGGAGGCGCAGTGCTGGCCGATTGTCCGGCGGAGCTGCTGCAGCTTGCCGAGCTGATCCAGGCGCCGGTCACCACGACCCTGATGGCGATGGCGGCCTTTCCCGGGGAGCATCCACTTTCCCTTGGCATGCTCGGTATGCACGGCACCTATTATGCCAACATGGCGGTCACCCATGCCGACCTGCTGATCACCGTCGGGGCTCGCTTTGATGACCGGGTCACCGGCAAAATAGACACCTTTGCGCCGCACGCCAAGATCATTCACGTCGATATTGATCCGACTTCGATCAAGAAGAATGTCCGGGTCGATCTGCCGGTGGTCGGCGATTTGAAGGACGTCATCAGCAAGACGATTGTCGCGCTCGACAAGCATGCCGATGAGGTCAAAGCAACCGTCGCAGCAAGTCAGTCCTGGCGGGATGAGGTCGCCAGTTGGAAGTCGGCCCAACCCTTGACTTACCAGCCTTCCGACACGGAAATCAAGCCGCAGTTCGTGATCGAGCAATTGCGTGAACTGGCCGGCGAAGATGCGATCGTCGCGACCGAGGTCGGTCAGCATCAGATGTGGGCAGCGCAGTTCTTCCGTTTCGTCCAGCCACGAACCTTTCTCACTTCCGGCGGCCTTGGCACCATGGGCTATGGTCTGCCGGCGGCGCTCGGTGCCCAGGCGGCATTTCCCGAGCGGCTGGTCATCGATATCTCCGGGGATGGCTCCTTCCAGATGAACTCCCAGGAAATGGCGACCCTGGTGCAGTACAAACTTCCGGTCAAGATCGTCATCCTCAACAACGGTTATCTCGGCATGGTACGTCAGTGGCAGCAGCTGTTTTTCGACCGGCGTTACAGCCAGACCCCGCTGGAGTTGCCGATCGATTTTGTCAAACTGGCTGAAGCCTACGGTGCGACGGGGCTGCGCGCCACCTCTCCAAGTGAGGTGGCGGCGACTATCAAGCAGGGGTTTGAGACCCCCGGTCCGGTCATCATGGAATTCAAGGTGGCCCGAGAAGAGAACGTCCTGCCGATGGTGCCGGCCGGTCGCAGCATACATGAAATGGTGCTGGCATCCTGATGCCGTCCCTGTGTATTGAACCTATGAGGAGACTTAAGTCATGAGACATACAATTTCAGTGGTGGTGGAAAACGAATTCGGCGTGCTGGCGCGGGTCGCCGGTCTCTTCTCCGGACGTGGTTTCAATATTGAGAGCCTTTCGGTGGCGCCGATGTTCGATCCCTCCATGTCGCGGATGACCATCGTAACCACCGGTGACGACCGGATTCTCGAGCAGATCACCAAACAGCTCAACAAGCTGATCGACACCATCAAGGTGATCGATTTTACCGGGTCGGATTACGTCGAGCGCGAACTGGCGCTGATGAAGGTCAATGCCGAAGAGAGCAGTCGGGCGGAAGTGCTGCGAATCGTTGACATCTTCCGTGGCAAGACCGTTGATGTGACCCCGCGCTCCTACACCATCGAAGTGACCGGGGCGCCGGCCAAAATCAACGCGATCGTTGAATTGCTGCGGCCGATCGGCATCAAGGAACTGGTGCGGACCGGCCCGGTCGTTATCGGCCGCGGCTCCAAGGGATGGCGCCAGGACTGAGCAAGTCTGACCGTTTGTAAACCAGCAGGGCAGGGCACGGAGGATGAAATTGATTGATGCTCTCTGTTCTGCTGTGTTATATAGTGGCTCTTTTCCGGCTGTCGAGCTGGTCCTGCGGTGCGGAAGCCGTCCCGGGGCCGTCCGCAGTCGAATGCCAAGGATTTCAACCGCTCAAGGAGGATATACGATCATGAATGTTTATTACGACAAGGACGCCGATCTGTCGATTATCAAGGGAATGAAAGTGACCATCGTCGGTTACGGTTCCCAGGGCCATGCCCACGCTTGCAACCTCAAGGACTCCGGGGTTGATGTCACCGTCGGCCTGCGTTCCAACTCGACCTCGGTCGCCAAGGCCCAGGCCCACGGCCTGAGCGTCAAACCGGTCGCCGAAGCGGTTGCCGCTGCGGACCTGGTGATGATTCTGACTCCGGACGAATTTCAGTCCCAACTCTACCGGGATGAGGTTGAGCCGAACCTGAAGCAGGGTGCCACCATGGCGTTTGCCCACGGTTTTGCCATCCACTATAATCAAGTCGTGCCGCGCGCTGATCTCGATGTGATCATGATCGCACCCAAGGCGCCGGGCCACACCGTGCGTTCCGAGTTCGTCAAGGGGGGCGGAATCCCCGACCTGATCGCGATCTTCCAGGACGCTTCCGGCAAGGCCAAGCAGGTCGCCATGTCTTATGCCAGCGCCATCGGCGGTGGTCGGACCGGCATCATCGAGACCACCTTCAAGGATGAGACCGAAACCGATCTGTTCGGTGAGCAGGCCGTTTTGTGCGGTGGGGCGGTCGAACTGGTGAAGGCCGGTTTTGAAACCCTGACCGAAGCTGGCTATGCCCCGGAAATGGCTTACTTCGAGTGCCTACACGAATTGAAGCTGATCGTCGACCTGATGTACGAAGGCGGCATTGCCAACATGAACTACTCGATCTCCAACAATGCCGAGTATGGTGAATATGTGACCGGCCCGCGGGTTATCAACGAAGAAAGCCGCAAGGCAATGCGCGAATGTCTGGTCAATATCCAGAACGGCGACTACTCAAAGCGCTTTATTCTTGAAGGACAGACCAACTATCCCGAGATGACTGCCCGGCGGCGTCTCAATGCCGCCCATCCGATCGAGGTGGTTGGTGAAAAACTGCGCAGCATGATGCCCTGGATTCAGAAGATTGTTGATAAAAACAAAAACTGATGTATCGTCAAGGCCGGAAGGATCCACCTTCCGGCCTGTTTTCATCCTATGTTGCGAGGGAGAATCGACTGGTGCGTAATCAGAACCAACCTGTGGCGAGCGAAGGATTTCCTTTTATCGCCCTTTTTGCTTTTATCACCCTGATCTTTGCCTTGCTCGACTGGGGTTTTCTGACCCTGGTTCTGCTCGCCTTGACCCTCTTCACCATCTATTTTTTCCGTAACCCCGAACGGGCCGTTCCGGATGAACCGGGTGCCATAGTCGCTCCGGCCGATGGCAAGGTGATTTTTGTCGGTGAAGTCAATGAAGAGCGCTGCCTCAAGGATGCTGCCTACAAGATCAGCATCTTTATGAACGTTTTCAACGTTCACATCAACCGGGTTCCCTGCGCCGGCAAGGTCATCGACAAGTTCTATCGCCATGGAGCGTTCTTCAATGCTTCCCTCGACAAAGCCGGTGACCAGAATGAGCAGGGTGGGCTGCTGATCGAAACCGAGGGCGGCCACAAGATCCTGTTTGTCCAGATCGCCGGTCTGGTGGCCCGGCGCATCGTCACCTACCCGGTGGTCGGTGACCTGCTGCGCCGTGGTGCCCGATATGGACTGATCCGCTTCGGCAGCCGGGTTGATATCTACCTGCCGCGTGACTGCAAATTGAACGTCAAGGTCGGCGATCAGACCGTTGGCGGCGAAACTATCCTTGGTTACCTGTCATGATGTCAATGACGCCACGCAGAGAGCGGATTGAGAACCTGCGTAAAGGTGTTTATATCCTGCCCAACCTGTTCACCACCGGCGGGTTGTTCTCCGGGTTTTACAGCATCGTTGCCACCGTCAACGGCTATTACGACCGGGCCGCCTGGTTTATCCTGATCGCTGGTATCTTCGATGCCCTTGACGGTCGGGTGGCCAGGATGACCAATACCACCAGCCGTTTCGGTGTCGAGTATGACTCGCTGGCCGACCTGGTCGCGTTTGGTGCCGCCCCAAGCCTGCTGATGTACATGTGGGCACTCAAGCCGTTTGGCAAGTTCGGGTGGCTGGCAGCCTTTTTGTACCTGGTGTGCGGAGCGCTGCGCCTGGCCCGCTT
>DATFMT010000033.1:0-6411 GCA_035266745.1 Geothermobacteraceae bacterium | reverse complement strand
AAAATCCCGGGTGAGCCAAGGTTCAGCGGGCGGCTTCAGGGTCGCCTGTATTCGCCAGTGAAAGGAGGGTCGCTGGTGTGAAGGGATTTTAGAACCGGAGGGGGGCCCCCACCTTTGCAGAAAGGTGGGGGTTTTGTTATTTAGATTTACATTTTTTCGTGATTTTGCCGGTCAGCGGGGAAAATGTAAGAAATTTGTAAGATCCCGGCGCTATGGTGCACTTACCTTATTCATTTCCTTGTTTTTGGGGGCGGCAGGAGGTCAAACAGGAGGCCTTTTGCCGTCCCGTCTTTTTTCTTCCACCCCCAGAATCTTCTCCGGTCGTGAGCTATGTTGTCGGACCTGACGCTGAATCAGGTAGAACTGCCGGGGTAGGTCCAGCTGTCATCCGCCAGATTATTTTTTCCAGAATGTCGGGAAGATCAACACCAGGACGGTAAACAACTCCAGCCTGCCGAGCAGCATACAGGTGAACAGAACCAGTTTGCCAAACGGGGCAATATGGCTGTAGTTGTCGACCGGGCCGACGCTGCCGAGTCCCGGGCCGATATTGCTCAGGGTGGCGATGACTGCGGCGCCGGCCGAGACCAGATCCATGCCGCTGGCCGCCATCAGGAAGGATGCTCCGACAAAGACTCCCATGAACAGGGCGAAAAAGCCGAGAATCGATTGCATGACATCCCGGTCGACCGGGGTTTCGCCGAGTTTGACGATCCGTACCGCGCGGGGATGGATGAGCTTGAAGAGCTGGACATGGGCATGCTTGAACAGCAGCAGGATGCGGGCGACCTTGATGCCACCGCCGGTCGAGCCGGCACAGCCACCGATAAACATCAGCGAGATCAGCAAATACTGGGTCAGCACCGGCCATTGTTCGTAATCGGCGGTGCCGAAGCCGGTGGTGGTCATGATCGATACCGTCTGGAAGGAGCTGTGCCGCAGGTTCTCCAGCCAGGAGTCGTAGGCCGTTCCCTGGTTAAAGATGATCAGCAGCACGATGGAGGCAAAGACGATGCCGAGATAAATGCGGAACTCTTCGCTGCGCCAGTATTCGCGTATTCGTCCGCGCAGGGCATGGTAATGCAGGGAGAAGTTGGCCCCGGCCAGGAACATGAAGAGAATCACCACCCAGTCGATATAGGCGCTCTGGTAGGCGCCGACCGAGGCGTTGCGGGTCGAGAAACCCCCGGTTGCCAAGGTGGCAAAAGAATGGCAGATCGCTTCGAAGAAGCTCATCCCACCGAGCATCAGCAGCAGGGTTTCGGCTACGGTGAGAATGACATAGACGACCCACAGGAGTTTGGCGGTATCCTGGATGCGCGGTTTGAGACGATCGGCCGTCGGCCCGGGGACTTCGGCCTTGAACAGCTGCATGCCGCCGACCCCGAGCATCGGCAGGATTGCCAGCGAAAGGACGATAATTCCCATGCCGCCCAGCCAATGGGTCAGGGCTCGCCAGAGCAGCAGGCCTTGCGGCATGGCCTCGATATTCTGCAGGATGGTCGCCCCGGTGGTGGTAAACCCGCTCATGGTCTCGAACAGCGCATCGACCACGCTGGGGATGGCGCCGCTGAACAGAAACGGCAGGGCGCCGAACACGGCATAAAACAGCCAACCGAAGGTGACGATGGCAAAGCCTTCTCGGACCGAGAGTTCACGGTCTGACTTGCAACTGAGAAACAGCATGAGCCCGGTGGCGAAGGTGACCACGGCCGAGAGCAGCAGGGGCAGGGCCGAGCCGTCAGCAAAGTAGAGTGAGAAGGGGATCGGGATCAGTAGCGCTGCGGCGAGAAACAGCAGCATGACCCCCAGGATCCGCAGGCTGAGAATAATATTCAATCGAAAAACCTCTCAACCTTGGCGAAGGCTCCCGGCAGGGCGAAGATGACGACCCGGTCGTTGGCCTCGATCTGGCTCTCCCCGGTGGGGATTTCATATTCGGCGCCACGGACAATGGCACCGATGATGGCATCCGCCGGAAAATGCAGGTCTTTGAGCTGGCGGTGGATGATGCTGCTGTCCGCAGTGACCTGAATTTCGAGCACCTCGGCGTTGCTTCCTTCGATCGCTGCCAGCGAGATGACGCTGCCGCGGCGGACATATTTGAGAATGGCGCTGGCGGCGGCGATCCGCGGCGAGATACAGGCATCGATACCGAGCGACGGAGCCAGGTTGAGCAGTTCCGGCTTGTTGACCAGGGCCATGGTCCGCTTGGCGCCATGATGCCTGGCCAGCAGCGAGCAGAGGATGTTCGATTCGTCGTTTTCGGTGACGGCGATGAAGAAATCGGCCCCCTCGACCCCCTCGTCAATCAGGGTCTTGATCTCGGTCCCTTCGGCATTGATGACCAAGGTTTTACGCAGCTTGGCCGAGAGCTTCTCGCAACGCGTTTCATCCCGGTCGACCAGGCGAACATCGTAACCCATTTTTTCCAGGTCGATGGCAATGTGCAGTCCGATGGTGCCGCCGCCGAGGATAAAGGCCCGGGGCGAAGAGGAGGACTTGCCTTCCTCATCCTGTTTGAGCAGATACTGAATCGCCGGCAGGTCGTTCTGGTGGGCGAAGATAAAGATGCTGTCGCCGGCCTGGATAATATCATCACCGCGGGGAATGATGGTTCGGCCAGCCCGGGTGATGGCGGTCACGACGAAGCGGTACATGCCGCGCAACTCGCCGAGTTCCTTGAGAGTCAGATCGCAGATCGGGCTTGAGGTCGAGATCCGGTAGCCGAGAAACTGGATTTTCCCCTCGACGAATTCGGCGACGTCGAAAGCGCCGCTACGTCCGGTAATCTTGACGATTTCCTCGGCAACCGCATCGTCCGGGTTGATCAACAGGTCGATGCCGAGCTTCTCCTTGGAGAGAATGGCTCGTCGGTTGGCGAATTCGATGTTCTTGACCCGGGCGACCTTGGTTGTGACGCCATACTCGCGAGCCAACAGGCAGGCCAGGATGTTGACTTCGTCGAGATCGGTGACGGCGATGAAGATATCGGTGTTTTTGACGTCGGCCTGCTCGAGCACCTCGGCGCTGGCGCCGTTGCCCTCGATGCCGAGCACATTCAGCCGGTCCGACGCACGCTTGAGCTGTTCCGTTTGCCGATCGACCAGGGTGACTTCGTGACCTTCTGACGAAAGCCGCTCGCAGAGGAAAAAGCCGACCTGTCCGGCGCCGATAATCAGTATTTTCATAACATCCTTCCCGGATGTGCCAGGCTGATTGATTAAGCGGAAAAACTCCTCCTTAATGGCACAATTAGCAAAAATGTGCAAGTCAGGGCGCGGCAGGAAACGGTTGTGCCGGGTGCGAACTTTCGGTACAATCACTCGCTTCAACGAGCTATGGCTGAGGTTGGTTGTGAACCGGGCGACCTGACGGTACGGGCTACTGAACATCTCGTGCGGGTGCAGAACCAGCCCCCGGTTGAGTACCAGCCGAATCAACCGGGCATAGCAGAGAGATGGTGGCTGCAATGGTCGATTTTCCCATGCCGGTTTCTGATGAACAGCTGCGCCAGGAGCGGGAGAAGGCCCGCGCCCTGAGAAAAACCCAGTGGTGGCGCAACCGGATCGGTCAGGGGGCCTGTCATTACTGTCAACAGCACTTTATGCCCAAGGAGCTGACTCTCGATCATCTTGTCCCTCTGGCCCGGGGGGGACGCAGTTCCAAGGGAAATTGCGTGCCGGCCTGTAAACGCTGTAATAACCTCAAAAAAGACCTGCTGCCGATCGAATGGGACGCCTATCTGGAACGGCTGCAGGCGGAGAAGGAATAGACACGATGAGTGCGGATGCCAACAAGATCATCTATACGATGATGCGGGTCAGTAAGCTCTACGACAAGAAACCGGTCCTCAAGGATATCTCGCTGTCGTATTTCTACGGCGCCAAGATCGGCGTACTGGGCCTGAACGGCGCCGGGAAGAGCTCCTTGCTGCGCATTCTGGCCGGGGTCGACAAGGAATTTAACGGCGAAGCGGTGTTGTCGCCGGGTTACACGGTCGGCTATCTCGAGCAGGAGCCGCTGGTCGATTGCGACAAGTCCGTTCGCGAGGTGGTCGAGGAAGGGGTGCAGGAGACCGTCGACCTGCTGCAGGAGTTCGAGGAGATCAATGCTGCGTTCGCTGATCCCGACGCCGACATGGAGAAGCTCTGCGAGCGTCAGGCCGAGGTGCAGGATAAGCTCGACGCCCTCGATGCCTGGGATCTCGATTCACGCCTGGAAATGGCGATGGATGCGCTGCGTTGCCCGCCGGGAGACGCCCGGGTCCAGGTGCTCTCCGGCGGTGAGAAACGTCGGGTCGCGCTCTGTCGCCTGCTGCTGCAGAAACCGGATATCCTGCTGCTCGACGAACCGACCAACCACCTCGACGCCGAGAGCGTGGCCTGGCTCGAGCATCACCTGCAACAGTACCCCGGTACCATTATCGCCGTCACCCATGACCGCTATTTCCTCGACAACGTCGCCGGCTGGATTCTCGAGCTAGACCGGGGGGAAGGAATCCCCTGGAAAGGGAATTATTCGAGCTGGCTTGAGCAGAAGCAGGATCGCTTGCGCCGAGAAGAAAAGGCCGAAGGTGCCCGGCAAAAGACCCTGGAACGCGAGCTGGAGTGGATTCGTATGTCCCCCAAGGGGCGTCATGCCAAGAGCCAGGCCCGCATCACCGCCTATGAAAAACTGCTCGGCCAGGCCGGGGAGAAGCAGGAGAGGGACCTCGAACTGTATATCCCGCCCGGTCCGCGGCTCGGCAATGTGGTGATCGAAGCCGAGCAGGTTAACAAGGCGTTCGGTGACAAGCTGCTGGTCGAGAATATGGACTTCCGGCTGCCGCCGGGCGGCATCGTCGGGGTGATCGGTCCGAACGGGGCCGGCAAAACCACCCTGTTCCGGATGATCACCGGTCAGGAGCAGCCTGATGCCGGCAGCCTGCGTATCGGCGAGACGGTCAAGCTGGCCTACATCGACCAGGCGCGTGAGCTGAACCCGGATAAGACGATCTGGGAGGAGATCACCGGCGGCCAGGAGCAGATCGAACTCGGCAAGCAGATGGTCAACTCGCGCGCCTACGTGGGCCGGTTCAATTTCTCCGGTTCGGATCAGCAAAAAAAGGTCGGGTTTCTCTCCGGCGGGCAACGCAACCGGGTGCATCTGGCCAAGATGCTCAAGGAAGGCGCCAATGTCATCCTGCTCGATGAACCGACCAACGACCTGGATGTCAATACCATGCGAGCCCTCGAGGAGGCGCTGGAGAACTTTGGCGGCTGCGCGGTGGTGATCAGCCATGATCGCTGGTTCCTTGACCGAATCGCCACTCATATCCTGGCCTTCGAAGGGGAGAGCCGGGTGGTCTGGTTCGAGGGGAATTATTCCGAATACGAGGCTGATCGGCGCCAGCGGCTCGGGGCCGAGGCCGATCGCCCGCACCGGATCAAATATCGTCAATTGACTAGGCAGTAGCGATTTTTCGCACCACTCGAAGCAACGGACGATGCTTCGGCTCAGAGCATCGTCTTTGCGCCAGGGTCTGCAGGCCGCAGTGACACGAACGTCGTTGCGGCCTTTATTCGTGAATTTATTTTGCGAGAGTGGAAACAGGCACGCCGATGCCTGCGAACCTTGCCTTGGAGTTGTTATGCAGCGGCGTCAGGATTAAATGGCTTCAACGGACGGCCGAAACAGCAGCTGAGCCCCAGGTGAAAGAAGCTTGCAGCTGATCAGCTCAACTCGGTTCGGCGTTCTCGGATGGCCGAGGTCAAGGTTCGGCTTCTGCTCTCCAGTCGTGCATTGTCGAGAGCCGCTCCGAGACCGGTGAAGGCCCTGGTGAAAAGGTCCTGCTGAAAGGTGTTGGCCAGAATCTGGACTTCGGCGCCCATGGCAAGCATCGTTATGGCCTCCCGACAACGGCCCGCATCTGTCGAGGTCAACGCCCGGCAGAGCAGCGGGCGCACCGGGTAGATGTCACACCGGCCGGTCGCGTCGAGAAACAGACAGTGTATCCGCGACAGGATCCGCTCTTCATCATCCAAGCCGCTTACCTGGTGAAACATCTCTTCGGCGCGTTCAGCCAGTTGCTGCAGTTGGGCCGGGGATTTTTTATGCCGGAGATGCGCAATGATGGCATCGACTTCCGGGACCAGAACCGCAACATTGACAATACAGCAATGGCCGCAGCCAGCCTGACAGGCGATCTGCTCCGGGTTAATCTGGTGCCGTGCCAGGGCCACTTCGGTCAGTTCCTGAACCGCGCGGGCAACTTCACCCAGATGCTGGTCGGCCGCTGTGTTCTGCAACAGGGTTCGGGCGGTTTGTTGCAGCCGGGCGGCAAAATCGTTGAGGTCGAACCGGGTCATGGGTCTCTCTCCACTCTGATCTGCTGGTTGTTCAGTCCTGTCCGGTCAGCCGCTTGTATTC
>DATFMT010000032.1:0-8541 GCA_035266745.1 Geothermobacteraceae bacterium | reverse complement strand
CGCGCTCGACACGACCGGTGGCGACGGTCCCGCGACCGGAGATGGAGAAGACGTCTTCGACCGGCATCAGAAACGGCTTGTCGATGGCACGCTCCGGCTCGGGGATGTAGCTGTCGACGGCGGCCATCAGCTCGAGAACCTTCTCTTTGCCGATCGCGTCGTCACGCCCTTCGAGGGCGGCCAGCGCGCTGCCGGCAATGATCGGAATATCGTCGCCCGGGAAATCATAGCTCGAGAGCAGCTCGCGAACTTCCAGTTCGACCAACTCCATCAGCTCTTCGTCGTCAACCATGTCAGCCTTGTTCAAAAAGACGACCATGGCCGGAACGCCGACCTGACGAGCGAGCAGGATGTGCTCACGTGTCTGCGGCATCGGACCGTCGGCGGCCGAACAAACCAGGATCGCACCGTCCATCTGAGCGGCACCGGTGATCATGTTCTTGACGTAGTCGGCATGGCCCGGGCAGTCAACGTGAGCATAGTGACGGTTCTCGGTCTCATACTCGACGTGGGCGGTGGCGATGGTGATCCCACGCTCGCGCTCTTCAGGGGCGTTGTCGATCTGGTCAAAGGCCTTGACTTCACCCGAACCACCCTGCTCAGCCAGAACCTTGGTAATCGCTGCGGTCAGAGTTGTCTTCCCATGGTCAACGTGACCGATGGTCCCGATGTTGACATGGGGCTTTGTTCTCTCGAATTTTGCTTTGGACATTGCGTCGACCTCCCATTGTTTGTCGAAAGGATGTGTTTAATGCCTACTGGATAATCTACGAAATCAAACCAACTACGTTATATATACGCTCTAAAACGAGACAGCAAAATCCCTGTTGACCAAAGTGAATGGAGCCCACAATCAGATTTGAACTGATGACCTCACCCTTACCAAGGGTGTGCTCTACCAACTGAGCTATGTGGGCATATTCACTTTCAATCCGCAGAGATCGTACTTAAATTTTGGAGCGGGAAACAGGACTCGAACCCGCGACCCTCAGCTTGGAAGGCTGATGCTCTAGCCAACTGAGCTACTCCCGCCCAAAACCTCTAATATTTTCTTCCTGCAGCTCTGTGGACTCAATCAGTCCCGACGTCCCAGTCCCTGCGACCTTTCAGCCTCCTGGAAACGCCCCGACGGAGTTCATCCGGCAAGTATTTTTATGGTGGAGGGGGGAGGATTCGAACCTCCGAAGTCTACGACGTCAGATTTACAGTCTGATCCCTTTGGCCACTCGGGAACCCCTCCAGGGGATATTCAGTTTTAAATGTGCCTACTATGTTCGTAAGGCCTGAGCCTGATCGCCGATGGAGCTGGCGACAGGAATCGAACCCGCAACCTGCTGATTACAAGTCAGCTGCTCTACCAGTTGAGCTACGCCAGCACGAACGGCGATTTATACACCAGCACCCAACAAAATGCAAGATATTTTTTGACCAGTAAAAGAGCGGTGCAACGGGTCCAAACTTATAATTTATTTGCTCCAGGATGTCAACCTGGAATTTTTGTTTTTTCAGAATCAAACCGGTCAGTTGCGTCTCATTCCTTCTACATCCGTAAAGATCGGAATCTGGCGCCGTTGTCGAGCCCGGTCAAGCTGCTGACATGTGACACAACATGGACGGAAACCATGGCGGCAAAAAAACTTTCCGGCCCCCTTGACAATCCTGACTGTTTTTGTCATATTTAACTCACACAACCACTACACATTGGGGTGGCCTTCTCCCTCCTGGGGCCACCCCACTTTTTTTCCATTTTTCTACCAACTCTAGTTAAGTGGTCCCGCTACAGGCGCTGACGCAACGCCTCGAACAGGGCAACTCCCGTAGCAACTGAAGCATTCAGCGACGAAACCTGGCCCAGCATCGGTATCGACAGCAGCTGGTCGCAGTGACTGCGAACATTGGGGCGCAGACCCTTCCCCTCCGCACCAACCACAATGACGACCGGACCCGATAAGTCTGTTCCGTAAAATGGTACGGCCCCCTCGTCTCCGGCAAGACCGTAAACCCAGTAGCTCTTGCCCTTGAACTGCTCCAGGGCCCGCGCGAGGTTGGTCACCCGGCAGACCGGGATGGAGTCCACCGCGCCAGCCGAGGTCTTGGCAACCGTCGCGTTGAGCGGACAACTGCGGTCCTTGGCAACCACCACCCCCTGGCAGCCGGCCGCATCTGCGTTACGCAGTATGGCGCCGAAATTATGCGGATCAGTAATCCCATCGAGTGCCAGCCAGACCGGCTGGTCGGCATCGGCACTGCGGGCCAACAGCTCCTCAAAACTCATCTGCGGCAACGGCTCGACGCGCAGGACGACCCCCTGATGCTGGTCGGTCCCGGCCAGTTGTTCCAGCTCTTGACGTAACAGTTCGCGAATCGGCACGCCACTCCTGCGCGCCTCAGCCAGCAGCTCTGCGAGACGCGGGCTGGTCGGCCCCTGACGGATCAGCAACTCAAGCGGCTTGCGCCGCAAGCCCTTCAGGGCCTCGCGAACCGGATTGATACCATATATTAATTGGCTCATACGGCTCAGGAGATCGGCAAGGCTGCCGCCATCTCTTGCAGGATCAGGTCGGCGGCCGCGACCGGGTCAGCGGCGGCAGAAATCGGTCGCCCGATGACCAGATAGTCGGCTCCGGCGGCAATCGCATCAGCCGGCGTCATCACCCGCTTCTGATCATCCTGCGAGGCAAACGTCGGCCTGACTCCCGGGGTCACGATGGCGAAGTCCTGGCCGCAAACGGCGCGGATCAAATCGACCTCCTTGGGTGAGGCGACCACGCCGTCAAACCCGGACTGTTTGACCAGCGCGGCCAGCCGCGGCACCATCTCGGCAACCGGACGCTCGATCCCAATCTCCCGCAGGGTCTGGTCGTTTGAGGAGGTGAGGATGGTCACCGCCAGCAGCAGCGGCCGGTCCGCAGCACCGCGGGGATGCAGCTTGTCAACTTCGGCAACGGTCTTCTCCATCATCTCGCGACCACCGAGGGCGTGAACGTTGAACATCCGCACCCCGAGTCGGGTCGCTTCAGTGCCGGCCATGGCGACTGTGTTCGGAATATCGTGATATTTCAGATCGAGGAAAACATCGCCCCCCTCGCCGCGCACCATCCGCACCACGTCGGGGCCACACTTGGTAAACAGCTGTTTGCCGATCTTGAAGACTCCGACTTTTTCATGCAGCAGCTTGACCCACTTTTCCGCGTCTTCGAAGTTGTCGACATCCATAGCAAAAATCAGCCGCTTGCGTGCTTCGTTGGTCATTTTTCTCTCCCGATAAGTTCTTTGACCCGGCGTGAAATTTCCTGAACCCGATTCAGCAATGAGGCCGACTGCTCGGTGCCGAGTTCGCGGCGAGCAGCCAGGCATTCCATATAAATCAGTTCGTTGATGGCATCGACCAGCAAGCGTTCCTTGTCACCCTCGCCAAGCCCGGCCAGGTTGTGCATAATCCGCACACCGTCAAGCGTCCCGTCACTGCGCAGGGTGACATCGCGGAAGACAAAGGAAAACGGCTGCGGCAAATCGCGCAGGAAATAATGGACCTCATCGCAAAATTGCGCATTACACGTGGCGATCTGCTCGTAAAGGACCTTCAGCGCGCCGTTGAATACATTCATGAGCTGTCCGGCCAGGCCCTCTAGGTTTTCCTCGACAACCTCGGCAAAACTGATGATCTGCTTTTCGTGCAACTGAAACAACAGGCGCAGCCCTTCGAACTCTCCGTAACCGGACTTGCGCAGCACATCCCGAACCAGCGGCTCCTGACCGGTCATAGCCGTGACCAGTTCCTGTTCCGGCTGGGTCAGCCCGTCCGGGACAGCATCGGCGACCACGATCCGTTGGTCAAGCGAGCCGATCGTCCGCAAGAACAGGCCACGCTCATCAACCCGGCGCAGACCCTCCATAATCAGGTTCTGAGTTCCCATCGACAACCGGACGATCTGCTCATTGTCAAGTGGTTTACTGAGAAAGGAGAAGCTGCCGCTGTGATAGGGGAACAGGTTATAGACGATGCTCTCGACCTGACTGCGCGAAGCGGCCCAGAGATCCTTGGAGCTGACGGCCTGTTTTTCCACCAGGATTTTCCCGACGGTCGTTCGTGTCGTGGCAAACTGGCGGGCCTTTTCAAGGGTGGCACGGTCAACCTTGCCGAGGGCGTAGAGGACCTCGCCAAGATCCTCCTCCGGGAAAGTACTGGTAGCGAATACCACCTCACCCTGCTGAAAGTAGATCGACTTTTCACCACCAGCCAACTGAAAATGTAAGATCCCGGTTTTGCGGAACATATTGACCAGCGACAGCAGGTCGGTGACGGAAAACTCGCCGAGTTGTCCGGCCAGGACCAGTTCGCCACCGGCGCCACTGGCTGCCAGCAGCAAGTGCTGCGACGAGCTGGAGAGCAGTTCCAGCTCCCGGTCCTTCAGCTGGCGGGCAACTCTCGGCGGCAGGGTGATCTTACCCTGGTCTCCTATAGAAATCGTCATGGTCGAAACTGCACTTCAGGCCAGCGCCGTTTGGATCATCTGCACCAGGGTATCGGCAGTCTCGCTCATCAGCAGCATGGTCCGTTCGCCGGTCCGACGCTCCTGCAGCTCGAACTGCCCTTCCTGCAGACCGCGGCTACCGACGGTAATCCTTAGCGGAATACCGATCAGGTCGGCATCCTTGAACTTGCTACCGGGGCGCTCATCCCGGTCGTCGAGCAGCACCTCGACCCCCTTCTCAAGCAATTGCCGGTAGAGGTCCTCACCGGCAGCCACGACCTCGGCATCGCGTGGATTGACCAGGGTTACCAAAACCTGGAACGGTGCGATCGGCATCGGCCAGATGATGCCGTTGTCATCATGGTTCTGTTCGATCGAGGCGGCCACCGTCCGGCCGACGCCGATGCCGTAGCAGCCCATGACCAGGGTGCGCTCCTGCCCCTGCTCATCAAGCACCGTGGCATTCAGAGCCGCAGAATACTTGGTGCCGAGCTTGAAGACGTGGCCGACTTCGATCCCACGCCAGACTTCGAGTTTGCCCTGGCAACGCGGACAGGGATCGCCGGCCTCGGCCTGGCGCAGGTCGGCGTAACGCTCGAGCTTAAGATCGCGACCATGGTTCACCCCGGTCAGGTGGAAGTCGACCTCGTTGGCGCCACAGACGAAGTCACTCATTTCGCGCACTTCATGATCGGCGATCAGCGGTATCTTTGCACCGAACGGGCCGAGAAAGCCGACCGGGAAGCCGGTCAGTGTGGCGACCCGTTCATCGGTCGGGAAGCTGATTTCATTGCAGTCGAGCAGATGACAGAGCTTGATTTCATTCAGTTCCCGGTCGCCACGCAGCAGGACCATGCAGGCCTCCCCGGTGTCGGTCTCGACCACCAGCGCCTTGACGGTCTGCGAGGCGGGCAGTTTCAGGAACGCGGCGACCTCGGCGATCGATTTCTGACCGGGGGTGGCAATCCTGGTCAGCTCCTGTTGCGCCGGAGCAGGCTCCTGGTTCGCCGGTTTGAGTTCGGCCTTTTCGACGTTGGCAGCGTATTCGCAGCTGTCGCAGGAAACAATCGCATCCTCACCGGAATCGGCCAGCACCATGAACTCATGGGAATAACTGCCACCGATCGCGCCGGAGTCGGCCTCGACGGCGCGGAACTTCAGCCCGCAACGCTCGAAGATGCGCCGGTAAGCCTGGTACATCCGCTCGTAGGCCTGTTCGGCTCCAGCGTCATCAAGGTCAAACGAGTAGGCATCCTTCATGATGAACTCGCGACCGCGCATCAGGCCGAAGCGGGGCCGGATTTCATCGCGGAACTTGGTCTGGATCTGGTACAGGTTGAGCGGCAGCTGCCGGTAGGACTTGACTTCGCGGCGGACGATATCGGTCACCACCTCCTCGTGGGTCGGTCCGAGGCAGAACTCGGTCTCCTTACGATCCTTGATCCGCAGCAGCTCCTTGCCGTACTGCGCCCAGCGACCAGACTCCTGCCAGAGTTCGGCGGGATTGACGGTCGGCATCAGCAGTTCCTGGGCACCGGCCCGGTTCATCTCCTCGCGGATGATCTGTTCGACCTTGCGGATCGAACGCAAGCCGAACGGCAGGTAGTTGTAGATACCGGCGGCGACCTTTTTGATCATGCCGGTGCGCAGCATCAGCTTATGGCTAACGATTTCGGCGTCGGCGGGGGATTCCTTGACGGTGTTGAGCAAGAATTGACTGTAACGCATACCTGACCTCGGGGGGATAAAATGTGAGCACCCGGACCGCTGCCCGGGTGACTCTGGAAACTAACTTATTTTGTCCCGCTTTGCAAGCGGCTGCGGCGCGATAAAAGCGCCGTTGGAACTTCGCTCCCTGCGGAGCTGCTTCAGGCTGCAGCGGACCCTTGTCCGGCCGCCAGCGCCGCACCGACCAGACCGGCATCATTCAGCATCCGGGCCGGAACGGTCCGGGTCGACACCCCCGGCAGCGGCAGGAACTTCTCGACATGGTAGCTGGTCCCGCCGCCGATAATCAGCAGGTCGGGCCAGAAGAGTTTCTCCAGCTGGTCGATAAAGGTCGCCAGCCGCTGCGACCACTCGGGCCAGTCCAGCCCTTCGCGGCGGCGGGCGGCGTCCGAGGCGAAGTGCTCCGCTTCGACACCATCCAGGTAGAGGTGACCAAGCTCGGTATTCGGCAGCAGCCGCCCCTCGACAAACAGGGCAGTCCCCAGCCCGGTCCCGACCGTCACCATGATCACGGTGCCGGCTTCGCCAACCCCGGCCCCGAATTTCATTTCCGCCAGCCCCGCCGCATCGGCGTCATTGATCACGGTGACCCGACCCGGACAGCTTCTGGCCAGCAGCGCCCGGACGTTTAGACCCAGCCAGTCCGGTGCGATGTTGGCTGCCGTCAGCGCCAGGCCGTTGCGCAGCGCCGCCGGAAACCCGATCCCGACCGGACCGGTCCAGGAGAAATGCCGGGCCACCTCTGCCAGACGCGCCGCCATCTGCTCGGGAGTCAACTGCTGCGGTGTCTCCAGCCGCAGCCGCTCAGCAGTCAACCTTCCGGTTCGCACGTCGACCGGAGCGGCCTTGATGGAACTGCCGCCGATATCAACTCCGAGAACCTGCACGTAATCTCAGCCCGCAGCGGACTCGGAATGCTGGAACAGGTGAACATCGCGTTGCGGGAACGGAATACTGACCCCGTTTTCGTCAAAGGCGAGCTTGACCTGTTCCAGCAGGTCCCAGCGTACGTTCCAGTAGTCGGCCGTGGCCACCCAGGGGCGCACGACGAAATCGACGCTGCTGGCGCCGAGTTCACCGACGGCCACCACCGGCGCCGGGTCATTGAGAATCCGTTCATCCTGATCCAGGATCGAAAGGATAATGTCGCGAGCCTTGCGGATGTCGTCGCCGTAACCGATGCCAAAGACCAGGTCGATGCGCCGGGTATCACGGGCCGAGTAGTTGGTGATGTTGCTGCCGTAGATGCTGCCGTTAGGCACGATCACCTCGCGGTTATCGCCGGTGCGCATGGTGGTGGAAAAGATGCTGATTTTCTCGACGACCCCGGTCGTCCCTCCCGCCTCGACAAAGTCGCCGGCCTTGAAGGGGCGAAACACGATCAACATCACCCCGGCGGCGAAATTCGCCAGCGAGTTCTGCAGGGCCAGACCGACCGCCAGGCCGGCAGCACCGAGCAGCGCAATCAGCGAGGTGGTATCGACCCCGAGCTGTTCGAGCGCGGCAATAATGACAAACAGCAGCAAGGCGGTGCGGGCTATGGTGCAGATGAAGTCGACCAGGATGTCGTCCATCTTGGCCTTGATCAGCATCCGTTTCAGAACCCCGACGATCGCCCTGACCACCCAGCGCCCGACGATGAAAATACCGAGGGCGAAAATGATATTGATCGCCCAGGGGATGACATACTCAGTCACGCTGTCCGTAGAAAGATACTGTTTCCAATCCATAAGTTCCCCCTTAAAAATGACCCTGTTGAAGACGTGTGGACACCAGCAGACCAGTTTGCCTTAAGCATGCCCGCTAGCGACGCCCTGTCAACTCTCTTCGCCAGTTTCGTCCAGTAAATTCCAGGCTTCCTCAATCAGCGCTTCGGCCAGATCGGCCTCGGCCACCTTGCGGACGATCTCCCCCTTGCGGAACAGCATCCCCTGCCCCTTGCCGCCGGCGATGCCGAGATCGGCCTCGCGGGCTTCGCCCGGACCGTTGACGACGCAGCCCATCACGGCGATGGTCAGTTTTTTCGGGTAGTTGTGTAGGCGTCGTTCAACCTCCTCGGCGGTAGCGATCAGGTTGATCTCGCAGCGCCCGCAGGTCGGGCAGCTGATAAAGACCGGTCCCCGCTCGCGCAGCTCGAGCGATTTCAGCAGCTCCCAGCCGACCCGGACCTCTTCGACCGGGTCGCCGGTCAGCGAGACGCGCAGGGTGTCGCCGATGCCGTCGAGCAGCAACGCGCCGAGGCCGATGGCGCTCTTGATCGTCCCGGCCCAGGTGGTGCCGGCCTCGGTGATGCCGATATGCAAAGGATAATCGACCTGCTTGGCCAGCAGGCGGTAGG
>DATFMT010000031.1:0-4698 GCA_035266745.1 Geothermobacteraceae bacterium | reverse complement strand
AACCTTGAGGATCTGACGGCGCTCTTCGGCATCGACCAGATCCGCTTTGGTGGTCGGGAAACCATCAGGTGCCTTGTTCAGGCCGGTGACATGGAATTTGTAGCCGGAACCGAAGGCGGCCAGCGGCGGCACATCCCCTTTGGTGGGATCGTACGGCTTGTAGTCGGCCGGGGAATCAGTCGGCGCAGCCCGGTCAATGACTTCCAATTCGCCCGGCTCGGGGAATTCGATCCGCTCGCGCATGTGGCCAACGATCTCGTCGTACACAACCTGGACCGGCATGCGGTATTTTTCGGCGAGGTTGAAGGCCCGGACGGTTTCGGTGAAAATCTCCTGGCAGGAGGCCGGAGCGAGCGCGATCGTCGCATGATCGCCGTGGGTGCCCCATTTGGCCTGCATGACGTCAGACTGGCCGGGGCCGGTCGGCATACCGGTCGAGGGGCCGCCGCGCATGACGCTGATGATGACGCAGGGAACTTCGGCGATGCAGGCATAACCGATCAGTTCCTGCTTGAGCGAAATGCCCGGGCCGGAAGAAGCGGTCAAGGCTTTGGACCCGGCGAGAGAGGCACCGATAATGGATGCCATAGCGGCGATTTCGTCTTCCATCTGGATGAATTTACCGCCAACTTTCGGCAGTTCGTTGGACAACACCTCGGCGACCTCGGTCGAAGGGGTGATCGGGTAGCCACCGAAGAACTTGCACCCGGCATAGACAGCACCGTGGGCACAGGCTTCGTTCCCCTGAAGAAGAGCAACTTTTTTAGCCACGTGTGTGATCCTCCTATGATAAATTATGCGGTTTTTTCGACTTTAATGGCGAAATCAGGGCAACGAAGTTCACACTGCATACAGGCGATGCAGGCATCGGCATTGGCTACCTTGACAACAAACGCATCCATCTCGAGTACCTTGGTAGGGCAAAATTCAACGCAAATGCTGCACCCCTTGCAGTACTTCTCGATGATTTCGATTTTCCCTTTTGCACTGCTCATTACCGTTTGTCTCCTTATTATGTGATTACCACCGGAGGTGGTTCATAAACGGCGGAATCTTAGCACAGGTGGCGAACAGGCGCCAGTAAATATTGTTTACGGAATCAACTATTTAACCGGGATAAAACTGTCTACTGGATGGCTAAATATTGACCTGGTTGTCTCAATGAAAAGAAGGGCAATGTCGCCATTGCCCTTCTTTTGTGTGGCAAGATATTTCAGTGGCTTACAGGAGTCCCTGGTTCTCCAGGACGCCAACCAGTTCTTTAACGGCTGCAACCGAGTTGTCCATCAGGGCCTGCTCGGTCGCGTCGAGTTTGAAATCAAGGATCTTCTCAACACCACCCGCTCCGAGGACACAGGGGACGCCGACATAGAAGCCGTCCACGCCGAATTCGCCATTCAGTTTGGCACAGACCGGCAGAACCCGTTTCTGGTCCTTGAGGATCGACTCGGCCATGGCAATGGCGGAAGAGGCCGGGCTGTAGAACGCGGAGCCGGTCTTCAGCAGTTTAACAACTTCGCCGCCGGCAGCCTTGGTGCGCTCGACCATGGCGGTCATGACTTCTTTGGCTTTGTCGGCGCCGTACTTCTGCTCGAGCAGTTCCATGACCGGGATGCCATTGACACTGGCATAGCGGATCAGCGGAACCATTGTGTCACCGTGGCCGCCGAGGGTCATGGCGGTGACGTCCTTGACGGAGACGCCGAGTTCCCAGGCGATAAAGGTGGCGAAGCGGGCCGAGTCGAGGACGCCGGCCTGACCCATGACGCGCTCGGGCGGGAAACCGGTGACCTTTTGGCAGAGGGTGACCATGGCGTCGAGCGGATTGGAGATGACGATAACAAAGGCGTTCGGAGCATTGTCACGGATGCCTTCGGCGACCGAGGTCATGATCTTGGAGTTGACTTCGATCAGGTCGTCACGGCTCATGCCCGGTTTGCGCGGCAGGCCGGCGGTGACGATGACGACATCGGCGCCGGCGATGTCCTTGTAGCTGTTGGTACCGGTACAGGAAACATCAAAACCGTCGACCGGTGACGCCTCAGCGATGTCAAGGGTCTTACCCTGGGGCATGTCCTCAACGATGTCAAACAGAACGACATCGCCCAGTTCTCGCAGGCAGCTCAGCTGAGCCAGCACGCCACCAATCTGTCCACCACCGATCAGAGCAATCTTTGATCTAGCCATTTCTCTCTCCTTTGGAATTGATTAATGATGCCAGTCATAACCGACCGGCTTTGATAAGAACATTGACCACGACTACCTGGATCAAATAACGGTGTATACAGTATACAAACAATGTTTGTCTGTCAAGAAATTTGCGCTTTGCAGTATTTTTATCTCTATCGCTCTATGCACTGTGGAATTGTCAAGTCGCCGGCAGACACAAAAAAACCCGCCATGAGGCGGGTTTTTTTGTGTTTTCATGGCAACGAGCCTGGTCATTACATGGCGTCGATGATGGCATTCAGGGTTGCGCTCGGGCGCATGGCCTGGTCGGCCTTGACCGGATCGGGGCGGAAATAGCCGCCGATATCCACCGGGGAACCCTGGCAATCGATCAGCTCCTGGTCAATCTTGGCGGCCTTGGCTTCGAGGTCGGCAGCGACCTTGGTGAAACGTGCCTTAAGTTCGGCGTCCTGGTCCTGGGCGGCAAGTGCCTTGGCCCAGTAGAGGGCGAGGTAGAAGCTGGCGCCGCGGTTGTCGATTTCCTTGACCTTACGGGACGGGAGCTTCTGGTTCTCCAGATACTGGCCAATGCCAGCGTCGAGGGTTTCGGCCAGGATTTTGGCTTTCGGATTGCTGTCGGCGTTCGCGCACTGCTCGAGCGACGGAACCAGGGCGCAGTATTCGCCGAGTGAATCCCAGCGGATATGACCTTCGCGAAGGAACTGCTCAACATGCTTCGGCGCCGAACCACCGGCTCCGGTTTCGAACAAGCCACCACCGGCCAGCAACGGCACGATGGAGAGCATCCGGGCGGAGGTTCCCAGTTCGAGAATCGGGAAGAGGTCGGTCAGATAATCACGCAAGACGTTACCGGTGACCGAGATGGTATTCTCGCCCTTGCGAACCCGCTCGAGAGAGAACTTCATTGCCGAAACCGGATCCATGATCCGGATGTCGAGACCGGTGGTGTCGAACTCGGGCAGGTACTTGTTGACCTTCTTGATGATCTCGGCGTCGTGACCTCGCTTTTCGTCGAGCCAGAAGATGGCCGGCTCGCCGGACGCCTTGGCGCGGTTGACGGCGAGTTTGACCCAGTCCTTGATCGGGATGTCCTTGGCCTGGCTGGAGCGGTAGATATCGCCGGTGGAAACCGGCTGCTCAAGGAGGACTTCGCCAGCCGAGTTGACGACCTGGAATTTACCGGCCGAAGGGGCTTCGAAGGTCTTGTCATGGGAGCCGTACTCCTCGGCCTTCTGTGCCATCAGGCCGACGTTGGCGACGCTGCCCATGGTGGCCGGGTTGAACTGGCCGTTCCTGTTGGCGTCCTCGATGATCTCGCGGTACATGGTAGCGTAGCAGCGGTCGGGAACCATGGCGATGGTATCCTGCAATTCGTCCTGCAGGTTCCACATCTTGCCGCCGTCACGGACAACATTCGGCATCGACGCATCGACGATGACGTCGTTGGGGACGTGCAGGTTGGTGATGTTCTTGCGCGAGTCGACCATGGCGAGCGCCGGGCCGGTTTCGTAGCACTTGTTGATGTCGACTTCGATTTCGGCTTTCTTGTCAGCCGGCAGCTTGCCGAGCTTGTTGAGGATGTCGCCCATGCCGAGATTCGGGTTGGCACCGATCGACTTCAGAGTCGCGGCATGTTTCTCGAGAGCGTCCTTGAAGTAGACCTTAACGGCATGACCGAACATGATCGGGTCAGAGATCTTCATCATCGTCGCTTTGAGGTGCAGGGAGAGCAGGACGTCTTTCTCCTTCGCCTCGGCAGCGGTTTCTGCATAGAATTTGCTCAACTCTGCGACCTTCATCACCGAGCTGTCGAGGACTTCGCCTGCGAGCAGCGTTAAGCCGTCTTTCTTGACGGTGATGTTACCGGCTTCGTCAACGAACTGAATTTTGACGGTGTCCGCCTTGTCCATGGTCACCGATTTTTCGGTCTCGTAGAAGTCACCACTCTCCATATGAGCAACACGGCACTTGGAGGTGCCTGGAGCAGGCCAGTCTTTCATCATCCGGTGCGGGTTCTTCTGGGCAAATCTCTTGACCGAAGCGGCGGCACGACGGTCAGAGTTGCCTTCACGCAGAACCGGGTTGACCGCTGAGCCGAGGCACTTGGCAAAACGAGCCTGCAGTGCTTTTTCTTCATCGGTCGTGGCTTCTTCTGGATAGCTGGGGATATCGTAGCCTTTTTCCTGCAGTTCCTTGATACAGGCTTGCAACTGCGGGATCGAAGCGCTGATGTTCGGCAGCTTGATAATGTTGGCTTCCGGCTTCTGGACCAGTTCGCCCATGGCTGCCAGATTATCGGCAACCTTCTGCTCTTCCGTCAACTTCTCCGGGAAGTTCGCAATAACGCGGCCGGACAGGGAAATGTCCAAGGTCTCGACGTCGACGCCGGTCCCCTTGCAGAACGCCTGAACGATCGGCAAAAAGGCATAAGTTGCCAATGCCGGTGCTTCATCAATTTCTGACCAGATAATTTTTGCCATGTCTCTCTCCTTGATGTTTAATTCAGTT